>JARIAS010000075.1 GCA_029257745.1 Candidatus Cryptobacteroides sp. | reverse complement strand
CTGTTCAAAAGCTCCCATGAAGCCCCAAACAGTGATTGCAACACTGATGATTGCTATAATCCAGAATAATGATTTTGCAATTATTTTGTACATGTTATACTATTCTTAAAAGTCTTATTTCTTAAATTTTACAAGTGTGTCGATTAGAGATATTGATGAGTCCTCCATATCTATTGTTAGAGCATCAATTCTAGAAACGATGTAGTTGTAGAAAATTTGAAGAATCATCGCAACGATAAGACCTGCAACAGTTGTAATAAGGGCGATTTTCATACCACCTGCAACGATGTTAGGAGATATATCACCAGCAGCCTCGATTGCGTCGAAAGCCTTAACCATACCGATAACTGTTCCTAAGAATCCTAGTGATGGAGCTAGTGCGATAAATAGACCTATCCAAGACAAGCCATTTTCCATTAGACTCATTTGTACAGAGCCATAAGAAACAACAGTCTTTTCAACAACATCAATACCTTGGTCATAACGTAGAAGACCTTGGTAGAAAATGCTTGCTACTGGACCTCTTGTGTTACGGCAAACATCTTTTGCTGCTTCAATACCGCCTTTCTCAAGAGCCTCATTAACCTTCTTAAGAAGAGCTTTAGTGTTGGTCTTTGAGAATGAAAGATAGATAATACGCTCAATAGCTAATGCTAGACCTAAGATAAGGCATAGTACAATAAATGACATGAAGCCTGTACCACCCTGGACAAATTTAGTCTTTAGCTCTTGGTGAAGAGGAACTTCCTCTGCTGAAGCTGTTAGATCATTAAGGCTTTGAGGTGCCTGTGCTACTTGTTCTGTAGCTGAAGAATCAGCTGTTTCTTGATTTTCCTGGGCAGTCGCAATATTTGCTGTGATGGCCATAATGCCACAAACTGCCAAAAACATGAAAAACTTTTTCATAATTGTTTTTGAGTGTTTGAATATTAGTTTATTAATAATTTTAGTTTATTTCTCTAATAACTAGTATAAGACTAGATATTACAAATATTTTGCAATTTAACAATAAAAATTTATAAATCAAGTTTTATTTAGATATTTCACCTTTAAGATTGCGTATAAGCATAGTCTTGACCCACTCATTATCCTCTGTTTTTCCCATTAGGTAGAATAATTTTGCTAAAGCACTTTCCGTAGTAGAGTCATAGCCGTTTATAACTCCACATTTAGACAAAGCCTTGCCATTTGCATAAATATTCATGTCTACTTTTCCGGCAAGGCACTGAGTTACATTAAGTAATATTTTGCCAGACATATTGGCTTCTTTGATAAGTTGTATAAACCATTCTTTCATAGGGGCATTTCCCGCTCCATATGTTTCTAAGATTATGGCCCTGTGGTGAGATATCTCTAGAAAATATTTTACTGCTTCTTTTGTTATACCTGGATGGATTTTCAATATGCCCACTCTTGTATCAAGCTTTGTGTTTATAGATAGGCTTTGGTACCAATCAAGTGGCTTTCTTATATACTCCTCATAGTATTTAATATTTATCCCCGCCTTTGCAAGAGGGGGAAAATTAGGTGATTGGAAGGCTGCAAAGATGTCAGCATTAACCTTTATGCAACGGTTACCTCTCATTAATAGTGAATCAAAATAGATGCAAACTTCAGGTACAAGTGGGTGACCGTCATTGTCTTTAGCAGATGCAATTTCTACTGATGAGATGAGATTCTCCTTACCATCTGTTCTCGCTACACCAATAGGTAGCTGACTGCCTGTTAAAATAACAGGTTTGCTCAAGCCGTCTAGCATAAAACTTAGGGCAGAGGCAGTATAAGCCATAGTATCAGTGCCATGTAAAATGATAAAGCCATCATATTGATCATATTTTTCTTTCAATAATTGAGCAAGCTCTATCCAATGTTTAGCTTCAATGTCAGATGAGTCAATAAGTGGGTCGAAAGTATAAGTATCTACTTTTAAGGCAAATTTTAATAACTCTGGGACTTCTTCTAGTATTTGTCTGAAATCAAAAGGCTTTAGGGTCTGCTCTTCGGCATCATGTTTCATACCTATTGTTCCACCTGTATATATGAGTAGTAGTGATGACTTTGTCATAAATATTTTGTTATGCTATAATTTAAATAATTTTTCAGCGTTGTTGCTTGTAATATGTGCTAATTCTTCTATGCTGATTTGTTTAATATCTGCTATCTTTTCAGCAATTATAGGTATATAAGAACTGTCATTTCTTTTTCCCCTATAAGGGTGTGGTGTAAGGTATGGCGAATCTGTTTCTAATAATATCTTATCTAAAGGTATTTTTGAAACAGTTTCTCCTAGTCTAGAGTTTTTAAAAGTCACTACACCACCTATACCCACAGAGAAATCTGCATATTTTTGTAATTCTTTCCAAGTTTCGTAGCTGGTACTAAAGGCGTGTAGATTGCCTCTTATCCCTAAATGTTTATTCTCTTTTATGACTTTTACAAAGTCTTCACTTGCATCTCGTAAATGTATATTTACGGGAAGATTATGCTTGCTGGCAAGTTCCAATTGTACTATTAAGGCTTTTTTCTGTAGCCCAGCATTTTCTTTAGAGTAATAGTAGTCTAGACCTATTTCTCCAATCGCAACAATATCTCTATCTATATATTCGTACATTAATGACAACTCGTCCTCCCAGTTGTCTTTTACAGATACAGGGTATAGACCTAGCATAGGGAAAAGTATAGAAGGGTATTTTTCCCTTAGGCTAAAAAGCTTAGCCCTCTCTTGGCTGTCAATATCCGGCAAAAGCATTTTTTTTACAGATGCCTGTAAGGCTTTTTGTATAACCTCATCTATATCTTCATCAAACTGCTTATCATATAGGTGTGTATGAGTGTCAATAAAATACATATTATAGAGTATTATAAGATGTGTTTAGTAAAATATATGGCAAAGCTAGTTAAATTTTTTATCAATATAGCAGTTTTGCATTAAGTCTATACTTATATAATCATCACTTTCAAGAAGATTGCAAAGTGTGCTCACTATTGGATATTCATAATTAAGAATTTTACATATATCATTCATATTTATTTCCTGCTCAGATTGTATTAGATTAAATATTTGTATTAAAAGTGATAAATCTTTATCTAATAACTTGTTAGAATATTGTTTATAAATGTTTTGACATATATCTTCTTTACTTTTATTAGGCATGAACCAGTTTTGCTCTTCAATAAATTCTTCTATACTATTTAGTGGTATAGCTAGATTCTCTTTTATGAGTTTATTGCAACCTGCAGATTTGTGGTCTGTAATTCTTGCAGGTAGGGCATATATATTTCTGTTATAAGAATTGGCAAGTCTTGCTGTAATTAAGCTTCCTCCTTTAATTTTTGACTCGATAACTATACAGATGGAGCAAAGTCCTGCTATAATTCGATTCCTTCTAACAAAATTAATAGGTCTAGCCTGAGTGTCAAGTGGGTAATCAGTTATTAATGCAGAATTTTTCCTTTCTTTTATTTCTTTTGCAAGTAGTTGATGTTCAGAAGGATATATTAGGTTTAGTCCTGTTGCCATAACAGCAAGAGTGGAAAGATTATTCTCTAAGGCACTCCTATGTGCAATGCTATCTATACCTAGGGCTAAACCACTGATTATACATGTGTTGGGATGACTATCTGCAATAGCTTTGATTAGATTGAAACAAACACTTCTTCCATAATTACTTGAGTCTCTACTTCCGACTATTGCTATATAAGTTGTACTAGGATTAAATATGTTATCAATGTCTTGAGATGAGCTATATAGGCCAATTGGTGCATCTGGGCATTCTTTAAGGGGCTTAGGATAATATGGACTTAATAATGATATAAAATCTTCTCCTCTGTCATTTAGATATTCAAGTTCTTTATAAGCATTATCTAAGCTGTTTTCAGAGAGTTGTTTAATATATTTTTCCTCTAAGCCAATAGTCTTGTAGTATTTGCTCTCTGTATAGAATATATCCCTGGCTTTATGACTTCTATCCAAAAGGATATGTGCAATTTTTGGATTAAATCCAAAGATTTTATTTAAGGCAATAAGTGCGGCTTTGTCTATATCTTCCATAGTTTTTCTGTAAAAATAAGACAATATTTATGTGAGAGAAAGAGGGGATAATGCTGTTTTTTTATTTTTATATAAATTTTGCTGTTTGTAGTTATAGTCTTATATGTTTTTTATCAATTATTCTGATGTTATTATAACCTTATATTGTATTATGAATATAAGACTTAAATAAATTTTATTAACTTAGCAGACTGACTTTTGTAAAAAATAATGTTATATACAATGAAAAGATTAATTTTAACTACATTTTTAGCATTTTGTTTTGTGTTTGCATCTTATGGACAGCGTAATGTCTTTGTCCTTGTTAAATCTTCAGTAGGTCTTTCTCGTGTTGCTAAACTAGAATCAAATTCTATGAAAGCAGCTTATAAGCTTGGAGCAGCCTTAGATTATCGTTTCCTTGGAGATGAGTTATTAGGACTTTCAATACAAGGAGGTGTGTATTATTCACATAGGGGAGTGTATCAAAGTTATACAGAGAGTGCATTGCTTGGAAGTGTTAATACAGTCTTGGTTAAGAATATTAAGAATATTAATCTTAATTATATAGATCTTCCTTTATTGCTTAATGTTAATTCATGGATAATAGACGACCTGTTATTGTATATTAATTTAGGACCTTATCTCTCTTTGGGACTAAGTGGAAGAACTGATACAAGTGAAACTTCTATAGCTGGTCAAAATAGTAGGATAGAGAAGACGTATGATTATAACTCATTTATATATGGAGGCAATGATAAGTCTATGATAAAGCCTCTTGATACAGGTTTGCAAATGGGTATTGGCGTTGAGTATAGAGATATTATGCTAGGATTTGATGTTCAATACGGTTTTATGAATATTAATCATTTGCAGAATGATAAGACATATAATACTATATCAGCTGTAATGAGCTTGGGATATAGGTTCTAGAAATTAATTATGAAATATAAAATAAGCTTGAACTTTAAACAAAGTGCAAGCTTATTTTATTGTTTATTATATAAAAAAGGAAAAGCTTAGTTTTGTTACTAAGCTTTTAAACTAAAATCTTTCCTCTGAAGAGACTGTTAGTTTCTTACGACCACGGCGACGGCGAGCTGCTAGAACTCTACGACCATTTGCAGTAGCCATACGCTCACGAAATCCGTGTTTATTAACACGCTTGCGTACTGAAGGTTGGAATGTTCTTTTCATTATTATAATATTTATATTAGTCAAATAGGAAGTGCAAAGTTAAGTTTTTTGAATAGAAAAACAAAATTATTTGCTAATATCTACTATCATTTTGTTGATAAAGTATGAATCATCTATGTAAGAGTCTATTTTCCACGTGCTTACATTGTTTTTATTAAGCTTGAATTTTTGCATTAGACTGGATAACTCTTCAATAATATCTCCACCCTTGAGGTAGAATATATTATCTGTAAATTTATCTTTAACCCATGGGTAGAACTTATCCAGAGAGCTTACCGCCCTAGATACTACATATTGAAATTCTTGCTTAAGTTCTTCTGCTCTGCCGTGTACACAAGTTGTATTATTAAGCCCAAGAGAACTGCTAACTGCTTTAGCTACAATAATTTTCTTTCCGACAGAGTCGCATAGAGTAAATCTGCATTTTGGGAACAAAATCGCTAATGGTATACCTGGAAAGCCCCCACCTGTGCCTAAATCTAGTATTTCGGCACCTTCGCTTAGGAGTTTATGATATATTTTAGTTTTGTTGAATTTTAGATATAGGGCTATACATAGTGCATGAAGTACGTGATGTTTATATAGCTCCTCTATATCCTTACGTGATATTACATTTATTTGTGAATTCCACTCTTTGTATAAGGCTTCAAGGGCTTCAAATTGTGAAAATTGAGTCTCAGTTAAAATAAACTCTTTGTTTATAAAATTCTTAAAATCAATATATTGCATATTTATTCTTCTATGTTTTTCATACTTTTTATTAGCATTGTTTTAGCCCTGCTAATTCTTGTTTTTATAGTATTTAAGGGTATATTCAGACTTTGTGAGATCTCTTTGTAACCTAGATTTTCAATAAAACATTTCTGTGCGACATCTCTATATAAGTCGGGTAGACCTTCTATGCTTTTTATTAGCAACTCGTGGTCTTGTAGATTTATAATATCGTCTTCAGGGCTAATACTATCATCAACTATTTCAAGTGTCATTCCTTTGTCATTTGATATGTCTTGACGTTCTAGTTTACCTCTGACTATTTCTTTATTCTGATGGTCAAATGCAGTATTTCTTGCTATTGTATATAGCCAAGTAGAAAATTTGTTATTCTTGTTGAATGTGGATAGTTGATTAAATGCTTTTTGAAAGCTTATAATACAAATATCTTCAATATCTTCTTTGGCTTGTACATAGCGATTTATGTATAGTTTAAGTCCTTGTTGATATCTATTGTGCAAAATAGAAAAAGCTTCTTGAGAATTGTCTTGAAGAGCAAGTTCTATCAATTCTATATCCTTAAGATCAGTGAGCTTCGAGCCAATTTTTTCCATAATTACATTCAACTGTTAGAGGTATGGATAGAGAGATGACTCCTTCCATTTCCTTGATTACCAAATCTTTAATTATATCCACCTCTTCTTTGCAACAATCAAAAAGCAGTTCATCGTGGATTTGCAGTACCATCTTACTTTTTAAGCCCAACTCGCTTATCTTCTTATCTATATTTATCATAGCAAGTTTGATTATATCTGCAGCAGTACCCTGTATAGGTGCATTTACAGCATTTCTTTCACCCATACCTTTAAGTATTTTATTTTTGGATTGAATACCTGAAATATATCTCCTTCTTCCAAATAGGGTCTCTACATATAAATGTTCCTCTGCAAATTTTGTGCATTTTTCAATAAAATCTTGTATTGATGGAAAGGCTTTAAAATAATCATCTATTATTTTTTTTGCCTCTGATATACTAATATCCAGTCTTTGGCTAAGCCCAAAAGCTGATATGCCATACATGATGCCAAAATTGGCAGTTTTGGCAACTCTTCTCTGTTCAGGGCTAACATCTTTTATATCAATATTATATATCTTTGCAGCGGTAGCACTATGTATATCTACATTATGTTGAAAAGCTGATATTAGGTGCTCATCTTTGCATAGTGCTGCCATTATCCTAAGCTCTATTTGAGAGTAGTCAGCAGATAAGATATATCCATCGGGGAAGCTTGAAATGAATGCACGTCTAATCTCTTTACCTCTTTCAGTTCTAATGGGTATATTTTGTAGGTTGGGATTAGAAGAACTTAGTCTGCCTGTTGAAGTTAGACTTTGGTTAAAACAAGTGTGAATTTTCTTGCTAGATGGTGAGACATATGTGATGAATGGCTCAATGTATGTAGAAACTAGCTTTTTAATTTCTCTGAATTCTAGAATATCTGCAACAATTGGATGTTTGTCTATAATGAATTTTAAGCTACTCTCATCTGTTGACCAGTTGCCTTTTGCAGACTTTTTTGCATTCTCATTTAGTTTTAATTTTTCAAAAAGCAATTCCCCTATTTGTTTTGGTGAACTGATATTAAGTTTAGGATTTTCTGCTAATAGCTTGATCCTATGTTCTACTTCATATAACTCTGTCTTTAAAGAGCTTGTAAGTTTATGTATTTGAGAAAGATCTATTTTTACTCCATAATACTCCATCTTTGCCAATACATCAATGAGAGGTCTCTCTATATCCCAATAAAGTTTCGATACATTTTTAAATAATTCAGATTGCTCCATTTTTTCTGCAATCATTAAATATGCAACATTGAAAGCCTTGATTTTTATGTCTTGGTTAAATAGGCTAGAGCTCTCTTCACTAGTGCTTAAGTCATTATCTAGGTCTATATCTAGATAGCTCTTACTTAGCTCATTAATCTCTTTTGTTTGTTCCGGATTTATGAGATATTGCATAAGGTCTATATCTAGAATTTTACCATTTAGACTAATATTGTGTTCTAGTAAATATCTTATGATACGCTTGATATTAAAGGATATTTTATCAATATTAGGGTCTTCCAATAAGCTTTTACATTCTTCTAAATCTGCAATGCAGTGAACTATATCATTATTAGAATTTCTGCTTGCTAGTTCAAGTTTATCGTCGTGTAAGTCTAAACTTAAGACTTTTTGTGCTTGTGAGATAAATTCTTGATAATCAATGCTTTCGTATTTTAATGTTTTTTTCTTTTCGGGATTAGGGTTATCATCTACATTTATTAGATATTTCTTTAGACTGTTCAGTTCATAGTAGTCAAATAACTCTTTAGCCTCCCATTTTACGCTATCTTTTAGCTGAAGACTCTCTATATCGTAAGTAAGATTAATATCAGTTTTAATTGTAACTAATTGTATACCTAGATTGATCTTGTCTTTAACAGCATTGAACGCATTTTTTACCTTGGGGCTTAGCTCTTCTATATGCTCATAGATGTTTTGAATGTTATCGTATTTTTGAAGTAATTTAGCTGCTGTTAGAGGACCTACTCCTTTTACCCCCGGTATATTATCAGCACTATCTCCACATATAGCAAGATAGTCTATAATCTGTGAGGTACTTTTTATTCCATACTTCTCGCAAATAGCTTGAGTGTCATATAGTTGCCAGTCTTTTTTTGCAATAGGTGGTTTGTACATATAGATATTATTATCTACCAGTTGGCCATAATCCTTGTCAGGGGTAATCATATATACCTTGTTATTTTCATCTGCAAATTGTTTGGCAATGCTACCTATGAGATCATCAGCTTCAAAACCTATTTCCATAAGATTTGCAATATTTAGAGCATTACAAAGTTTTCTTAATGGTTCCATACAATCTTTAATAGCTTGTGGAGTTTCTGCCCTATTTGCTTTATATTCAGGATATAGACTATTTCTAAATGAGCCTCCAGGAGGGTCAAATACAACGGCAATATGACTAGGCTCTTCTTTTTGTATTAACTCAAAGATAGTTTTTAGAAACCCGTATATGATAGATGTGTCTTCACCTTTGCTATTTATTAATGGCTTTGATAAAAAAGCATAATAGGTCTTAAATATGAGTGCATGTCCATCTATTAATAATATCTTATTTGGCATATATCCTAAATTTAATAAGTGATAGATAGCCCAAAGTTAAGAAAATAATATAAAATTGTGTATCTTTGATATAAATCTATAAAATCTATATGGGAATCGTAGAAATTAGTTTTATCTTAATCGCTTGTATTTTAACTTGCCTTGTCTTATATATTTATCTTAAATCAAAATATCTTAGACTTTTAGAGCAGAAAACTCAGGATTTTGAACTTGCAAAGGTCAATATTAGGTCAGAGCTATTTTTGGATTTTCAGAAAGAAAAGGATTTGCTCTTAGATAAGCATAAGGAAGATAGGGAGTTATGGCTTCGTCAGTCAAAGGTGGATGAAGATACTCTTAGGCATGAATTTGAGAATGAAAAGCAGTCTTTATTGGAACAAATATCAGGTCTAAGGCAGGAGAATGTAGCCTTAACTACAAAGATTGAGGCTATGGCAAATAATCTTAAGCTTAGAGAGTCTTATGAGAAAGAACTGGAAGAAAAGCAGAAGAACCTTTTGGAACAAATGCGTGAAAGTTTTAAAGCTTTAAGCTTGGAGAATAGCAGTATATTTAAGGTGAAAAGTTCTGAAGCTATTACGGATCTCTTGAAACCAATGCAAGATAAATTTACAGAGTTCTCTAAAATAGTACGTGAGTCTCAAGACAAGAATATAGAGACTAATGCTAAGTTAAATCAGAAAATAGATGATTTGGAACAACGTTCTAAGAATGTGGGGGATCAGGCAAAAAATCTGGCAAATGCCCTTACTGGTTATGCAAAAATACAGGGTGATTTTGGAGAAATGCTTTTGGCTGACATATTGAAAAATGCTGGTATGGTGGAGGGTATTCATTTTCAGACGCAGGGAGTTATGACGGATATGCAAGGGAATGAGATAAAGTCTGATATGGGTAAGACTATGATACCTGATGTTATGGTATTTTATCCTGATAATACTACTGTGATTATAGATTCTAAGATGAGTTTAAGTTCATATGTTGATTATATGAATGCAGATGATATTGAAAGTAGAAAATTTTATGCAAAGGCTCATATAGCAAGTATTACTGCTCATATTGATGAATTAAAGAAAAAGGATTATGCCTCATATCTTTCAGAGGGTCAGGCTAAAGTGCCTTATAACATTATGTTTGTTCCTGTTGAGGGAGCCTTTCGTTTGATGCTTGAAGAATCACCTCGCTTGTGGCAGATTGCTAAAGATAATAATGTGTTGATAGTTAGCAATATGACTCTCATAATTGTGCTTAATATGATAAGCATGGCATGGAAACAATATAATCAAGAAAAGAATATAGAAAATGTATATAAGGTAGCAGAAGAGCTTATGTCTCAGATACAGTCTTGGTTGGAGTCTTATGACAAGTTAGGTGATTATTTATCTAAAGCCTCTAAGTCTTATGAAGATAGCAAGAGGAGGCTGAAGGAGTCTAATCAGTCTGTAATCAAGAAGATATATAAGTTACAGGATTTGGGAATAAATTCTCGTAGGGGTTCAAATGCAAAAATTAGGGCTAATTCAAGGAAATTGTCCTCAGATAGTGTTGTTCCACAATCATTGCAATTAAGTGATATAGAGCAAGTTGATGAACAAAATATTTTGAATAGTGTATAGGAGATAAGTAGACGATTTGGCTATGATGTGTAAAGGGGATATATAGGATAGCTTTTGGTATGAATATTTATAAGAGTAAATATAATAAGTTGATTATAAAATATTTAAATGTAATAGAATAAATTATGAAAAAGTTTTTATTTACACTAGCTTTTATGCTACCTTTGGTAGCTAATGCTCAAGTTGATGGTGGCTTAAATGATAAGGCCTTGCTTGAGATAAGGAAGGGATATACTGCCAGTCCGACAGATAAGGCATTACGTAATGCAATAAATAATACTGCAATATTTACTTTGGCACAAGATGCAGATCGTGCCGCAATGATAGATACGCATTTTTCAGATGAGGTGAAGACTAAGGGACGCACAAATCAAAAGTCATCAGGTAGATGCTGGTTATTTACAGGTCTTAATGTAATGAGGGCAAAAATGATAGATAAATATAATCTGTCTTCATTTACATTTTCACAGAATTATGTGTTTTTCTATGACCAATTGGAAAAGTCTAATCTATTCTTGCAGGGTATTATAGATACAAGAAAGTTGAAAGTATCTGATAGACAGGTAAGATGGTTATTGTCAAATCCTATCGGAGATGGAGGTCAGTTTACAGGTGTTGCTAATTTGGTGGAAAAATATGGTCTTGTCCCTTCAGATATTATGCCTGAGACCTATGCTTCAAATAATACGAGTCAGATGAATTTTCTTTTAAAGACATTATTGCGTAAATCAGCTATTGAATTAAGGGCAATATATGAGAAGGCTTTAGGCTCTAAGTCCAAACTGTCTAAGAAGGAAGAAAAGACTATTTTAGAAAAGATGAATCTTGCAAAGATTGAAGTTTTAAAGAAAGTATACCGTATCTTAAGTCTTTCTTTGGGAGTACCTCCTACAAACTTTGAATATTCTTTGTATGATTCTAATAACAAATTGATTAGCACAGAAAAATATACACCTCAATCTTTTTATAAAAAATATGTTTCAGCAGATTTGGAAAATAATTATATCATGTTGATGAATGATCCTAGTAGAGAGTATAATAAGGTCTATGAGATAGATTATGACAGGCATGTTTATGACGGTCAGAATTGGCTATATTTAAACTTGCCGATAGAGGATATTAAGGAGATGGCTATTGCGTCTATAAAAGATAATACAGCTATGTACTTTTCTTGTGATGTAGGCAAATTCTTAGATTCTAAAAAGGGTGTACTGGATATTGCTAATTATGATTATAATGATTTAATGGGCGTTAATTTTGATATGCCTAAGAAAGATAGGATAGAGTCTTTAGCAAGTGGATCTAGTCATGCAATGACATTGATTGCTGTGGATATTAAGGATGGTAAACCTACAAAGTGGATGGTGGAAAATAGTTGGGGGGAAACTAATGGTTATAAAGGTAATCTTATTATGACTGATGAGTGGTTTGATGGTTATATGTTCAGATTAGTTGTGGACAAGAAATATGCTAGTGAGAAAATAATGAAGCTTTTACAGCAAAAAGCAATTATGCTTCCTGCATGGGATCCAATGTTTAAGTCTGAGAATTAGTTGATAAGAATATATCTCAATAAAAAAGTCCATAAGTTAAATCAACTTGTGGACTTTTTTTGAAAAATCAAATGGGCTATCTTAATTCTTTGTGTGTTAGGCTTAAAAGGGATATTATGTAGCCGATGATGGCAATGGTGGCAATGGTAATACTTATGTCAGAAAAATTGAGTATTATAGGGTATGCCTCATTGCTATGGCTGATAGGCATCTTAATGAAAGCAAATTTTTCTTGCATAAGAACAAGGCTTATACCTATGATTAGACCTATTATAAGACCATAGATTGATACTAGCCAAGCTTCAAAGATGAAGATTTGTTTAATAAGATAGCTAGTTGCCCCCATACTTCTTAATATCTTTATATCATCTTTTTTTTCTATAATAAGCATAGATATACTGCCAAAGATATTTAGGGAGATAATGATAATAATGAATATGAGTATCATGTAGATACTTAATTTTTCATATCTCATCATCTTGTATAAGTTAGGGTTCTGCTCATACCTATCTTGTACCAAGTATTTCGAGTCAATACTAGCTTTTAGCTCTTTGATTATGCTAGCCTTATCTTTAATATCTCTAGAAAATCTAAGTTCTATATAAGATAGTTCATCCTTGTATGAAAGCAAGTCTTGCATTACCTCAATAGGTACTATAAGCAACTTATTTTTTTCCTTACTATTTAATTCAAATATGCCATTAGGGAATATTTGATATGTATTTACTAAAGAGTTTTTATTAAAGAAAGCAAATCTTGATTTTCTATTTGGATAAGCAAGTTGCAATTTCTCTTGCATATATGGATTAATCTCAAGCTCTTGTGCAAGTTGGCTACTGACTAAGGCTAGTGATAGCGAGCCATGATGTAGCTTTGCCTCACCGCTCCTTATATCCTTAGATATAGTCATGGACTTCTCAAAAGTAGTGTCTACACCCTTAACTCTTGCAATACAGCTCTTGTTATTATATGTCAAGTATACATTTTCTTCTATAACATATGAGAGTGTAGATACGCTTTTATATTTTTCTAGCTTATTAGTTATAACACTATCTATTACAAAGCTTTTATCATTCTTTGCTCGTATGATAACGTCAGCCTCAATACTAGCTAAGGACTTTTTTATATAATCACTAAAGCCATTGAATATAGAGAGAATTATAATAAGTGCCGCTGTTCCAATAGCTATACCAACGGCACTAATAGCCGATATAATATTGATGATATTATGCGACTTTTTAGCAAATAAGTATCTTTTTGCAATATATAATGCTAATTTCATTATTTCTTTAAAAGCTCATCTATATGTGAGGCATATTCCATACTTGTATCATGGTAAAATACAAGCTCGGGTACAATCCTAAATTGTTTAGCAATCTTACTTCCTAACTCTCCTCGGTAGCTTTTAATATTATCATTAAGTTGTGCCATAGCACTCTCTGCCTTATTGCTTGGGAAAATGCTTATATATACTTTTGCAAGAGATAAATCTGGACTTACTTTTACCTCGCTTACTGTAAGCATGGCACCTGAAAATACGGCCATGCCCTTGCTTCTTATTATCTCAGCAAGATGTTTTTGTAACTCTCTTCCTACTTTTAATTGTCTTGTACTTAAGCTCTTATCCATATTATGCCTCTACCTTAATAATAAAATAATTCTTTTTCCCTCTTTGAGCTAGAATATATTTGTCATCAATAATATCTTTTTCTGTAAGACTGTATTCAATATCTGTTACCTTATCTTTATTGATGCTTAGTCCATTGCCTTGTATCATCTTTCTTGCTTCTGCCTTTGATGGGAAAATATTAGTCTTAATAGCAAGAGCTTCTATGATATTGCAAGGAAGGTCTGACTTTTTAATCTCAAAGCTTGGTACTCCTGAAAATACTGATAAAAATGTCTTTTCATCTAGTTTGCGTAGCTCTTCAGAAGTGGAATTGCCAAAAAGCATCTTAGACGCAAGCAGAGCATTTTCATATTCTTCCTTGCCATGGACCATTATAGTTATTTCCTTAGCAAGTAATTTTTGTAATTGCCTTTGTGATGGATCTTCCATATGTTTCTCAATAGCAGAGTCTATGGTATTCTTGTCCAACATTGTAAATATCTTTATATATCTTTGGGCATCTTCATCACTGACATTAAGCCAAAATTGCAAAAATTCGTATGGAGATGTTTTTTCAGGATCAAGCCAGATATTTCCTTTCTCTGTTTTACCAAATTTTGAACCATCTGCCTTACGAATAAGAGGACAAGTAAGAGCATAAGCTTCTCCGCCTAGTTTTCTACGTATAAGCTCTGTTCCTGTTGTGATGTTACCCCATTGGTCACTACCTCCCATTTGTAGTAGGCATGATTTGTTTTGATACAACCACAGAAAATCATAACCTTGCAAGAGCTGATAGCTGAATTCTGTAAAAGACATGCCTTCTGACGAATCTCTGGAAAGACGCATTTTTACAGAGTCTTTTGCCATCATATAATTGACAGTAATATGTTTACCTATGTCTCTGATAAAGTTTAAGAATGAATATTCTTTCATCCATTCATAATTATTGACTAGTTCTGCCTTATTACTTATATTAGAATCGAAGTCGAGAAACTTAGAAAGTTGTGCTTTAATTCCTGCTATATTATTGTTAAGTGTTTGTTCATCAAGTAGGTTCCTTTCAGATGATTTCATAGATGGATCGCCTATCATACCTGTTGCACCACCTATAAGTGCATAAGGTTTATGTCCGCATTCTTGGAAGTGCTTTAATATCATTACACTTACAAGGTGTCCAATATGTAGGGAGTCTGCAGTAGGGTCAATTCCTACATATGCAGCAGTGGGTGCTTCCATTAATTTTTCTTCTGTACCTGGCATGATATCCTGTATCATACCTCTCCATCTTAGTTCTTCAACAAAATTTTTCATCGTATATTGCTTTCTAAAAAACTTATAATTCGCTAGAATTATATAACTTTACAAAGTTAAAAGAAATAGATTAAAGTTAGAAATATACTGATTAATAAATGAAAAAATTTGAAGTCGTACAGGCAATTAATGAAAAATTGGATATTGATATGGTTAAAAGAAAGGCTATTAGCTTATTCTCTTTACCAAAGTTATCAAAGGTTAATGTGATTTATCCAAAAAATAATGAGGAACTTGTGGAAAATGATGCAGATCTTAATTGTTTTGTTAGACAGAAGTCTTTAGATGCACGTTCTAAGCTTGTATATCGTTATCAAATAGAGGCTTATATGGCAGGAGATAGTTCTGGACTCTACAAGCTTCCGGATTATAAAGACGTTCATAATGCAAAAGAAGCCTATGTTATAGGAGCAGGGCCTGCAGGTATTTTTGCTGCATTAAGATTATTAATGCAGGGTATAAAACCAATTATCATAGAGAGAGGTAAGGAAGTTAAGCAACGTTCTAGCGATATAGCTGCTTTGACAAGAGATGGTATTTTAAATGAAGAAAGTAATTACTGTTTTGGAGAAGGAGGTGCAGGTACTTTCTCGGATGGAAAATTATATACACGTTCTTCAAAAAGAGGAGATATTAGGGAGGTTTTATATCAACTGGTAGATTTTGGTGCAGATGCAAATATTCTTATTGATGCACATCCACATATTGGTTCTAATAGATTGCCTCGTATTATGTTTAATATTAGGCAATTAATATTGTCAAAGGGAGGTGAGTATCATTTTGAAACAAAGTTGATAGATATTAGAAAAGAGGCTAAATATTATAAGCTTATAACTATGCAAAGGGGAGAGGAGAGAGTCTTTGATGCAAAAGCTGTTATATTGGCTTGTGGTCATTCAGCAACAGAAATATACGAATTGTTTAATAAGAATGCTTGGGCTTTGAGTCCCAAAGGTTTTGCCTTAGGTCTTAGGGTGGAGCATCCTCAGAGTCTTATAAATGATATACGTTATCGCGGAATGTGGCATAATGGTATGGCTGCTGCTGAATATAGTTTCGTAAAACAGCTTGAGGATAAAAAACATGTTAAAAGGGGAGTCTTTTCTTTTTGTATGTGTCCTGGTGGTATTTTAGTGCCGTCTACTACTTCTAAGGATAAAATAGTCAGCAATGGTATGTCCAATTCTTCTCGTTCATCAAAATGGGCTAATGCTGGAGTGGTTGTTCAAATCAATCCTGAAGATGTGCCTAAGGAATATCTAAAATATGGTGCTTTATCCCTACTTCGTTTTCAAGAAGATGTAGAAAAAAAGATTTTTGATTATACTGCTAAAGCAGGACTTTCTAATCCTTTTGCTGCCCCTGCACAGAGAATGATAGATTTTTGTAAATCAAGACTTTCTAAAGAGCTTCCTGAAACTTCTTATCAAGCAGGAGTAGTATCGGCACCTTTGCATGATTTGTTACCAGATTTTGTTGTGCAGCGTTTACAGAAAGTCTTTCCTCTTGTAGATAAACAAGGAATGAGGGGCTATTATACTAACGATGCCTTACTATTGGCAGTTGAGTCACGCACTTCTTCTGCTGTGCGTATAAATAGGTTAGATAATTATCAAGCACCTGATCTTGAAGGTATTTATCCTTGTGGAGAGGGGGCTGGATATGCTGGTGGTATAGTCTCTTCTGCAATAGATGGTATAAATTGTGCCTTAGCATTAAGTGAATATATTAATGCTATATAAGTTAGTGCTAAGAGTTTAATATTTTGTAAATATTGTAATATAACTAATTACTAGAAGTTATATATGCAATGCTTCAATTCATTATTTATATTTACTTGTAGATGAAAAAAGCCTAATTAATCTTTAGACTATTAAATATTAGCGGTAATAGGTCTTGTACTTTTTCAAATCTTTTTATTTTATTCTTGCCTATTAGTAAGATTATAAGAGGTTTATTACTTCTCATTTCATATTCTGCCATTACCTGTCGGCAAGCACCACAGGGACTTATAGGTTCTTCACAAATAGAGAGGTTTTCCCCACCTACAAGAGCAATCGCTTCAATAGAGCTGTTTTTATCTAAACTGCCAGCTGCGAATAGAGCTGTTCTTTCTGCACATAAACCAGATGGGTATGCTGCGTTCTCTTGATTAGAACCACATATAATCTGTCCATCTTTCATTAAGACTGCTGCTCCTACATTGAAGTTAGAATAAGGTGCATAGGAGTTTTGTTGTGCTTCAATAGCTTTGTATGCAAGTTTTTGTTCTGTTTGATTTAATTCTTCTATGGAATTAAATTCTTGATAAGCAATATGAATTGACTTTATTTCCATTAATATAGTTAGTTTTTAGTGTTCTCCAAAGATAATAATTTTACTTAATTAGTTATAACGATAAAACAAAAATCCTTACATTTGTACAAATTTTTTTGTATGAAGGTATGTATTGGACTATCTGGAGGAGTGGATTCCAGTGTTGCTGCTTTACTTTTAAAACAGCAGGGATATGATGTTTTTGCAATGTTTATGCAAAATTGGCATGATGCAGAAAGTACTTTGCATGGCGAATGTGAGTGGGAAGAAGATAGGTTTGTAGCTGAAATGGTTGCAAGGAGGATAGGTATACCTTTTTATTTTGTTGACTTAAGTAAGACATATAGGCAGAAAGTTGTAGACTATATGTTTGATGAATATGAAAGGGGGAGAACACCCAATCCTGATGTTCTGTGCAATAGGGAAATTAAGTTTGCAGCATTTTGGGAGGAGGCTAAAAAATTGGGGGCAGAAATGGTTGCTACTGGTCATTATTGCAGAAAAGATATTGTTAGAGATGCGTCTGGAAAAGCCGTATTGGATAGTCATGGTAAAGAGATATATAGACTCTTGGCAGGAGAGGACAAAAATAAGGATCAATCATATTTTTTATGTCAGTTAAATCAAGAGCAACTTGCAAGTGCTTTGTTCCCCATTGGAGATATAGATAAGTCTGAAGTTCGAAGATTGGCAAGGGAGGCAGAATTGCCTTCGGCAGATAAAAAAGACTCTCAAGGTATATGTTTTGTGGGAAAGGTGGATCTGCCTACATTCTTAAAGCAGAAATTGAGGGAAAAGCAAGGTGATATTGTAGAAGTATTTTCATCTTATTATAAAGATGATAAGGTGTATGCCAAAAAAGTTGAGATATTGCAGTCTTTGACTAAAGATGCAACTGTACCTGAGCTTACAACTTCTTATATATCTGAAGATAAGTCTGCGAATATAGATTTAGTTGAGGTCTTCGATGATGAAAAATTGCGTTTGTGCTCTGATGAAGACTTCTTGTTTTTATCTAGACCTTTAAAATACGATTTTAATTTTGAAACTGAAACATATCGCTCAGGCAGAAAAAGAATAAAGAAAATAAGGTATAAAGAACATCCTTATGCAAAGATTATTGCTCAACATAATGGTGCTCATTTTTATACAATAGGACAAAGAAAAGGCTTGAATGTCGGTGGTCATAAGGATTCTCTTTTTGTTATATCTACAGATATAGAAAAGAATATTATATATGTAGGTGAGGGACATAGGCATCAGGGCTTATCTCAATTTTGCATAGCATTGCGTGCAGATGAGCTGCATTATGTCAGGGAAGATTTGGCTATGCAAAGTGGAGAAATAAGGCATTATAAATTGCGTTTACGATATAGGCAGCCTTTGCAGGATGCTGTGCTAATAATGAGGGAGAATTATTTATTTATTTTATTTCAACAGGCACAGAGAGGGATAACTGCTGGACAATTTGCAGTAATATATGATGGTCAGGAACTTATAGCCTCAGCTGTCGTATAGTATACTATTCTTTTATTAAAATAAACTACATATTGTCACGATTTTTGTATAAGTTGCTAGTTGGCTTATTCTTGGATATATAATAAAGGGAAAGATGTTATAGTTCTTACTGGGCAAGAAAATAGGCTCAACTTGAAGATATCGTATAAAGTTTAAATGTTCAATGGAAGAAGATGTTTCTAGGATAGAAGAAGCTCTAAAGTAGGATAATAGGTGCTACAATGTCTGAATGTATTATAGAAAACGGATATGTAGGTTATAGGTGGTTGAAAAACTAGAGAGTTTAAATAAAAAAAGGGAAAGCTTAGTATATCGCACCGCATCACCACCTACCCTTGCTACCTTCCGATCCTGGGGGAATTCAGTGGGAGCTGGTCGTATACGACTTTCCCGTTGCAAATATAAGACAAAAATTTTTATAGTCAAAATTATATTTTTAATTTTGAAGTTTAGTTAGTTTTTGGGTATAGAAGAAATACCTATTTAGTAGTGTTTATTATAGCTTTGTCTATAAAAGAAAATATTTTGAAAAGTTTGGTATATGAAAAAGTTAAGTAGAGCATTGAAGCTTTTATTGTATTCAAAGATTTCTATTAAAAGACAAGAAGATTTGTCCCTCACAAAAAAATATATGCCCTTTCTTCTCGCCACGGCAATATTTATGGAAATGCTAGATGCTACAATATTAAATACCACGCTTCCCGCTATTGCAAAGGATATAAATGAATCTACCTTAAATATGCAATCTGCAATTGTTACATATGTTCTTACATTAGCTTTATTTATTCCTATAAGTGGTTATCTGGCAGATAAATATGGTACAAGGATAACTTTTATATTGTCAATAGCAATATTTGGTATGGGTTCATTGTTGTGTTCCCTATCTACAAATCTTATAGAGCTTGATATAGCTAGGATAATACAGGGAGCAGGAGGGGCTTTGATGACACCTGTCGGTAGGCTCGCTATGATTAAGTTGTATCCAAAGAATGAATTGGTATCAGCTATGAATTATGCAATTATACCTGCACTTTTAGGACCACTCTTAGGCCCATTAATCGGAGGTTATATTGTAGAGTTCTTGGCTTGGCACTGGATTTTCTTGATAAATATACCTTTGGCTATAATTGGTATACTGTTTAGTCTTAAATATATGCCTGATTATAAGGAAGATAATCCAAAATTAGATCTTTGGGGTTTTGGCATATTTAGTACAGCGTCTATATTGTTGTCCATAGGTCTTGAGTTTGCAGATCATTCAAGTAATTATCTCTATGTAGTAGTTTTAATGTTGATAGGTATATTTATGCTCTATGTCTATTATATACATGCTAAGGCAAAAAAGGAGGAAGCTTTGTTTCCATTGAGTCTTTTCAGTGTGCGTACATTTAGAATAGGTATTATAGGCAATCTTGTGACTCGTTTAGGTCTAAGTGCAATACCTATTATGATACCTCTTTTTATACAGCTTGCATATGGTAAATCTGCATCTACTTCTGGTTGGTTAATTGCTCCTATGGCAATAGCCTTGATGATTACCAAACCTTTTGTGCTTAGAGTAATAAGCTTTTTTGGCTATAAAAAGACTTTAATTATAAATACAGTTTGTTTGGGCTTATTGATTTTGGCCATATCATTTTCTACAAAGACTATGTCTGTATTATATCTTGTCCCCGCTATCTTTATGTTAGGCTGTTTTAATTCTGTACAATTTACAGCTATGAACTCAATCTCTGTTTCAGATCTAGATGATAATCAGAAGAGTAGTGGAAATTCTCTCTTGACAATGAATCAGCAACTTTCTATGGGCTTCGGCACTGCAATAGGACTATCTGTATTAAAGTGGATGCAGGGTGCAGAGAGTCTTACGGGTGCAGATATTCATAAGTCTTTTATTTATACATTTATATTTTTGGCTATACTGACTATCTTGTCTTCTGTGGTATTTAAATATCTTGATAAGAATGATGGTAGGAGTATGTTGCTTCCTAAGAAATCGTCCAATTCTTAGATAGTATTTGTTCTTTGTACCATTATTATCTGATGAAAAGATGCTGTATTTGTGTTAATTGATTTGGAGGTAATAAATCTTTTGCTATCTTTGTTAAGATATGTTTAGAAAAATCAACAAGAGGTATTCACATTTCATAGCTATTATACTTTGTTTAGCTATGTCTGTTGTCGTATTCCCTTTTTATGGAATGCTACATAATCATGCTTCTGCTGTTGGTCTTTCTGTAAATACTGAAAGTTCTGTTATAAGTCTATCAAAAGATCTTAGTGATGACAGTGATTTTTGTATTGCCTGTCAAATAACAAAGTATATACAGAACTTCTTTTTAAAAACAGATATACTTTCTATACAGTTTCAGCATATCGTTGTAATCTCTTCATTGCTGGTTTCAATAACTGTATACTCTTTTATTTCTAGAGCTAAAGATAGGGCTCCTCCTGTAACTTATTGTTTGTAAATAATAAGTTAAATTTAATTTCGTATAGTTTCTTTATACGATAAATAAGCATTACAAATATGAAAAGGATCATTGTATTCTTTTCTCTTATCTTTTGCACATATACTCTTAGTGCTAAGGCTACTTATACCTTATCTGCTGTGATACGTAATTCTAATAATGAAGTATTGCCTGCTGTAAGTGTTGTCTTGTTGCCGGGAGAAAGAATGTGCTTGAGTAATGAGAAAGGGGAAGTTTGTTTCACTGATCTTTCTGAGGGAACTTATAGCTTGAAAATTAGTTATTTAGGCTATAAAGACCTTGACTTAGAATTATATATAAATAAAGATCGGTTTACAAATTTTTATTTAGAGGAAGATAATAAGGAAATATCAGCAGCCTTTGTATCAGGAGATATTAATGTGCAGCGTAACTTAAAAAGTTCTTTAGCCATAGAGCAACTTACTTCTAATTTTATTCAAGAAAATCAGGCTGCAAGCCTTATGAAAAGTCTTGAAAAATTGGCAGGCTTTTCTAGTATAGAAATAGGTGCAGGGCAGGCAAAGCCATTGATAAGAGGTTTAGGATTCAATAGAGTTATTGTTGCTGAGAATGGTGTAAAACACGAAGGACAGCAGTGGGGAGCTGATCATGGACTGGAAATAGATAAATTTTCTGTTCAAAATATTGAGTTAATAAAAGGACCTTCAGCTTTGGCTTTTGGGGCCGATGCTATTGCTGGACTTATTCATATAAAACGTTCTCCTTTACCGGTTAGAGATGTTTTCAGAGCAAATATAAGTACTTCATATATGAGTAATAACAATTATGCTTCATTGTCTCTTATGCTTGAAAATAGGAGAAAATCTTTTTATTCTTCTGTATCTGCAAGTATTGTAGGCTATGGGGATTATAGAGTTCCTGCCGATGCTGTTAATATTTATAGTTATAAGGTTCCTCTGTATAAAAACTATTTGCGGAATACAGCGGGGAGGGAATATAATGCTCATATTGATTTGGCATATATCAGAAACAATTTTTACACTATTTTGACAGTGAGTAATTATTTTAGTAAATCTGGTTTTTTTGCTAACGCTCACGGTTTAGAGCCAACAAAAGTAGATAATAAGTCTTTTGATAAATCTATTTTTGATATAATGTATCCGTCTCAGTCTGTTAATCATATCAAGATTAGTAGTGAAAGTTTTTTTAGATTAGATAAGCATAATGTTAAACTTATAATGTCTTATCAAAATAATTTTAGACAAGAGTTTGCTCAGTATGTGAGTCATGGATATATGCCAAATAATTTGCCAAAGCAATTTGAGCAAGAAAAAAACTTAGAAAGATTGTTTAATAAAGACTTTTTGACTTTTAAATTAAATGATCTGTGGAGAAAAGGTATAAACGAGTTGAATTTTGGAGCTGAGTTTAATTATCAAAATAATCTTATATCTGGCTGGGATTTTATTATTCCTAAATATAAGCAGTTAAATCTGTCTTCATATCTTACAGCTTCTCATCAATTTAGTAAAACTTTCAGACTAAATTATGGCGTAAGAGCAGAGTATGCGTATTTAGATATAAATGAATATAAGGATTGGTTTGCTTCTGGAAATGACTCTAATAAGGGAAATCTTGTAAGGGTAAATGCTTCTAAAAAGCATTATAAAGATATAGTCTTCTCTTTGGGCTTTGTTTACAATGAAGGAGATTTTATGTTTAAATCTAATTTGGGAAAAAGTTTTAGGATTCCATTAGCTATGGAACTTGCGGCAAATGGTGTTAATTATCACTATTTTAGATATGAACAGGGTAATATTAATTTATCAGCAGAACATTCTTATCAATTGGATTTTGCTTTTTCTTTTAATAAAAAGGATTGGCAAATAGAGTTTTCTCCATTTTTAAATTACTTTCCAAATTATATTTATCTCAACCCTACTTCTGATTTTGATGTATTATATGGTGCAGGTAATCAGATATTTAAATATGTTCAGGAAAAAGTGTTTAGATATGGGGCAGAGTTAAATATAAGCAAGACCTTTTTCAATAGATTGCGACTTTCTTCCATAAGTGAGTATGTTAAGTCTATTCAATTGTCTGGTAATAAGAAAGGATATGGACTGCCATTTTCTCCTCCTTTTACTACAAGATTGGAGGCAAGATATAATTTCAGTTCGAGTGAGCAATTTAAAAATCCTTATTTGTCTTTTGAATATATCTTTTCTGCTGAGCAGAATGATATAGTTCCACCAGAGGAAACAACACAAGCATATAATTTATTTAATCTTGCCTGCGGTGTGGATATAGCTGTATCTAAGTATAATGTTCAATTTAATATTAATGTCAATAACTTGTTTAATACTAAATATTATAAGCATACAAATTTTTATCGTTTGATTAATCTGCCCGAGCAAGGGCGTAATATTGCAATAATAGCAAAGTTTAGTTTTTAAATATAAATAGTATGAAAAAGAATCTTGTAATTTTATTCTCAATTATGTTAGCAATTTTGCTAGTGACTAATTGTAAAAAACAGGAAAATAATAGTCCTGTAATTAATAATTTTGAATTGGGTAGCGGACACGGTGATCGTAGAAATGATGGAAGTGCTTATCTTGGTAGGGATATTCATATTGCAGGAGAAATAGTTGCATATAATAAGATTTGCAGCATAACTGTAAGCATATCTTCTGATGAAGAGGGGGCTTGGAACAAAGTTTTCACATTCGATGCCTATAATGGTCAGTTGAATGCAAGTTATCACGAACATGTGGATATACCAGAGAATGTGAAAATAGGTGTATATGATTTTGTTTTTAAAGTGCTTGACAAAAAGGGATTTAGCACTGTTTTAAACAAGAAATTATATATTAAAGAAAGACCAACAAGACCAACAAAACAATAAATAAGACGATGATACATAGATATTTAATTACTTTGTCACTATGTTTATTCATAGTGTTTACAGCTTGTGAATCAAGCAAGATAGATAGGGAAAAACCATTTATAGATATTACAAATAGTCCTTTTCAGAATTATCAAGTTGTAAAAAAAGGTATTCCTTTTACTTTTGAAGCAGTTTTGTCAGATAATTCAGGACTTGCATCATACCGTTTTGATATACATCATAATTTTGATCATCATACTCATTCTACAGAGACCAATCTTCATGAAGATGAGCATGAATTAGCTCCAATAAAAGAGCCTGTAAAGCCTTATAAAAAATTGACTGAAGCAAAGGTAATACCTAATTTCCCAAAAGAATATAGAATATCAGAAACTTTTACAATACCTGAAGACTGTGATGATGGAGATTATCATTTTGTGATTACTGTTTTAGATAAAAATGGTTGGGCTACAATGAAAGGATTGAGCTTCAAGGTTGAAGAAAATACACCTGTTTCAGAAGAAGTTTTAAATTCAAGTCTTTTAGGTCGGATTGCAAAAGTGGAATTAAGTAGTCATGAGGGACATTTACATGCTGCTGATTTTCACGCCAATCCACAGATTATAGGTAGTCCCTATATGAAAAATCAGGTGATGCATCTTCAAAGAGAGCAGGATGCTAGCTTTACTCATATAGAGTCTTCACACAGGGGCAATGTTCCAGTTGGAAAAGAGTTTGTTGCAGCAGAAGGTCTTAATCTTAGGAATGAATTTACTAAGGAAAATCCTGGAGGAAGAATGTCCATGGAACTAATATTAAAAGATGCAAAAGGTGATACTTTAAATTCTCAGTTTATATCTAATTATAAGAGGTATCAAATATATTATACTGTTGAGTCTTATACAGAAAATGCTAGTCATAAAGAATTTGAAGTTGCAGATGTTCAAGATATTTTTGAATATGTTTATAGGGATACGGATCCAAGCAATGCTATGTATCGTCATAGAGTTAGTGAAGCTGAATTACTGAAAGAAAAGGATGAGAATTATGGTTATATTGGTTTAAAAGGTTATTTTGCTTTAAAGAAATCATATATTGCCTATAAAATAAAAGTAAGCATTGTTGATTACTTAGATGTAGAAAAGCCGACTAAACAAGAGTTCTACCAAGTTCCTTCTGGTTCCAGGCTTAAAAAGTTGGTATTTGAAATACCACTTATTGTCTTAGTAGAAAGACCATATAGCAGTGATGGAAAGGGGTCTGGTGATAAGGCTTACAAGATAATAGGAGAGTACTTTAATATGAGTGGAGAGGATTATGAATTTGCTGAAGTTTGGGGTGATAGCGAAGGAGGTGGTAGAGATTCATCAAATTTTTGGATGTAGTATCGTAGTAAACAAAAAGGGCTAAGTGATAATCACTTAGCCCTTTTTATCTTACTACCTGTTTTATTTCATTCTAGATTCTACGACTTCCCAATTTACTATTTTCCAGAAGTTCTCAGCATGTTCAGCTCTTCTGTTTTGATTAGTAAGGTAGTATGCGTGCTCCCATACATCCATTGTTAGAAGTGGATTAAGTCCATCAGTTAAAGGGTTTCCTGCATTTGGGTATTGACCTAATACAAGTTCTCCATTTTCTTTTTGGCTTAACCATAGCCAACCTGAACCAAATAGACCTACTGCTTTTTGTATAAACTCTGCTTTGAATTTGTCAAAACTTTCCCACTGCTTTTCTATTGCCTCAAGTAGTTTGCCTTTTGGCTGGCCACCTCCATCTGGGCTAAATTGAGTGAAATATAGATTGTGATTTAATGTTTGACCTGCGTTGTTAAACATTCCACCACTTGCCTTTTTTACAATCTCTTCAAGAGTCATCTCTTCAAACTCAGTACCTGCTATAAGTTTGTTAAGGTTGTCTACATATGTTCTATGGTGTTTTCCCCAGTGCAACTCTATTGTTTCTTTGCTTATAACTGGTTCTAGTGCATCTACTGCGTATGGAAGATTAATAAGTGTGTGTGTCATAACCATTAATTTAATTGTTGTTTAATTTAAAATCATACAAAGATAATAATAATTTAGAAAAATTCTAATGTAATTTTGCTATTTAATTTCATCTTTGATATTATATTTGTTTCTCTCTTGAGAGCTTCTGCTGATAAGTTCTGCTAAAAATCCACTTAGGAATAGCATTACGCCTAATATTATGGATACAAGTGCTATATAAAATAGAGGTTGCTCTGTCACAGGTCTAAAGTATTCATTTATACACTGTTTGTATAGTTTTTCTGCAATAAGGTATACAGAAACGCAGAAGCCAATAAGGAACATTAATATTCCTGAAAAGCCAAAAAAATGCATTGGTTTCTTTGCAAAAGTGCTTAAGAACCAAAGACTTATAAGATCTAATGCCCCATTTATAAATCTATTGATACCAAACTTGCTTACACCATATTTTCTTTTTTGATGTGCTACTAATTTTTCTCCTATATTGCTATATCCGGCATTTTTAGCAAGATAGGGTATGTATCTGTGCATTTCGCCATATACTTCTATGCTTTTGACTACCTCATTTTTATATGCTTTTAGGCCACAGTTCATATCATGTAATTTAATGCCTGTTACAAGTCTTGCTGTTGCATTATAGAGTTTTGAAGGTAGATTCTTAGTTAAGGCATTGTCCTGTCTGTTAAGTTTCCAGCCTGAGACTAGGTCATAGTCGTTTTCTAGTATCATTCTTCTTAACTCCAGTATCTCTTCAGGGGAGTCTTGTAGGTCAGCATCCATTGTAATAACAATAGCACCTTCTGCCATTTCAAAGCCTTTATACAGGGCCGCAGATTTACCATAATTGCGTCTAAATCTTATAGCTTTTATTTGTGAGAAAGTGTTTTTAAGCTCTTTTATTGTATCCCATGACTTGTCATTACTTCCATCATCTATCATAATGATTTCATAATCAAGTCCTTTTCCTTGTAGGCTTTGTTCTATCCACTTGCATAATTCAGGAAGAGATTCTGCTTCGTTATACAGGGGGATAATTATTGATATGTCTTTATTGTAGTTCATTGGCATCTTGATTTTCTTTGTTAGTTTTTGATGCTGCAATTGATGAAAGAATGGCAGAGAAGACAGTTCCAAATATAATACAGTATAACATATATGAGATGCTTAGCATAGACTCAATGTTATTGTACAAACTGTTCATGACTTCTTTACTCCTATTATCTAGCTCTGTGCTTAATATTGCTTTCTTTATTGCTTGTAGTGCTTGTTCTATTGCATTGTGGTGTATATATGTTATATCAATTGCAAATAATAATGTAGATACTAGTGCAGAGCTTAGTGTTATAAGCATGGCAAACTTAAAAAAGTCGCTAAATGTATTATTGTTTTTTATTAGCCTTAACTTGTTTATAAGGAAATAGAAGAAAACAATAGAGATAATTAGTTTTAATATAGATAATAGTGTATTAGGGAATTGAGGAAAATATAGGCTGATACTCATGTTTATAGTTTGTAGTATGCCAGTTATTAAGCCCATTGATAGACCACATGCCAGGGCTAAATTTAATTTGCTGATTTTTTTGTCTGTTATCATATTTTTATAAATGTATTTATCTTACAAAGATAATTTTTTATAAGTAAATAACTATATTCTAAGTATCTAATATGAAATGTAGTGATTACTGACAATATGTCATATTGTGGTTTTGGCATTTAATTTGATTGGTAATATACGTTGTCTCTTAATGACAAATTTACAAGAAAGAAAATAATGCAATAATAAAAATTATTTAATTATGATTAAACCATTAGCAGATAGAGTAGTTTTAGAGCCAAAGATGGCAGAAACTAAGACAGCATCAGGACTATATATACCTGATACAGCACAGGAAAAACCTCAACAAGGTACAGTGGTGGCAGTAGGTCCTGGAAAAAAGGACGAACCAATGGAACTTAAAGTAGGAGATCTTGTTCTTTATGGTAAATATGCTGGTACAGAAGTTACTGTTGATGATAAGAAATATCTTATTGTACGTCAATCAGATATAATGGCAATTTTATAATAGGGAGATAATTATGGCAAAAGAAATAAAATTTGACGTAGATGTACGTTCAAAAATGAAAGAAGGTGCAGATGCTTTGGCAGATGCAGTTAAGGTTACATTAGGTCCTAAGGGTAGGAATGTAGTAATCGATAAAAAATTTGGTGCACCTCATGTTACCAAAGATGGTGTTACTGTAGCAAAAGAGATTGAGTTGGAAGATAGATTTGCTAATATGGGAGCCCAAATGGTGAAAGAAGTTGCTTCTAAAACCAATGAATTGGCAGGAGATGGAACTACAACTGCAACAGTTTTGGCACAGGCAATTATTAATGTTGGTATTAAAAATGTGACAGCTGGTGCTAATCCTATGGATTTGAAGAGGGGTATTGATATGGCTGTTGAGTCTATTGTTAAGGAGTTGCATGCTCAGAGTCAATCAGTTGGAGATGATTATTCAAAAGTAGAGCAAGTTGGTACTATTTCTGCAAATAATGATACTTATATCGGTAAGTTGATAGCTGATGCTATGTCAAAGGTAAAGAATGGTGTTATTACTGTTGAGGAAGCAAAAGGTACAGAGACAGAGGTTAAGGTCGTTGAGGGAATGCAATTTGACAGGGGTTATATTTCACCTTATTTTATGACAAACTCTGATAAGATGGAGACAGTCTTGGATGAGCCAGTTATTTTAATTACTGATAAGAAAATATCAGCAATGAAAGATATTCTTCCAATATTAGAACCAATTGCTAGGGAAGGTAAGTCTTTGCTGATTATTGCTGAAGATGTTGATGGTGAAGCTCTTACTACTCTAGTAGTAAATAAGTTGCGTGGAACATTAAAGATTGCAGCGGTAAAAGCACCAGGCTTTGGTGATCGTCGCAAAGAGATGTTACAGGATATTGCTACATTGACAGGTGCTGTTGTTGTGTCAGAGGAAAGAGGCTATACTTTTGAGAATACTACAATAGAGATGCTAGGAAAGGCAGAAAAGGTAAGTATTACAAAGGAGAATACAACAATTGTTGGAGGTAGAGGAGATAAGGCTGAAATTGATGCAAGAGTATCTCAGATACGTAAGCAAATGGAGGTATCTACTTCAGATTACGATAAAGAAAAATTACAGGAGCGTTTAGCAAAACTTTCAGGTGGAGTAGCTGTGCTTTATGTTGGTGCTACAACTGAAGTTGAGATGAAAGAGAAAAAGGATAGGGTGGAAGATGCTCTTAATGCTACTAAGGCAGCTGTTGAAGAAGGTTATTTACCTGGCGGTGGAGTAGCTTATATCCGTGCTGCTAAAGTATTGCAAACTCTTGCTGGTGAAAATGAAGATCAGTCTACTGGTATAAGAATTGTAGCACGTGCTATTGAAGAACCTCTTCGCCAGATTGCTGAGAATGCTGGTGTAGATGGCAGTGTTATAGTCCAAAAGATTAAGGAAGCTGATAAGGACTTTGGTTACAATGCAAGGACAGGGGAATATATTAATATGTATGAGGCTGGTGTTATAGATCCTACTAAGGTAGCACGTGTAGCCCTTGAAAATGCAGCTTCAGTTGCAGGAATGTTCTTAACTACTGAATGTGGAATAGTAGATTTGCCACAAGATGAGCCTGCTATGCCTGCAATGCCTGCTGGTGGTATGATGTAGGATACTAAAAAAATATATATCTTATTATATAGTTATATCATTATGATATAACTATATTTTTGGGGAGATTTATAAAATTTAATTATTATAAATTGCAATAAGTTATGAAGACTATATTACATAAGGCAGATACAAGGGGAATGTCAAATCATTTCTGGTTAAAGAGTGCCCATACATTCAGTTTTGCAAATTATTATGATAGAGAACGTATAAATTTTGGAGTACTTAGAGTGTTAAATGATGACTATGTTATTGGGGGAGAGGGTTTTGGTACACATCCTCATAGAGATATGGAAATTGTTTCTATACCTTTGTCCGGCACACTAGAACACAAAGATAGTATGGGAAATGGTGGCCTTATTCACAAAGGTGAGATACAGGTTATGAGTGCTGGCACAGGAGTTGCTCATAGTGAATATAATGCTGACCAGAAAGATCCTGTGAAATTCTTGCAAATATGGCTTTTCCCAAGAGAATTAGATCTAACTCCACGTTATGATCAAGTATGTTTAAAAGATATTTTAAAAGATAATACTTTTAGTCAGATTCTATCTCCAAATCCAGAGGATCAAGGTGCTTGGATACATCAAGATGCTTGGTTTAATTGGGCAAAATGGGATGCTGGACACGAAGAGGAATACTCTATGAAGAAATTAGGTAATGGGGCATATGTCTTTTTAGTGTCGGGTAAGATACAAGTAGGAGAGCAGATTTTGGAAGCAAGAGACGGATATGGGGTGTATGAGCTTAATAGTATTAATATTAAAGCTTTAGAAGATTCAGAGTTTTTGCTAATGGATGTGCCCATGGATTTGCCTCAGTATTTATTTAGAAGACCAATTTAATTAACATAAATTTTTTAATAATATTTTAAATTACATAAAAATGAAAATTTTAGCTTTTGCTGGTAGTAACTCTACCACATCAATCAACGAAAAATTAGTTAGACATACATTAACTTTATTTCCTCAGTGTGAGGTAGAATTTTTAAATCTTAATGATTTTGAGATGCCTATTTACTCTCCTGAGAGACAGGAGAAGGGCTTTCCTGAGGCAGCAAATAGATTTATTCAAGCAATAGATAATGCTGATGCCATAGTATGTTCTTTCGCAGAGTACAATGGCTCATATGCAACTGCTTTTAAGAACCTTTTTGACTGGTCTTCACGTGTAAGAATGGAAGTGTTTGCAAAAAAACCTATGTTGTTAATGGCAACATCTCCAGGTGGTTTTGGTGGTGCAAACGTATTAAATGCAGCTAAGGCATCATTCCCATTCTTTGGAGCAGATATTGTAGAGACTTTCTCTCTACCTAAGTTCCACGAAAATTTTGAGGACGGTAAGGGTATTGTTAATGCAGAGTTAAGTAATGAACTTAAATCTAAAGTTGCAAAGCTTATTGAAAAATTATCTTAAAGGATAATATCTTAAATAAAAGAGGAGGCATATATGCCTCCTCTTTTATTTAATTTTTCTTAAAATAATCTATTGTTTCTAAAACTTTTAGTTGCTCCTCATTGTAAAATAATTCTGGGTAAATCTTTGCTAATATTAAGTAGCTAATAAAAAATATTATGCAGAGTGTTACTACAATTATTAGTACTATAATAATGTTTTTTAAAATATTACTTTTTTCTTTAAGACTTTCATCTACCTTATTTTTCTCCTTTATCTCTTCATTGTCTTCTTTAAGAGACTCATTATGAATTAAATCCTTCTCAAGTGAGGTATTCTCATAAGTTTCTTCCTCCTCAAATTTTGCGTTTGTCTCCTCATTATCTTTTTTAACACTTTCATCTACCTTATTTTTCTCCTTTATCTCTTCATTGTCTTCTTTAAGAGATTCATTATGAATTAATTCCTTTTCATGTGAGGTATTCTCATAAGTTTCTTCCTCCTCAAATTTTGCGTTTGTCTCCTCATTATCCTCTTTAAGACTTTCATCTACCTTATTTTTCTCCTTTATCTCTTCATTGTCTTCTTTAAGAGATTCATTATGAATTAAATCCTTCTCAAGTGAGGTATTCTCATAAGTGTCTTCCTCCTCAAATTTTGCTTTTGTCTCCTCATTATATTTTTTATCAGTTTCATCTACCTGATTTTTCTCCTTTATCTCTTCATTGTCTTCTTTAAGAGACTCATTATGAATTAATTCCTTCTCAAGTGAAATACTCTCATTAGTATCTTCCTTAAGTAAGTCATTTTTTTGATTACTAGTGTTATCATGTCGTACTAATTCAGATATATCTTCAAATTTGTCCTTAATACTTTCCTTGTGCGTTTTTAGAGAAATGCTTTCAAGCCCAAAGCCTTCAGGATAAATATCTAGATCCTCATCAGCTATAAAAAAGATATTATTTTCTTTAGTGGCTCTCAATCTTCCTAGCTCTGGTAATATGATAACTTTCTTTTCATAAAGATGCTCCTTCATCTCTATGAGAAAGTTTGTCATTATTTCTTTTGCAAGTTCTCTGTCTATATTATTGTTCTTTGCATAAAAATCTATAAGAGTACTATCTTTAGTTTCATCTTTTTGTCGAAAAATTAATTTTCTGTACGGTGGATTTATGCTGTAACCCTTATCAGAAAAACTTGCTGGTATTATTTCTGTAATAAAACTTCCTACTTGAGGTAATACCAACTCATCTTGTTTCAGGATTAACTCCTTTACCATTTTAGACAAAAGATCTATATTCATAACTTATATTTTATAGTGCAAAGATAAGTAGAATTATAGTACTTGATGGCTTTTAAGAGAAAATTTTAATAAAAAATGAAAAAAAATCTTAAAAAGATTTGCAGAATAAAAAAAATGTTCTACCTTTGCAATCCACACTGATGAAGGTGATGGTAAAATTCCTCAGTAGCTCAGTTGGTTAGAGCATCTGACTGTTAATCAGAGGGTCACAGGTTCAAGTCCTGTCTGGGGAGCTAAAAAGGGTCGATATTTCGACCCTTTTTTTGTATATGATATTTTAGGATATAGTACAATATAAGTATCTAAACTATTTATTCTATTTGTGCTTCTATATCCTATGCTTCTTATAGCATAACTCTTTTTTACTAATAAGGATGCTAATCTCTATGATATATAGACTTTTGCCAGTAGCATTAAATTCATAAAAAATGCTTATCTTAGCTAATATTTTATAGTATTATAATAGTACTTACTTTATAGGATTACTTTTAAAGGAATCTCTTCATTAATTTATTGATAGTATATAAAATCTATGAGTAGTGAACAATTATATCCATTAAGTTTTAGGCATCAATGGGTAGAGCGTAATTGGGGACAGGAGTGTATTTTGTTATCAGATTTACCTGATAAGGATACAGAAGTTGAAAAAGGTGTGTTGGAAGGAAGCACTTTGTCAGAGGTGTTGTCTATTTATTTAGAAAAGATTGTTGGGGAGTCTATATATTATTTTTATGGTAGGCAATTCCCTTTGATGTTGAAATTATTAAAAATAGAGGCTAATTATCCTTTATATGTTCATCCTAATGATATAATAGCACAACAGAGATACGATGCTCTCGGTAAGAGAAAGTTATGGTATGTTCTTGATAAGTCAGGTGAAGCACAAATTTATAAAGGATTAAATACATCACTTTCAGCCTCAGATTATTACAAATATTCTAAAACAGGAAAGATCTTGGAGTATATGCAAAGTGTACATTTTCACGTCGGGGATAGTATTGTAATAGATCCTTGTGAAATACATTCTGCTAGTGGCTCTTTATTGATTTTAGAGGTATCTGAGGCATCTGATATGGATTTTTGTATTTATAATCATGGTCAGGATGAAGATAGGGTGGAGCAGGATAGAGTAGAAGTTATGGATTATGTAAGGTTAAGTAAATCAGATGCTTATATCTCATCTTGTCATAGTCACACGCATCATAAAGATAATCTAAAGAATGCTGTTAATACAGTATTGGATTACGATGAGTTTGTTGTTAATATCCTAAGATTAAATGAAACTCAAAAATTAGATGTAAAAAGGCAAGATAGTTTTATAGTTTATTATTGTGTTGAGGGAAAAGCTTTAGTGGAGATGGAAAAAATTAAGAAAACAGCTTATTCAGACAAGGATACTTATATCTTAAATAAGGGGGAACTTTTACTAATACCAGCAGAATCAGAAGATTTTAGTCTTATATCTTTGAGTCCAGAACTTTGCATTCTTGAGACTTTAGTAAAAGATAGGAATCAGGATATAGAGAGTTTATTGGATAGTAATCTGTCTGAACACGATATTAATTGTAAGTGCGGTAAACATTAGAATCAGGTTATGGCATCGCAAATAAGAATAGATAAATTTTTATGGGCTATTAGGGCCTTTAAGACTAGAACGGAGGCTAGCGAGGCTTGTAAAGGAAATAGAGTTAAGATAGCAGGTGTGTCTGTAAAAGCATCTAAGTATGTGGAAATTGGGGACCTTATAGAACTTAGAAAAGGGGCTATTTTATATACTTATAAGGTAAAAGCTTTGCTTGCTTCAAGAGTTTCTGCAAAGTTAGTGGAAGAATATGTAGAGAATCTTACACCAGAGACTGAGTTAAATAAATTAAAATCACCTGTTGAGACATTCTTTATAAAAAGAGATAGGGGAACGGGAAGGCCTACTAAAAAGGAGAGAAGGGATTTGGATGATATGGTGTCAAATATTGATTATTCAAGTTATGATGAAGAAATACCCGATGATATAGCTGAACTCTTTGGTATTAGCGAAGACGATAAATTTTAGAAAAATATATGTAATTTATATAGCTTGTCTACTAGTTTGAGGCAAGTTATATTTATTTTTGTTCAAAATTAGATTATGAACTCATTTTTATCCCAAATAGCAAGGCATTATTATAAGGATGTATTAGAGAATAAGTTATGTTTTATCTTCCCTAATAGGCGTTCACTTGTGTTTTTTAGAAAGTCTTTATCAGATATAATGTATGAGGATTTTCAAAACACTGCATCTACAGCAAAAGCGACTTTTGTGCCTGATATGTATACTATTAATGACTTTTTTTATTCATTAACAGATAGTATTGCCTCTGATAATCTAAGTCTGCTTTTGGAGTTATATGAAGTGTATAAAGAGAAAAATATTAAGGCGGAGAGTCTGGACTTGTTTCTATCTTGGGCATCTATGCTGATCTCAGATTTTAATGAGATAGATAAATATCTTGTAAATGCTAAGCATTTATTTACAAATATTTATGATTATAAAGAGATGGTACAGGATTATGACTTCTTAGACGAAGTTCAGAAGGAAGCGATTAGGAGGTTTATAAAGAATTTTGATACAATGCAGAGAGGAGATGAAAGCAAGGAGGGGATAAAAGAGGGCTTTATTAATTTATGGCATATATTATATGATTTATATCTTAGTTTTAAAAAAAGATTGAGATTAAAGTCAATGTCATATGCTGGCATGGTGTACAGGGAATTGGCAGAGAGGTTTAAGAGTGAGTCAGCTATTGATATTGTTGGAGATAAATTTGGCACTAAGCATTTTGTATTTATTGGATTTAATGCTTTAACTACAAGTGAGAAAGTGTTAATGAAATCCTTGTATAAGGCAAAATTGGCAGAATTTTGCTGGGATTATTCTTCAGAGTTAATAAAAGATGTTAAAAATCGTTCATCTTTTTTTATGCAAGAAAATATAGCACAACTACCTCAAGCTTTTCCAATTGATTCTGATGAAGCATTGCCCGTACCTAATATTAGGGTAATAGAAAGTCCATCTTCGATAGGGCAAGCAAAATTGTTACCTCTAATATTTCAAGAGATTGCTGATAATTATTCAGATGGAGATATATCAAAGATTGCTAATTTGGAATTAGAAAATTTATCAACTGCAATAGTCTTGCCTGATGAAAAATTGTTAAATCCCGTTATAAATAGTATACCAGAGGAGATAGAAGAGATAAATATCACAATGGGATATGATTTTTTTTCTTCAGAAAGCTATTTGCTACTTATAAGTGCTATTAATTTGCAATTGAATATAAGGTATAAAGAGGATGAATGTTATTTCTATCATAGAGATTTTAAATCCTTGTTATCTAATAGTTTAATAAAAAACTATATAGGAGATGAGGGGCTTCTAAAGGAGATTTTAGCTATTAATAAGTATTATATATCAAGAAAGGAACTGGCAGATTTTTCAGTACTTGATAAGATATTTACACCTGTAATTACTAATAAATCACTAGCATCAGAAAGCCAGATAGATGATTTGCAGGGCTATTTACAGGAGATTTTATCGTTAGTATCACAGTCTCTTAGTGATTCTGTTCAGCTAAAAAAAGAATTACCATTTACCGTATTGGCTTATTCCACTTTAAATAAACTGAGAATGAAGTCTTTGGCTATATTACCTGTTACATACCTTTCTATTCTAAGATCTGCATTAAGTACATTGTCAGTGCATTTTAGGGGCGAGCCTTTAGCCGGCTTGCAAATTATGGGGCCTCTGGAAATGAGGGCATTAGATTTTAATAATCTTATAATACTATCATGTAATGAAAACATATTCCCAAGAAAGAATGTGGCAAATTCTTTTATTCCTGCAAGTTTAAGAAAGGCTTTTTATATGCCTACATATGAGTATCAAGATGCGGTATGGGCTTATTATTTTTATCGTATGATACAGAGGGCAAAAAATGTGTGGTTGGTATATGATTCAAGGGAAATAGCATTACAAAGTGGCGAGGAAAGCCGATATATTAAGCAATTACAATATTTATACAAACTTGCCTTGGATAGAAGGGTTTTAATAGCCAAGCCTTCATTATTTGAAAATGAGGACATACTTGTAAAACCTGAAAACTATCATAAACTATTGGAAGATAATAGATTGTCAGCGTCTGCCATTCAGAATTATCTGACTTGTAGCTTGAAATTTTATTATGCAAATCTTTTACATTTGTCAGGACAGGATGAAGTAGTAGAGAGTGCTGATGCTAGTATTATAGGAAGTGTGTATCATAATACCATGTATTCTTTGTATAGTTCTCCTGATGCAATGTCAATGAATTACAATATAAAGAATCTGGCAAAGGATATAAAAAATGCTAGACTGGAGCCCTTGAAATATATAGAAAGAACTTATATAAAGGATTTGCTTTCTAGAGAGCTTGATATTAAAAAGGTTATAGAGAGAGAGCTGTTGTCAGAATTAAAGACCCTGGAATTGGAGGGCAGAAATTTGGTAATTAGAGACATTGTATTAGAATACGTTAAGCAAACTCTGCGTTCTGATGATAGAAGCTTAGAAGAACGAAAATTGGATAGATTTAGAATTATTGGTTTAGAATTTTCTAAGGAATTTAATATTGATGGTTTAAGATTTATAGGTTATATAGATAGGTTGGATAGTTTTGATGAAACAAGTATAAGAATATTAGATTATAAAACGGGAAAGGTGCAGGATGAGGATATTAATATTGATGATGATAATGCTGAATCTATCGTGGAAAAAATCTTTTCTGTAAACAAAATGAAGTCTTGGCCTAAGATAGCATTGCAGTTATATATTTATTATAAGCTTATTAGTACTATACCTGAATATAAGACTAAAAATATTATAAATGCTATTTATTCGTTATCTAGAATGTATAGTCCTAATATGTTGTTAGAAAGTAGGGTATCTGCTAGCTTTATAAATTTGATGGATAAAAGATTTACTGAATTGTTGGCAGAGATTAAGGATCTTTCAATTCCATTTAAAAAGACGAGCTTATTGGATAGCTGTGCATATTGTGATTTTAAAAAGATTTGTGGAAGATGATTAATTTAGTAAAAGCTTCAGCTGGTTCTGGCAAGACATTTTTACTAGCTAAAACATATATCAGCTTAATACTTGAGAGTGAGCAGGCATATGCCTATCGCAATATACTTGCAATTACCTTTACTAATAAGGCTACGGCTGAAATGAAGTCAAGAGTTGTTAAAGAATTGTATATATTAGCTAATGAGCCTGATAAATCCGCATATATTAATGAATTTGTCACTAAAATTGGCAGTATCTCAGAAGTACAAAGAAGAGCCGATAAAGTGCTTAAAGAGATATTGCATGATTATAGTGCTTTTTCAATATCAACCATAGATTCTTTTTTTCAGCGAACCCTTAAGGCTTTTGCCCACGAATTAGGGCAACACACTAATTATCAGTTAGATCTTGATAAATCTAATCTAATTAATGAGAGTGTGGATAGAATTATGGACTCTATAAATGAAAATAATAGGGATTTATTTGAATGGATTAAAGATAGTGCTTTAGATTATATTGCTATAAATGAGAGATTTAAAGTAGATGCTGGCCTATATGATATGGCCTTATCTGTGCTTTCTGATAATTTTCAACAACTCATAAAGTATAATGATATAGATATTCAAAAAAAATATTCAAAAGAGTCTTTATCATTATTGAAAACAAGTTTAGAAAAACTCGCATCTGATTATATTTCTGATTTGAAGTCTTGTGCAAAGAAAATAGAAGAAGAATTTATAAATCTTGGTATCTCTATGGGAGATACGATGAGAGCATTTATGGAGAAGTCTGTACGTAGTATAGGTAAACTTAAGGTGGGTGATAAGATAGAATTAGCAACCTTTATTAAGAATGCTCCTGATGTGAATATGTGGTTTCCTAAGAAGTACCATAAGTATATATCATTGATATCTACGGATTTAGAGCAGGAGGTCTCTTCCTTACTTTCTTTGTTGGAGAATAAACTTGTTTACTATAATACTGCAATGATAGTTAGAACTCAGTTGTTTAGTTTGGGTGTTATATCTGAAATTTATAATGAGTTTAATAATCTGATATTAGAAAAAAATATTATAAGTATAGATGATTCCAATGATATAATTAACAAGATTATCAATAATACAGATGCACCATTTATATATGAAAAACTTGGTGTGAGATATGAGAATTTTTTATTAGATGAGTTTCAGGATACTTCTTTAATTCAGTGGGAGAATATTAAATCCCTTATTAGAGAAAGTGTTTCAAATAATAGGGATAATCTTATCGTTGGAGATATAAAGCAAAGTATATATCGTTTTCGTGGAGGAGATTGGAGATTGTTGGATACTGTTGTAAGTGAGGAGTTTCCTGAATATATTAATGAACAAAGCTTGAAGACTAACTGGAGGAGTACAAAAAGGATTATAGAATTTAATAATGATATATTTGACTTTTTGAAAAAAGAGTTTTCTCATATTCTTCCATACGGGGATCAGATTAATAAAATTTACGCAGATGTTGAACAGTATTATCCTCAAACAAAAACTACTTCTGAAGATCTGTATGGGAGTGTGCGTATAGATTTTACTTCAGATATATTGAAGGAGATACATTTTGCTATCAATAAAATTATAAAAGAAGGGGCTTCCTATGGTCAGATAGCTATTTTGGTGAGAACTAAGCAGATGGGGGCGAATGTAGCAGATATGCTTACTAAGTTTAAGCTTCCTTTTATTTCGGAAGATTCTTTGTTTGTCAAATCTTCTCCTATGGTAAGGAATATAGTGTCTTTGCTTTCATTGGTTGATAATCCTGATGACAGTATATATTCGTATCAGGCATCTCAACTAGATGTTAGAGTGCCCCTTAAGTATAACAGTCTTATTGATCTGTGTGAGGCATTAATCAGAGATTTGTCTAAGGAGGATTTAGCTAAACATTTAGCATATTTACAGGCATTTATGGATATTGTGAAGGATTGGACAGATAGGAATGGTAATGACTTACATTCTTTTATAAAATATTGGGAGGGTGTAGAGCCTAAAATACCAAGTCCAGAGGTGTTGAACGCTATTACTATAATTACTGTACATAAATCAAAAGGTCTAGAATATGACTATGTAATATGTCCTATCAAACAACAAAAGCTAAGAGTTGATGAGAAGATTTGGGCTATTCCAGATGAAGCCGAGGACTTTTCTTCATTGTTTTCTGATATAGCATACTTAGTGCCATTGACAGATTTAGCATATAGCAGTTTGTTCAAGTCTAGTTTTGAATATAATAGTTTCTTACAAGGGGTAGATTTGTTAAATATGGCATATGTTGCATTTACAAGGGCATCTAAAACTTTGCATATTATAAGTGAACAGATTAGTGAGTCATTTAAAAAAGCTTATTCAAAAGGAGATGTTCAGTACAAGTATTTGCATCAACTGATTTTTTCTTATGTGCATAATCGTGACAAGAAGATTAACTTAGAAAGCGTAGATGATGGGCAAGATTTTCTCAATTTTGTCGAAGAGTATTATATTAAAGATGAGGAGGATTTTGTAAGGCAGTCTTATATATATGGAGAGATGTATCCTTATGCTAATGAATCTGACTCATCAGTTTCGGAATCTTCTAATAAGAAGGAGGTAGATTTGTCATATTCTTCTTATCCTATTTATAATGATGATTCTGAAATGTTGAAAAAAGATAGATTAAGTTTTACGTCAGATTATGATGATTTTTTTGCAGAATGTGCAATAGGTATAGAATCATCTCATAGGTTGAGGGGAATAGTCTTGCACAAAATTTTATCATATATTATTGTGCCTGCAGATTTGGATAAAGCAGTAGATAGGGTTTTAAGCACAGGTATAATTAATGAGAAACAAGCTGTTCAGGCAAGAGAGTATTTATTGTCTGCAATAAATTCTGTGGAATCTTATGAGTGGTTTAGTGAGAGTCATGAGGGAGTTTATAATGAACTATCTGTATTTGATGAAAAGGGGAGTGTGTATAGGCCTGATAGAGTGCTGATTAGGAATGGAAGAGTCGTGATAGTGGATTATAAGTTTGGCGAAGCTAAGAAGTCTTATCATAAGCAAATTTTAAACTATGTAAGCTTATTTAAATCAATGCAATATACAGATATATCTGCATATTTATGGTATGTTGATAAATTGGATAATAATGTGGAAAAAGTACTATTTGCATAATGGCTTAACTAAGTCTTTTTTATTATATTTGTATGTTTTGATAAATCTAAATAAAGATGGAAGATAATAGCGTGATATTAGAGTATAATACTGAAAGAACAAGTCTTGCTATGCCTGAATATGGGAGAAATGTTCAAAAAATGGTAGAGTATCTTAAAACTATTGAAGATAAAACTAAGAGGACAGAGCAGGCAAAGGCAGTGGTGAGAGTTATGGAGTTGTTAAATCCTTCAGTGCATACTGATGAAAATTGGGAACATAGACTTTGGGATCATCTTTATATTATGGCGGACTTTAATTTAGATGTGGAATCTCCTTATCCTGTGCCAAGTCCAGAGAATCTTAATGCAAAACCTATGACTATTCCTCTAAATACTAAAGCAGTTAAGGCTAGTCATTACGGTAGGAATATTGAAAATATTATAGATTTGATAGCGAATGAACCTGATTGCGAAAATAAGGTTCAGATGTTACGCTCATTGGCTATATATATGCGTCAACAATACCTGATTTGGAATAAGGATAGTGTGGCAGATAGTACAATTTTTGAAGATATAGAAAAATTGTCTGAATATAGAATAAGTGTACCTGAAGATATGAAATTATCTAAATTATCATTAGATCAGAATTTTTCAAGACCTTCAATGAATATGGATTTTATGCCATCTAATCGTAAGAATAATAAAAGGAATTTTCAAAGAAAAAAAAGATAGGACATGAAGTTGTTTTCCTTTTGGCAAAATATTGATAATGATCGTAAGAATGTTATCTCATTTATAAGTGCTGTGATATGTATCATTGTATCAGTATTTTTGGGCTTTGCTATTATTTCTTACTTTTTTACATGGGAGGCTGATCAAAGTGTGATACAGCAAGGCTCTTCTGTTTTGGGTGATGTCGAAAATTATGGGGGGCAACAAGGTTCAAAAATAGCACATGTATTAGTTTCTGATTTATTTGGAATGTCAGCCTTGATTATACCTGTGCTGTTATTGTTTATAGGATTAAAATGTATGTCAGTATTGAAGTCGGTGCGTATGTTACCTACATTGATGCTGTCTATAAGTTTATTATTTTTTTCTTCTTGGTTATTAGCCTTTATATCTATTTCTTTGCACTTGGTAGAATTTTTGAATGGCAGATTGGGGGGACAAGCATCAGAAGTTGTGGTAGATTGGCTGATACACATGTTTGGTGCATTCCCAACCTTATTCTTTTTAGTCTCATTGATAATAATATGGTTGTTCTTTCTTGATTTTAATATCCTACTAAAGATAAAAGATTATTTAGTATCACTGTCTTCAAATATTTACATTCGATTTAAAAATAGAAAGCAGACAGATAGTAGTACAATTGATGATATAGTACAAGAAAATGCTAAGTTGGAATTAGAGAAAAATAGGGCATCTGATTTAGGAGATGAGGTAGATATTCTTGATAATGAGGTGATTAGCACCGTGGATAACAGTCTTATAGATGAAGCTGATTCAAGTGAGCCGGCAGGCAATAATATTGTAGATAGAGTCGATAGCAGTCTTACTGCTAATCATATTACAGATACAGCTAATACAATTTAGCTTACTACTAATTCTAGCATAGATAAAGCTGATTCAGGCGAAGAAAGGAGGGACGATTCATTTAGGATAGGAGAAGAGGATAATGAATCCGATAATGTTCAAAGTGATAGACAAAAAATAGATGAGCCTAATCAGGAACTAAATGCTGTTTCTAAAACTTATAATCGCAGAGAGGAGACTGTTGATGAAAAAGAGTCTGAATTTAATGTGATTGTTGATGATAAGTTTAACAATTTGAATCCTACTGAGTTACCTCATATAGATATACGAGATGAACTATCTAATTATCAATTCCCTAGCATTGACCTTTTGGATGATTATAAAGATAAGATATATGAAGTCTCTGATATTGAGCTAAATAAAAATAATCTTAAGATAAAGGCAGTATTAGGTAATTTTGGGGTATCTATTGATAAGGTTGTAGCTTCAGTTGGACCAACTGTTACTTTGTACAAGGTATATCCATCTGTTGGAGTAAAGGTAGCATCAATAAAAACAAGACAAGACGATATTGCAATAGGGCTTAGAGTAAAAGATATACGTATATCAATGTTAAGTGATAGTGTTGGTATAGAAGTCCCTAATGAACGTTCTTCTATCGTTCCATTTAAAGCGGTATTGGCTGACCCAAGTTTCAGAGACTCTAAGTATAATCTTCCTATAGGTCTAGGTTATACGGTTTCCCAAAAAGTAAAGGTTTTTGATTTGATAGATGCCCCACATTTATTGGTGGCGGGAGCAACCAAGATGGGTAAGTCTGTCGGACTTAATGTGATTATATCGTCTTTATTATATACTAAGCATCCTTCCGAATTAAAGTTTGTATTTATAGATCCTAAAAAGGTGGAATTTACCGCTTATGGAAGCTTATTGAAACATTATTTAGCAATATTACCAACGGCTGCTAGTGATGAAGAGGAGGCTCAAAAGGCTATCACCTATGACGGCAAGCCTGCTTTGGATATACTTAGCTCTTTATGTGTAGAGATGGATGCACGTTTTGATTTATTGCAAGCAGCAAATGTCAATAATCTAGAGAAATATAATGAGAAATATAAGAAGAGGGTATTATTACCTACAAAAGGTCATAAATATTTGCCTTATTTGGTAGTTGTTATAGACGAATATGCTGATTTAATAATGAGCACAGGCATAAGTTCTGATTCTAAAACCATAGCTAAAGGTATTAATGCTGCGATTATACGTTTGGCTCAAAAAGGTAGGGCTGCAGGTATTCATGTAATTTTGGCAACACAGAGGCCTTCCGTAGATGTTATAGATGGTCTTATTAAGGCAAACTTTCCTACTCGTATAGCATTTAGAGTCAATTCTTTAATGGATTCCAAGACTATATTGGATACAGTCGGTGCTGATAAGCTAATAGGTAGAGGAGATATGTTGTTCTCTGCTAATAGTTCAATAGAAAGGGTTCAGTGTGCATTTATTAGTGGAGATGAAACTCACAAGATAACTAAGTTTATTTCTGAGCAGGTAGGGTATAAGAAATCTTATAATACTCCTTATTATTTGCCTGCACCTGAAACAGATGAATTTGAGGGATCTGTGTCTAATGTTGATATGAAAAACCTTGATCCTAGATTTGAGGAGGCTGCAAAATTGGTAGTAACATATCAAAAAGGTTCAACTTCAGATTTGCAAAGAAGATTAGGTGTAGGTTATCCTAAGGCTGGTATGATAATGGATCAATTACAGGCTGCAGGAGTAGTTGGGCCACAAGAAGGTTCTAAGCCAAGGGAAGTGTTAGTTTCTAGTTTAGAGGAGCTAGATGCTGTGCTTGCTCCTTTCTTAAAGCAATATAGGTAGTATAATAGTATTTATGAACAATATGCTTAAATGTAATAATTATCTAGTATTAGTAATTGTGTTTATCATATCATCTGTAAAATTATATGCAGATGATGCTTATACGAGATTAATTACAGCAATATCTACAAAGAGTGTATCCATAGAATGTAATATCAAGTTAGATTTTGCTGATGAGAGCACTATGAATTTTGATAACGCCACAATGCTATTACAAGATAGTTTGCTAAAGATTACTAGTGAGAAGATGTCTTTGTATGTTTCCCAAAAGGACTTATACATTGCTGACAATATAGCAAAAGAGCTTACTATTCTTGATAAGGAATATCAAAATATCAGTTTTAATAATCTGGATAAGTCGTATAGCTATATATCTGAGAAGCAAGGTACTAAAATCTCTCATATTTTAGAATCTAAAGATGTGAAGACATTTTTTAAGACTATAAAATTTATCTTTGATAAGGATAAGTTAATCTTTATAGAGGCAGTTTCTCGTGATGCTTTGCTTATGTCAATACAAGTTAGTAAACTAAGCTATTTGCAATATCAACAAGCAGAACTTTTTATATGGAAGCCTGCAACTGCTTCTGATAAAGCTACTTGGCAGATTAATGATTTAAGAGGTATGACTGATCAGTTATAAAGCTTATTCAGCTTGGATACTACTTGTCTAAACATGTACTTTATAGAACTTCACTGTTCTTGTATCTTGTGAATTTATTTGCTTTGCTATGATTTTAGTAGATAGAGCAATTATTTGGTATATCAGTATTATTCTTGTGAGCTAGTAAAGCCTTCAGATTTCCAACTTTTCATATTACCATCTATATCTTTATAGATTAAATATGCTTCAAGTTCTTTTTTGCTATTTATAAATTTGATGGATTCTTCTAGTCCAATCACCATGCAATACGTTGCATAGGCATCTGCTGCACATGCACTTGGGGCAACAATGGTCGCACTTAGTAGATTGTGTTGTACTGGATAGCCAGTTCTAGGATCTATGGTGTGTGCATATTTTACTCCATTGAAGATATAGTATTTTCTATAATTACCTGATGTTACTATGCCACAACTTTTTCCCTCCGAATGCCATATAGCCTTTATATCTGCACCAGGATTATTGTTTCCATCTATGGGACTATCTATTCCAATAGCCCATGGCTTACCATTAGGATTGAGTCCTGCACAATAGCTTTCCCCAATATCTACTAACATGTCTTTTACGCCTAAGGAATAAAGGTAGTTAGCAATCATATCGCTGCTATATCCCTGTGCAATAGCATTATAGTTAAGTTCAGGGAGAGAGTCTTTGCTGTTTTTTAATAAATCTTTACCATTAAATAAAGCATTTGCATCACAAGTAATTTCATCTTTTAGGTATTGCATGCCATAATTTTGTAGTAAGTGTTGTATCTCTGATTCTTGAGGTAGTTTCCCTTTCTTATGTCCAAAACCCCAGATATTGTATATTGGACCAGATGCTACATCTAAGGCTCCTTTGCTTTCTTTCCAATAATCGTAGGATATTTTGTAAATATCTATAAACAATCTATTTGGTACTATATTCTCACCTCTATTAAAGCGACTGATCATAGAATTAGGATTATAAGTAGATAGGCTAGTGTCTATTAGGCTTAAAATGGAGTCAATATCTTTTTTTAATTGAAAAGTGCTTTTATTTATTTTATGACCATCTGCCTTATAGAGATTTAATTTTACAGAAAAAATTCCCCCTTGCGTGTATCCACTTATCATAATGTATTCTGATTTATGAGTACAAGAAGAGAAAAATAATAATAGGAATATGGAAAATAATGCAATTCTTCTCATTTGGATATAAGTATTTGTGCAAATATAGAGGATTTTAAATATAAAATAATCATATTTGTATGTTATTTGAAAATTATTGATTATGAATATTAGAAAGATAATATTTTGTACATTCTTATTTACTTTATGTTTGTTGTCTTGTAAGAAAGATAAAGAAAATTATGATGCAATACGTTTAAATTCTTTTATAGGAGCTTTAGATTTTGAATTACCTATTTTTGTAAAAGTAGGCGATGAAATTACATTGACACCAAAAGGTATAAGCCGTGCAGATAAGAAGGGCTTTGACGTAGCATGGAGAGTTGCAAATGTACATAAAGATTTTCATACAGTTAGAACTGAAGATGATGCCCCAAGTAAAACGGGACTTATAACATTCACTGTTCCAAATATAAAAGGTGTTTTGTCAGTAAGCTGCCAGGTTACAGCAAAGGGCTTTTACGCAGAAACAAAGACTAAGGAACTTGTTGTATTAGATCCTAACACAAGTTTGGATAGAGGAGTACTAGGTGAGAATATAAAGACATTTATTGATTCAAGGGATTCTAGAGAATATCATTATACTAAGATTGGTAACAGATATTGGATGATAGATAATCTATCTTATGGTGCAAAGGGTATTTCTTATAGAAAATCTCCTGTAATGGACCCAATATATGGACGTTATTATTCATGGGAAGAGGCTAAGGATATTAGTCCTCAGTCATGGAGGTTGCCAACGAAAGAAGATTGGGATGATCTAGTGAATAGCATAGTGGATAAGTCTCAAATATCTGGCTCAATGATGGTAAATGCTCAATTAAATGAGGCAAGAATGTGGGAGTTCTGGCCTAAAGTGAAAATAACAAATGCTTCTAGCTTCTATGCAATACCTACTGGCTATATTACAAAAATTGAAGAGGGTGGGGGTTTGAGATATAGTGATATATGGCAGTATTCTGTTTACTGGACAGCAGACGAAGTAGATGAAGGTAGGGCAGTAGCTAGGTATATATATACTAAAAATCCTAATTTATTGACTTTTGAGGCAGATAAAAATTTATTTTATGCTTCAGTGCGTTGTGTGAAAGATATAGATGATGAATAGGGCTAAGTTTAATGTTTAGCAACTATTAGTTTAAGGTGGAGATATTTGATATACACCAAATAAGATAATTGATAAGTCCTTCTTCTATACTTACTAGAAGAGGGATTTTTATAGATAGGCAGCTTAGGCATAAAAGGATAAATGCTAATGCTATTATTATGGAAGAAATAGTTCCACATAATAAATTACTTATAATAAAATATTTGGGGAATTGTCTGAAATAGTAATAGCTGATTGCTGTGCTGCTTATTTGGCAACTTATACTTAATGCACTTAAGTCCCATATAAGTTTAAAGATATAATTATCTTTACTAGAAAAGATAGAACTTAAAAACGGATAGATGTAGCATATGCCTAGGATTGCTACATAGGATAGTTGAAATGAGATTGAAAAAATATCTAGTGGGAATAATAGACATTGTATAAATAGACTTGAGAATAATATATTTTCCAAACTGATTTTTCTCTCTAAACATTTTGATAGCTCGTATATGCAAATAAATATAAATGCTCTGCTTAGGGAGCTGGAAGGATAGCAAATACTTAAATAGAATGCACATGTTGCTATTGCTATACAGGAACGTAGTATTTTTACTTTTATTATACTATTGAATAAAGTTATAATTTGCTTGATAATATAATAGAGTATACCTAAATGTAGGCCCGACAGGGCTAAAATATGAGCAAGTCCACTTTCTCTAAATTGCTGTATAAGATGTGTATCCAAGTCTGTTTTATCTCCTAATATAAGAGCTTTGACAATGTTTGTAAAAGAGTCGGAACTAAAGCCTATATCTTCTATTTTTTGTATCAGAAATAAGTGAATATTATAAAAGCTGGGCTTGTAAATCGGTATAGATAGCTTTAAGTATTTTACTATGCTTATATGTTGAATGCCTAGAATAAAGAATAGAATATATATGAATAAATATTTTCTTGAAGTAAATTTAAGAGTACAATAAAGGTAAATGCTTGTGCTAAATATTAATGAGCAACATAGATATTCTTCATAAGTGTAGCTAGACCCGAAAAAATTTCCTGTCAGAATGCCTGCTAAGAATGCAGTTGATAGCCCCACTATTACTTTCCCCTCTTTCATATTTTATATTGCTAAAGTAGTGAATATTTTTTATATTTGTCAAGCAAAAAATAAAATTTGGTATAAATTATTTCAATATGATAATACTTGTTATAAATTGTGGAAGTTCTTCTATAAAGTATAAGCTTTTAGATATGGAGAACGAAGAGCACTATAAAGTATTAGCAAAGGGTATTGCTGAGAAAATAGGCTTGGATATGGGACGTCTAACTCACAGTCCTAGTAATAAGGAAAAATTTGTGAGAGATTTGGAAATTGCTGATCATAAGATTGCTATTAAATTGGTCATAGATGCCCTCACTGATGCAGAGCATGGAGTGCTTAAGTCTTTGGAGGATATTGATGCGGTAGGACATAGGGTAGTTCATGGCGGTGAGTACTTTTCTGATAGTGCGTTGGTAAGTGATGATGTTGTGAAGAAGATTGAAAAATGTAATGATTTTGCACCTTTACACAATCCTGCAAATTTACTTGGTATAGAGGCAGTCTCTCATGCCTTACCAAAGGTTCCTCAGGTTACTGTATTTGATACAGCCTTCCATCAGACAATGCCATCATATGCTTATATATATGGTCTGCCTTATGAGTATTATGAAAAATATGGCATACGTCGCTATGGCTTCCATGGAACAAGTCATAAATTTGTAGCAGATAAGGCTGCAAAACAGGTAGGTATAGATGTAAATCATTCTAAGATAATTACTTGTCATATTGGTAATGGAAGCTCTGTTACAGCTATCGTTAATGGAGTTGTTGTTGATACTTCCATGGGCTTTACTCCTCTTGAAGGCATGTTGATGGGTACAAGATGTGGTAATATAGATGCTAGTATTGTACCTTATATCATGAAGAAAGAAAATCTTAGTCCTGATGAAATCTTAGATGTCTTAAATAAGAAAAGTGGATTCTTAGGGCTGTCGGGGCAAAGTTCTGATGCAAGAGATATGGACGAATTAGCTAATGCAGGAGATAAGAGAGCTAAATTAGTCTTGAAGAAATTGAGCTTTGATCTTATTAAAAATATAGGTCAATATGTAGCCGTTATGAATGGTGTAGATCTAATTGTCTTTACTGGTGGTATAGGAGAGCATAGTAGTCGTTTACGTCGTAGAGTCTGTGAAAATCTACAATATTTAGGCTTAGACTTTGATTATGAGGCAAATACAGCTTGGGGAGAGGATGCTATTATATCTACTCCTAAGTCAAAAGTTTTTGCTACCCTTACAACTACTGATGAAGAGTTAGTGATAGCAAGAGATACAATGAAATTAGTGGATAAGAATAAGGACTAATAATAGGATATTATGATAACAAAATTTTCAGATGTTTTTGATGAATTGAAATCCAAGGGCATTCGCAAAAGAATGGTAGTAGCTTGGGGAGTAGATGAACATACAATAGAAGCTGCTTCTAAGGCAGTAGATCTTGGCTTTGTTGAGGTTTCGCTAGTGGGTGATGCAGAGATGATTAAGGCAGAATGCCAGAAATTATCAGTTGATGTTTCTAAGTTTACCGTAGTCAATGAGCCAGTAGAATTGAAAGCAATAAGCCTTTCTGTTCAAATGATTAGAGAGGGGCAGGGAGATGTTCTTATGAAGGGACTATGCTCGACTGATAAGTTTTTAAGAGCAATTTTACATAAAGAAACTGGTTTGTTGCCTCCTAAGACTCTATTAAGTCACGTTGGTATTATAGAAAATCCAAATTATCATAAGTTGATTTTCTTAACAGATATGGCAGTAATACCACAACCTGATTTAAAGCAAAAGGTGGCTATATCTAATTATGTTGTAAATGTCGCTCACTCATTCGGTATTGCTAAGCCAAAGGTAGCCTTTATTACAGCTTCTGAGCAGGTGCTTGCTTCAATGCCAAATTGTTTAGAGGCATCTATACTTGCAAAAATGTGTGATAGAGGACAGATTAAATCATGTATAGGAGATGGACCTTTAGCATTGGATGTGGCAATAGATAAAGAGTCTGTTGAGATTAAAAAGTTAGAAAGTCCTGTTGCAGGTGATGCAGATTGTTTGGTCTTCCCTAATATTGAGTCTGCTAATGTCTTTTGGAAAACTAATTCAAAACTTGCTACTGGAGTAAGACAGGCAGGAATGTTAGTAGGTACTAAAGTCCCTTGTGTTCTAGCAAGTAGAGCTGATAGCGTAGATACAAAGTTGAACTCTATTGCTGAGGCAGTAATGTTTGTGAAATAAATGTTTTTTGAACATATGGTTAAGGCTGGAATTATTTCCAGCCTTTTTTATGCCTTTTACTTAATCTATATTGTAAGATGAAATTTACTTATATTAATACTCTTATTCAATATCTAAGTATTATTGTAATAGTCTGTGTTTTTTTGATTAAATTTGTCAAATAATAAAATTAGAAATAATGTCTAATCAAGGAGATAAGAATTTAGAAAAAATTGCAGGACATATAAAGGAAGTACTGAATTTATTAAACTTAGATACTAAGGATGAGGCCTTACAGAATACGCCAATGCGTGTAGCTAAATCCCTTTCTTTTATGACTAAAGGTTATGATGAAGATGCCGTAACTATCTTAAAATCAGCATTGTTTGATTCACCACGTAAAAATCCAATTACTCCTTCTATTCTGTCTGGTGAGTGTGCCTATTCTGGTATGGTTTTAGTTAAGGATATAGATGTTTATTCCATGTGTGAGCATCATTTGTTGCCTTTTTTTGGTAAAGCACATGTAGCGTATATACCAGGAAAGAAAATTACAGGATTAAGTAAGGTGGCACGTGCCGTAGAATGCTTTGCAAGAAGATTACAAGTGCAAGAAAGACTTACAGAGCAGATATGTAATGCTTTGCAGGAGGCATTAGAGCCAGTTGGCGTAGCTGTTATGATAGAAGCTCATCATACCTGTATGCAGGCAAGGGGGGTACAAAAGACAAGCTCTTTGACAAAAACTTATTCCTATTCAGGGGAGTTTTTATATAATAAAATATTGAGGGAAGAATTTTTATCACAATTATAATAATTATGAAACATTATTTTAGTCTTTTAATAATCTGTTTAATGGTTCTTATATCTTCATGTAAGAAAACAGATACAATAAAGCTTAGCACTAAATCATTAGATTTTACCTCGTCTTCAGAGGTAAAAGAGGTATTGTCATATGGAGATGGATTCTATCTGGAAACTATTGTAATAGATTCTAAATTAGTCGCATCAAGAAGTTCTACTAATGAGGGCTATTTGCAGTTAAGTGCAGATTGGATAAGGGTTGTAAGTCCTGAAAGAAGAAGTGGAGATTTGGTTCATAGAATATTAGTGAGTGTGGAAGCAAATAATACAGACTCTGATAGGGAGTGTAAGATCTTGTTGAGAGGAACTGATAATAAACTTATACCTTTGAAAGTTAAACAAAATAAGATACAATTAGATAATAACAAATAAATATAATAATATAAGATGCAAAAGCTACTATTAGGTGTAATTACATTGCTTATATCTTTTTCACTTACTGCACAAGATGGAGCAAGTGAAAGGCAGGTAAAAAAAGCAAATTATAATTTGGCAGGCAGATTTACGCAGAGAAATATAGCAAATTCTATATCGTCAGTTTCTGTTCAGCCACATTGGTTTAAAAATTCTGACAAGTTTTGGTATGCTTGGAAGAGTATGAGTGGTACAAAATTCTACATTGTAGATCCTAAAAAAGCTACTAAGGAAGAGCTATTTGATATGCCAAAGTTAGCAAGGGAAATTACAGAAATTGTAAAAGATCCATTTGATGCACAGCATCTTCCAATAAGAGGATTAAAACTTAAGGATGATAAATATTTTATATTCTACATTCAAAGTTCTCAAAATAGACAGTTCCCAGTAGATACATCTAAAAGTGCTAAGCCTAGACATAATAATAGGAATGAAAAGCAAAAATTCTATTTTAGTTATAACATCGAAACAAAGGAGTTAAAAGATATTACTAAGGAAGAACAAGATAAGAAAGCCTTATATCCTTCTTATGTAAATATTGCACCTGACGGATCTTATGGAGTATATGTGAAAAATGCCAATCTTTATATGATGGATTCTTCATCTATGAGAAAGATGGTATTAGATCCCAAAGATACAACTATCGTAGAACAGAAATTAACTAATGATGGTACTCGTGACTTTAGTTGGGGCTATGATAATTATATGGGTAATGATCAACAAGATACAACTGCAAGAGACTATGTGGAAAACCTTGTTTGGTCTCCTGATTCTAAGTATTTTGCTACTATTAGATGGGATATGACTAAAGTTAAGGAGCTATGGGTAATAAATTCTTTATCAAATCCAAGACCTAGTCTGGAAACATATAAATATATGATGCCAGGTGAGGATTCGCCTACTGGACATCTTTTCTTATACAATCTTAAGGATAAGAATTTTAAGTATATAAATACTTTTAAATATAAAGATCAGGGCCTTTCATTTGAAGTAAATTCTGTAAGTGTCAAAGACTCATATAGTAAGTATAATGCTAAGAAGTGGAAGGGTACTAATGAGGGTTTCTATATAAATCGTCAAAGTCGTAATATGAAGAATTACGATCTATGTTATGTGGATATTAAGAATGATACCTTAAAAACTATTGTAACAGAGAAGTTGAACACATATGTAGAGTCTAGACCTATTAAATTGATAGATGGTGGCAAGAAGTTTATACAATGGTCAGAAAGAAATGGTTGGGCAAATTTATATTTGTATAATTCAGATGGAAGCCTTATACGTAATCTGACAGAGGGCTCTTATCATGTGGATAAGATTTTGGGTGTAAATGAAGCAGATGGATATGTTGTTTTTTCTGCTTGTGGAGTTAATCCTAATGAAAATCCTTATCAAATCCATACTTATAGGGTATCTTTAAAAGGTGGTGATATTAAACAATTGGACATAGATGATATGAATGTATCTGCTTATATTAGTGATGATGCAAAATATTTTGTTGCAAATTATTCTAGGGTAGATACTACACCACAGGTAGCTTTATATAGCACTTCGTCAAAATCAAATAAGCCAATCTTGCATTTAGAGAAGGCTGACCTATCCAGACTTTTTGCAATGGGATATAAATTTCCAGAGAGGTTTAAGGTTAAAGCAGATGATGGAATTACAGACCTATATGGAGTAATGTATAAACCATATGATTTTGATTCAACAAAGGTTTATCCTATAATAGATTATGTCTATCCTGGACCACAGGTAGAGGCGGTAAATATTTCTTGGTCTTCTAATATGTTAAGGACAGATAGGTTAGCTCAGCTAGGTTTCATTGTCGTTACAGTTGGAAATAGGGGAGGACATCCTAATCGTTCAAAATGGTATCATAATTATGGCTATGGTAATCTTAGGGACTATGGTCTTGCTGATCAAAAGTATGCAATACAGCAATTAGCTGATAAACATAAGTTTATTAATATCAATAAGGTAGGTATTCATGGGCATTCTGGTGGTGGCTTTATGTCTACTGCTGCCACTCTATATTATTCAGACTTTTTTAAGGCAGCAGTTTCAGCAGCAGGTAATCATGATAATTCAATTTATAATCGTTGGTGGGGTGAACAGCATCATGGGGTAAAAGAAGATGTAATGCAAGGTGATACTACATTTTATTTTCAGGTTGCTAATAACCAAGAATTAGCATATAATCTTAAAGGACATTTATTGTTGGTTACAGGTGATATTGATAATAATGTAAACCCTGCTAATACTATAAGACTGGTAAATGCTTTGATTAGGGCTAATAAGAGATTTGAGTTATGTGTTTTGCCAGGGCAAAGACATAGTTTTGGCTATATGGATGAATATTTCTTCTGGAAAATGGCTGATTGGTTCTCTAAATGGTTAATCGGTGACAGAAGTAGGGAGGAAAATGTAGATATAATTCAGATAAATAATAATTACTAGTAGTATTAAAATAAAAGGCTGGAACAAACTGTTCCAGCCTTTTATTTTGTAATAGATATTAATTAATCATTATTTTGTCTTTCGTAGTACTTGATTGCGTCTATGCTAGTATTAATTTCAATAGAGTTAGCACCAAGACTTTCATCTAAACTGCCACCTATGTATGAGATAAGATCATTATTATCAATCATTTTTAACCTAAGCAGGTTCTTTAATGCTCTGATATAATAGTCTCTTCTACTTCCTATTCTTTTTTGATACACAGGGAATATTCCGTATGATAATGCTAGTAATCTAGATACTTCTTCATTATAGCAAATTGCATATACAGGAGCCTTTCCTCTAAAGGCTGATAAATGTCTAGCAGTAGCTCCTGTGTAACTATCAGTTATGATAGCCTTTACACCAAGCTCTCTTATGCTTTTAACAGCTTGTTTTGCAAGGTAACTTGTGACATTAGTATTGCTGTCGTGTACATCTTTAAAATCTGTGTGATAGTAGTGGCTTGCTTCAGCTTCTTCAATGATTTTAGTCATTGTTCGAACAGCTTCAATTGGATATTTTCCATACGCAGTTTCTCCACTAAGCATAACAGCATCACTATGTTGTAATATAGCATTTGCTACATCGCTTACTTCAGCCCTGGTTGGTCTAGGATAATTTATCATAGAGTGCAACATTTGAGTTGCTACAATTACAGGCTTTCTTTTTGATATACAGCTATTTATTATATGTGTTTGTATTGAAGGTATCCTTTCTTGAGGAATTTCTATTCCAAGATCTCCTCTTGCTACCATTACTCCATATGCTACATCAATAATTTCATCAATATTATCAACACCTTGCTGATTTTCAATCTTAGCTATGATTTTTATTTTACTATTGTGTTTATCAAGTATCTCTTGTATGGCAAGTATATCGTGTTTATCCCTTACAAAAGAGTGAGCTATAAAATCAACTTCGTGGTTAACACAATACTCTATAACTTTTTTGTCTCTTTCAGAAAGAGATGGTAGGAAGATTTTTACACCGGGAACATTGACAGTCTTTCTAGAACCTAATTCTCCGTCGTTTACTATGTTGCAGAAAAGTGCCTCATCATTTTTATCTTCTACAAGCAAGTCTATCAAACCATCATCAATCAAGATATGAGCACCAACAGGTACATCTGCAACAAAACCTGAGAAATTTACAGCAATTGCTTCTTCTGTAGTTTTATCTTCAGGTCTTGCAACAATTTTAATTTTTTCTCCTGCTTTTAGCATTAAAGGCTTGTCCGATGCAGTAGTTCTGATTTCAGGTCCCTTTGTATCTACAAGTATTGCAATTTGTTTGCTAATAGCTTTTGTATTAGCTATTACTCTGTCAAATCCATCATCTTTCATATGGGCAGAGTTAAGCCTAAGTACATTTACACCTTCATCAACTAAGGCTTTAATAAAAGCCTCATCGCATTTAAGATCAGAGATTGTTGCGACTATCTTTGTTTTTTTCATTGTATCCTTTATTTATGCTTTATATTTTATGCTTTGTTCTTCTATTAGTTCTTTGTCATCAAAATAGGTGATTCTCATAGCTTTCTTGACTTCATCAATCGTCTGTGCTGCTGCTTCTCTTGCATTTTCACAGCCTTGTCTAAATATCTCATATATACTAGGTATATCAGATTCAAACTCTTTTCTTCTATTTCTTATAGGTTCTAGAGTCTCATTTAATACTTTTTCCAAGAATTTTTTACATTTAACATCACCTAGACCCCCTCTCATGTAATGAGCTTTCAACTCATCTAAGTTTGCGTAATCAGGAAGATAGTTTGCAAAATGTTCATTAGTACAAAAGGCATCAAGATAGGTGAAAACAGTATTACCTTCTATATGTCCGGGATCTGAAACATTTAGATGAAGGGGATCGGTATACATAGACATCACCTTTTTTCTTAGTTCATCTGCACTATCTGAAAGGTATATGCAATTATTAAGAGATTTAGACATCTTAGCCTTTCCATCTGTGCCAGGCAGCCTCATACAAGCCTCGTTGCCAGGTAGCATTATTTGTGGCTCAACTAATGTCTCTCCATAAATGCTATTAAATTTTCTGACAATCTCGGTACACTGTTCTATCATAGGCTTTTGGTCTTCACCAGCAGGTACGATATTGGCTTTAAATGCAGTTATATCAGCAGCTTGAGATATTGGGTATGTGAAAAAGCCAACAGGCAATCCTGAGCCAAAATTGCTTTGTTCTTCATTGTTAAAGCCTCTCATCTTTATTTCAGACTTCACAGTAGGGTTACGTTGAAGTCTTGCAACAGTAACAATATTCATAAAGTAAAATGCAAGCTCAGTAAGCTCTGGTATCTGGCTTTGAATGAATAATGTGCTTTTATTTGGATTTAAGCCTACTGCAAGGTAGTCTAAAGCTACTTCAATCACATTTTGTCTAACCTTTTCAGGATTATCCATATTGTCAGTAAGAGCTTGTGCATCAGCAATAAACACAAACATCTTGTCGTAATCTCCTTGATTTTGTAGCATTACTCTATTTCTTAATGAACCTACATAATGCCCTATATGAAGTCTGCCTGTAGGACGATCTCCTGTCAGAATAATTTTCTTTTCTTTCATACTCAAAAAATTTGCTCAAAGTTAGTGAATTTTCCATAAAAGACATTATACTATTGTGCTATTGCTTCTATTTATATAGTAATACGTAGTTTTATAAGCAATTTTGCTGCAAAATTATTCATTAGTTTTGCACTATAATATCTATATTTGTAATGATTATTAAATTGAGATATAAAGATAAAATATACATTATGAAAAAAATTACAATTTTAGGACTATTCGTTAGTCTTCTTTTCGCCTTTTCTTGTACAACTAAGATTACAACAAGCAAGTTGCAAAGCCAAGATAGTGTACTTATATCAGAAAATCGTCAGGATAGTTTGGACCTTAATTTTGATTTAGAGTATATAGTATCAGGCTTCTCGCAAGATGCAATAAAGGCTTTTAATGATAGTATAGTATATCAAAGCCTAGCAGTTATAGGTTTAGATGCAAATGAATTAGCTGTGGAAAATTTAGCAGATTGTATCTCAGATAATTTGATTAAGGCCAACAGAGAATTATATGATAATGCAGAGGAAAGCGTAGGTGCATCTTGGTCTTATTATGTAGCAGGTGAGTTTTTACCAAAATATGAAAAATATTTTTCTTATAAGCTATATACAGAGTCTTATTTAGGTGGAGCTCATGGAATTAGCAATACAAGATGCTTTGTCTTAAATAATGATGGTAAGGTGATAAGTGAGGAAGATTTATTTAAGGAAGGAACAGAGGAAGTCTTAAATAACTTACTAGAGAGTGTTGCACAGAAGTATTTTAAGGATAATGTCGGCGATGATTATGTAATGGATCAAAACGTACGTGCTAATTCAAACTTCTATATGACAGATGAGGCTTTGGTATATGTGTTTAATCCCTATGAGATTGCTCCATATTATCTAGGAACTATTGAATTATCTTTGCCTTGGAAGGATTTGAAATCTTTACTTAAATAGGTCGTTGCAGTCTAAAGCACTTGAGCCTTGTTTCTTAAGTATATATACTACATTTGTATCAAGTGTGAACCTTGTCGGTATTTAGACTAGTTTAACTTTATACTTTTTATGTAATGTTAATCAGGATTTAAAGTAGAAAGTTATATTATAGGGCTGGAAGATAATCTTTCAGCCCTAATTGTGTATATTAGCTAAGTGTTTTAGAAAGTAGATTATATATTCAGTGTTTATATTGTGATATTCTATTGTTTTAATTAGATAAAATTTATTCCCTTATTTTTTGCATAGTCTGTATGTTGAGAGATTTTATCGCTTAAATATATGACAAAGTTGCATCTTTTTATAAGTAAAAACGACAAAAAGTCATATGAGTTTGTTAAAAAGTCATATATAGCCTATATGGTATATTCCTTGTTTTTTATACAGTAAAAATTGAATAAAAAAGGAGATTTATATATGAGTTATCAAGAACAAACAAAGCATACTGAAGCATTGTCTAAATATGCTAGAGATCTATGCAAGAGTGCATCAGATGGTAAATTAGATCCAGTTATTGGAAGAGATGAGGAGATACGTAGGGTTTTGCAGATTCTTTCTCGAAGGACTAAGAATAATCCTATTTTAATAGGTGAACCCGGTGTGGGTAAGACTGCTATCGCAGAGGGTTTGGCCTATCGTATAGTAAGGGGAGATGTTCCTGAAAATCTTAAGAATAAGAGAATATATTCATTAGATATGGGTGCCTTGATAGCAGGTGCAAAATACCAAGGTGAATTTGAGGAAAGATTAAAGTCTGTAATAAAGGAAGTAGTTGAAAGTCAAGGAGAAATTATATTGTTTATAGATGAGATTCATACCTTAGTTGGGGCAGGGGCAGGAGCAGGAACCTTGGATGCCGCAAATATTCTTAAACCTGCACTAGCAAGGGGAGAGCTAAGAGCAATTGGAGCTACTACTTTAGATGAGTATCGTAAATATTTTGAAAAAGATAAGGCTCTTGAGAGACGATTTCAGACAGTCACCATCGATGAACCTGATGAGTTGGCTTCTATATCAATTCTACGTGGATTGAAGGAACGTTATGAGAATCATCATAAGGTGAGAATTTTAGATGAGGCCATTATCTCTGCCGTAAGTTTATCACAAAGGTATATATCTGATAGATTTTTGCCTGATAAGGCTATTGACCTTATAGATGAGGCCGCTGCAAGATTGCGTATACAGATAGACTCTATGCCTGAAGATTTGGATAATCTTAATCGTAAAATTAAACAGTTAGAGATTGAAAGAGAGGCAATCAAGAGGGAAGACAATAAGTCTAAATTAGAAGACTTATCTAAGGAAATAGAGCTACTTAAAGAGCAGGAAGCACAAGTGACAAAACGCTGGAGGGCTGAAAAAGAAATAATAGATAGTATACAGCAGAAAAAATATGAAATAGAACAACTAAGCTTAAAAGCAGAACGTGCTGAACGTGAGGGGGATTATGGTAGTGTTGCAGAGATACGGTATGGAAAGATAGATGCTTTAAGCCGTAATATAGAGCAGGAGTATAAAAGACTTGAGCACTTGCGTAATGGTGAGGCTATGATTAAGGAGGAAGTCTCAGCAGATGATATTGCAGAGATTGTCGCACGTTGGACAGGTATACCTGTTAGCCGAATGATGAAAAGTGAAAGGGAAAAGTTGTTATCATTGGAGGAAGAGTTACACAAGCGTGTTGTAGGTCAAGATGAGGCTATACGTGCTGTTTCTGATGCAATTAGACGCTCACGTGCAGGATTGCAAGACCCTAAAAGGCCTATTGGTAGTTTTATATTTTTAGGTACAACAGGTGTGGGCAAAACAGAGCTTGCAAGGGCATTGGCAGAGACACTATTCGATGATGAGAATATGATGACTCGTATAGATATGAGTGAGTATCAGGAAAAATTTTCTGCAACACGTCTTATAGGAGCTCCTCCAGGTTATGTAGGCTATGATGAGGGTGGTCAGCTTACAGAGGCCGTCAGAAGAAAACCTTATTCAGTTGTTTTATTTGATGAGATAGAAAAGGCTCATCCTGATGTATTTAATTTGTTGCTTCAAGTATTAGATGACGGGCGTCTTACAGATAATAAGGGACATGTTGTTAATTTTAAGAATACTATTATTATAATGACATCTAATTTGGGAAGTTCTATTATTAATGCAAGTATGCAAAAAATCAATGACTCGAACCAGCAACAATTGATAGAAGAGGCAAGAGTCTCTGTTCTTAACTTGTTGAAGCAATCTATGCGTCCAGAGTTTTTAAATAGGATAGATGAAATAGTTGTCTTTAGTCCTCTTAATAAGAAGGAAATAGCAAGTATTGTATCCTTGCAATTAAATTTGATATCAAAGCAATTAAATAAGAATAATATTAATTTGTCATATACTGATAAGGCAATAGAAAGATTGACAGCTTTGGGATTTAGTCCAGAGTTTGGTGCAAGGGCTTTAAAAAGAGTGTTGCAAAGAGAATTGTTAAATCAGTTGTCTAAGGCTATTATTGCAGATAATCTTGCTAGTGACAAGCCTATTATTGTAGATGTTAATGATAGCGGCGATATTATATTTAACAACTAGCTAAGAATAATTGCTAATTAGATGAAATTTAAATAAATAGTTAGGAAGCTTTCAGATATATTCTGAGAGCTTTTTCTCATTGTATAAAAACAATTATCTTTGTGTTAATTATAAACATACTTTAATATATGGCAGATAAGTCTTATATCTCAATCAAAGGTGCAAAAGTAAATAATCTAAAAAACTTGGATATTGATATTTTACGCAATCAGTTTGTAGTAATTACAGGTGTTTCAGGCTCAGGTAAATCCTCTTTGGCCTTTGATACCTTATTTGCTGAAGGACAGAGGCGTTTTGCAGAGAGTTTGTCCTCATATGCTAGACAGTTTTTAGGCAGAATGACTAAACCTAATGTGGATAGTATAGTGGGCATAGCCCCTGCAATAGCAATAGAACAGAAGGTGAATGTAAAGAACCCTCGTTCAAGCGTTGCGACAAGCACAGAGATATATGATTATCTTAGATTGATTTTTGCTAGAATAGCTAAAACATATTCCCCAATATCTAATAAGGAGGTTAAGGCATATAGCACAAAAGATGTTATATCATATATAGCAAGTAGTAAGGCTTCTCTGGTTTATATTTTATCTGATCTAGATTGGAAGGATTTGGACCAAACTCAGAGGGTGCTATTGTTGTTAGATTTGAAAGAACAGGGCTATGTTCGTCTCTATCAGTATGATGATAATGCCGGCACTGGAGGACTTGTTCGTATAGAAGATGTAATACAGGATGTTACGACTTATAATACAAGCTTGTATCTGCTTGTGGATAGATTTAAATTAAATGAGTCTGTAAATGTTTTCGATGAAGCCTTATACATGCGATTAGCTTCTTCGATAGATGCCTGTTACGCTCGTTCTAATGAGCATGTTACATTATTGTTAGATGATAAATTGGAAACATTCAGTGCTAATTTTGAGGCAGATGGTATGCAGTTTAAAAAGCCCGATGAGTATCTTTTTAGTTTTAATAGTCCTTTGGGTGCCTGTCCTGTGTGTGGAGGCTTGGGAAAAATAATAGGAGTCAGTGAGGATTTAGTAATACCAGATAAGAGCCTTTCTATATATGATGGTGCAATAGCTTGTTGGAGGGGGGCAAAAATGTCTGAGCCTAAGGAGAGGCTTATACGTCTTGCAGATAAGTATGGTATACCGATTTTTAAGCCATATTATGAACTTAGTCAAAAGGTTAAGGATATTATTTGGGAAGGGATTCCTTCTGATAATGATGAAGATAGGTTGATAGGTATAAATGAGTTTTTTCGTTGGGTAGAAAGTAAGAGATATAAGATACAATTTCGTTTTATATTAGATAGATTTTCAGGTAGGACTACTTGTTACTCTTGTAAGGGCAGTCGTTTGAGAAAGGAAGCTTTATATGCAAAGATAGCAGGTAAGGATATACATCAGCTTCTGTCTATGACAGTTGAGGAATTGTTATATTTTTTTAAGAATATTGTGCTTAGTCCTAGCGAGGAAAAGATTATAGCAAAGGCTAAGCAAGAGATAATTTATAGACTAGAATGTCTTGGAGATGTAGGGCTTTCTTACTTGACGTTAAGCAGGACCTGTAACACCTTATCCGGAGGAGAGATGCAAAGGATAAATTTAGTTACAGCATTAGCTAGCTCTCTAGTAGGTTCTATGTATATATTAGATGAACCTAGTATAGGTTTGCATTCACGTGATACGGCACGGCTAATTAAGGTTTTGAAAAAGTTGAGGGATATAGGCAATACTGTAATTGTAGTTGAACATGATGAGGAGATAATGAGGGCTGCTGATACCATTATAGATATTGGGCCATTAGCAGGCATTCATGGTGGACAATTGGTTTTTCAAGGTTCTTTGTCTGATAGGATTTCTTCAGAAGATATATCTAAGTCATTGACTCTTCAATATTTATTATCTGATAGGAAGCCCTATTCCAGAGAGAAAAGGACTTGGCAGTATTATATAGGCGTAGAAGGGGCAAGAGAGCATAATTTGAAGAATATAAATGTGAAAATACCTTTGTCTGTACTTACTGTTATTAGTGGTGTGAGTGGCAGTGGTAAATCTACTTTGGTACGGGATATTTTATATCCTGCATTGATTAGACATATATCAGAGGTAGGCGATGCACCCGGCTTATTTAAAAAGTTATCGGGTAATATAGACAGAATACAAAAAATTATATATGTGGAACAAAATCCAATAGGGACTAGTTCAAGGTCTAATGCCGCAACCTATCTGAAAATATATGATGAAATTAGAAAGTTATTTGCAGCTCAGCACTATGCAAAAATGAATGGCTATACAGCAGCTTATTTTTCATTTAATCAAGAGGGTGGACGTTGTCCACAATGTCAAGGAGAGGGCTATATAAATGTGGATATGCAGTTTATGGCAGATGTGAAGATGTTGTGTGAATCATGTGGAGGCAAGAGATTTAAGCCTGATATTCTTGAGGTAAGATATAAGGCTAAAAATATAGACGATATTTTAAATATGTCTGTGTCAGAGGCGATTGACTTTTTTTCTGATGGACAAGAACCAGAATGTTTGAAGATAGTGCAGAAATTGAGGATTCTAGAGGATGTGGGTTTATCCTATATTAAACTTGGTCAAAGCAGTAGCAGTCTTTCCGGAGGTGAGAGTCAGCGAGTAAAATTAGCATACTATCTGGCTATGAATGATAAAAAAGAAAAGAACCTATTTATATTTGACGAGCCTACAACAGGACTACATTTTTATGATGTTGAGAAACTACTAAAATCCTTGGATGCCTTAATACAAATGGGGCATAGTGTGCTTGTAGTAGAGCATAATATGGAAGTTATAAAATCTGCAGATTGGCTTATAGAACTAGGCCCTGATGCAGGTGATAAGGGTGGTGAAATTGTGTTTGAGGGTAGGCCAGAGGACTTGCTTCAGCAAAATACAGCCACTGCTGAATATTATAGAAAGTCCTTGACATAAATGGGCTAAGTATATTTATTAAGATAGTGTTGGAGAAAAAAGGTAAGGTATATATAATTGTTCTGCAATACTGAGTCTGCTTCTGGATATTTATTAAAATAATTACTATGTCTAGATTTTATATTAAATGTATTGCAAGTAGTATGCTAGACTGTTTTTGCTGAATTTGAAAAAGTAAACTGCTTATTATTTGCGGTGATTATTATATAGGTAAATAAGGAATAAAAGTATAAAACGTTTTGTATTGTCAGAGATTATACGTATCTTTGTTAAGATATAAGAATTATTAACCAAACTAATAACGTTTAATTTATGAGTAACAATTATCGTTTCACATTAAATTGCTTGTGTTTTAGTAAAATATTGACTATATTGCTCTTCTTTTTCATAATGGGGGGGGTAGAGCTAATGCACAAGTAACACTTAAAACAAAGCAGAATACGCTTTCTCAGCTTAGGCAGAAAGTAAAGGATGCTTCTAAATATGACATTATATATGATGAGTCATTATCTTCTTTTTTAGTAAATGACGTTAATCTTAAAAATGTAACAATAAAAGATCTTTTGAATGATATCTTGTACAATACGGATATAGATTATAAAGTTGTAGGTAATGAGATTTATCTATTTAAGAAAGTCGCTCAAGATAAAAATACTCTAGAACTTAAGGGTAAAGTTGTTGATGAACAAGGAGAGCCTTTGATAGGAGTTTCCGTAACATCTTTACAAAATAATTCAGGAACAATTACAGATATAGATGGAAATTATAGCCTAAAAGTCTATAAAGGAGAAAATCTGTTATATGCTTTTATAGGTCTCAAACCTCAAGTTAGGACTGTATTATCTTCAACTCTAAATGTCAAGTTATTGTCTAATACAGAAGAGCTTGGAGAGATTGTAGTAACTGGATACTCTACACAGTCTCGTAAGCAAATGACCACAGCTGTCGCTAAACTGGATACTAAAGTATTAGAAAGTGCGTCACGTTCTAATCCAGCTACTGCCTTACAAGGAACAATCGCTGGTCTTAAGGTCGTTCAAACAACTGGACAGCCGGGAAGTACTCCTTCTATACAATTACGTGGTGGTACAGGCTTTGATGGCTCTGGAACGCCACTAATTTTAATTGATGGTGTTCCAGGTTCTTTCTATGCTCTAAACTCTGATGATATTCAGTCCATAGAAGTCTTGAAAGATGCTGCATCAACTGCTATTTATGGAGCAAGAGCTGCTAATGGTGTAGTAATAGTGACTACAAAGAAAGGAAAAAAAGGAAGTTCTCATATTACTTTCCGTTCAAAATATACATTGAATCAGCCTAAGAAAGATAAGATGCAGTATTTAGGTGCAGCTGATTATGTTAAGTTTAACCGTATGGCAGTCAGAAATACTCGTATGGTTAGAGGTGATTCTAATTTCGGAGCATTCCTTGATGGTCAAAATTCTGCCGCTACTGGTAATAATACTACAAACTCTATCTATACTACTATGTTCTTAGATGAGAATAATAAATATTTATTAGACAGAGAGGGCTGGATGAAAATGAAGGATCCTCTTTCTGATAAAGACTTGATTTTTATGGAGAATAAATTTAATAATTTATTCTATCAGCCAAGTAGTATTCAAGATTACAGCTTATCATTTGATGGTGGTAATGATAAATCTACCTATTATTTGGGACTAGGTTATATGAATGATAAAGGCTTAGTGGTAGGTTCAGGTTTTAAGAGATTTTCAGGAACAGTAAATGCCTCATATAATATTACAGATGATTTTAAAGTTTCTTCTAATATTATATATGCACAATCAAGTCAGGATTTGCCATTTGATAGTATTTATAATCTGTTTCAACGTACTGCTGGATTAGCACCTACATCTAGAATATACAATAATAATCCTGATGGTAGTTTATCTGATGAATACCAACCGGGTACATACTTAGGATTTGGTAACCCTTTATATTATAAAGATAAATTTCCAAAAAGTAATTTAGAACAAAGATTGACAGCCTCTATACAGGCAGATTACTCTTTCTTAAAGAATTTTAAATTAACACTAAGAGGTAGTCATTTTACTGTTAATAATTCAAAAGAAGCTTTTGAAAAGGCTTATTTAAGCTCTGGAAATTTAAATACATCACGTAAGGCTTCTGCATCGTATGCTAGGACAATACGTAATCAGTTTACTGGCTTACTTAACTATAATACCAGAATAAATAAACATAATATATCTGCTCTTTTAGGAACTGAGTATTTCCATGAATATTATTATTCTATGAATGGAGCTACACGTAATTCTCCTACTGACCTTATATATACAATGAATGTAGGCTCTGAGGCTGATGGCAAACCTTCCTCTTATAGGACTCAATATGCTATATCATCAGTATTTGGTCAGTTTAATTATGACTTTGATTATAAATATTTGTTGGGGATTACATTTAGATATGATGGAACATCTCGTTTGGCAAATGATAAATATGGCTTCTTCCCTGGTATTTCCTTCGGTTGGAATGCTCATAATGAGGACTTCTTTAAGAATTCTAAAATTAGTAATATTATCTCTAAGTTAAAACCACGTATCAGTTATGGTATAAATGGTAATATTGATAATCTTTCAAACTTTGGTGTATTTGGAACCTATGGGCTAAGTGGAACATATAATGGCCTTAAGGGTTATGTTAATAATGCTCTACCTAATTTAGGTTTAAGGTGGGAACGTTCTACTACATTTAATATGGGTCTTGATCTAGGTCTATTTAGAAACCGTGTTAATATCGTTGCAGATTATTTTGTGAGAGATGTTGTAGACAAGTTGTCTGACTTAACTCTTCCATTATGGACAGGCTTCTCTTCAATCAAGACTAATAATGGTATCCTTCAAAATAGAGGTTTAGAATTGGAGTTAAATGCTAATGTGATTAAGAGAAAAGATTTTAACTGGAATATAGGAAGTACATTCTATTTGGTGAGGAATTATGCTAAGAAGTTACCTGCAAATGGAGTTGAAAAGAATAGGCAGGGGGGTACAGAAATATATGATCCTGCTACTGGTAAAACTAAATATGTCGGAGGGCTTCAAGAAGGTGAAAGAGTTGGTAATGACCTAATTGTAGCATATGAATTTGATGGTGTATATCACACTGAGGAGGAAATAGCAAAAGATGCTGCTAGAAAAGTGGAGTTTGCACTTAAAAAGAATACAAGGTTCCTTGGAGATTCTAAATGGAAAGATCAAAATGGTGATAATATTATTGATTATAGGGATCGTATAGTAATTGGTAGAACTACACCTTCATTTATAGGAGGTATTACAACTAATCTTACATATAAAAATTTTGATTTGTTTATTAAGGGAGATTATGCAGTTGGACATTATATACTAAATGGACGTCGTATAAAAGGAGTTGCACAGACTCAAGGTAATCAGAATGGTCCTGTTGAAATTAGAGATTCTTGGACATCGGAAAATCCAAATTCTAATGTTCCACGTTTTGACTTAGTTGACCCACAGCATAACCATCTTGCAGGTGGTTCAGACCAAGGTGATATACATAATAGTAGTTCAAGATATATTGAAAGAGGTGATTATTTTGCATTGAGAGAAATAACATTAGGTTATAGTTTCAATGGCAATAAACTTCATAATATCTTCCAAAATGCAAGACTTTATTTTTCGATAGTTAATATCGCATACTTTTCTGCTTATTCAGGAGTTTTACCTGAACAAGGAGGTACAGATACAGGAAGGTATCCATTACCAAGATCTTTCACTATGGGATTAAATATAACATTCTAAATAAAAAAAATATGAAACGATATATTACATTAATATTATCACTGACAATACTATTAAGCTCATGTAATTTAGATCTTGTATCTGAGAGTGAACTTACTTATAATGGCTACTGGAAAACAGAGGAAGCTGTGCAGGCTGCTCATACAGGACTTGCTGATAGGTATCGTGCTTATGCTAATACATTATTTAAAATGGGCGAAATGCGTTCAGATATATGGGGAGGACAAGTGTTAGAAGGACCTTGGGATGTGGAACTAATAAGAAATAATATATCTAATACGCAAGTGTTTTTTGGCAATTGGTCAGGTTTTTATGGCTTAATACATTATCTAAATGATTTTATAGTAAATGCTCCTTCGGTTCCGTTTAAAGATGAAGGTAAAAAGAATCAAATGTTAGCACAAACTTATGGTATTAGAGCTCAAGTGTATTATACTATGCTTAGAGCGTGGGGAGATGTCCCTATTACTTTAGAGCCATTAAAAGAAGTAAACTTAATTTTATTAAAGAAACAGCGTTCTCCTAAAGAGGAAGTTATGAAGCAGGTGAAAAGTGATATAGAAGAATCTTTAAAGCTTTTTGGAGAAACTAATACAAAATGGTTGGGAAAGAATATTTATTGGTCAAAAGCAGCTACATTGGCATTAAAGGGTGATGTTTATTTGTGGTCTGGAAAGGTCTTAGGAGGTGGAAATGAAGATTTTATAGAGGCTAAAAAAGCTTTGGAATCTATAACAGGATATGAATTAGTTCCTTATGAGAATTTGTGGGGAGAGGATAATGAGGATAATAACGAGTTTATATTTGCCTTTGATTATAAACAAGATGAGGCAAGCAACTTTTATTCAGCTTTCACTGGCCGTGTTGTTGATTTAACATCATATTATGATGAGAAAGGTGAGACCCTTAAATCTTCATCTTTATTGGGCAATGATATAAATGTAGTTTTAAGTGGGGGTAGTAGATATTCTCCTAGTCCAAAGGTTTTGAAATTGTTAGATGATCCGAATGATAAGAGAAAAGATACATTTATCCGTGTTTATGATGATGCAGCTGGACATAGTACTTATGTTGACGATGATCCTCATTATAAGACTTCGGTATTAAAGAAATTCTTAGGTAAAATATATGCAGATGGTCAGAGGAAGAACTTTAATAATATTCCTTTATACAGATATGCTGATGTTCTTTTAATGTTGGCAGAAGCAAAGAATAATCTTGGAGAAGATCCTTCTGATGAAATGAATCAGGTAAGAAGAAGAGCATATGGAGATCATTTTGAAGAGAATAAATTTGTTAGCGGTACTCAAGCTGAGAACCGTATATCAATTCTTCAAGAAAGGCTTAAAGAGTTTATTGGAGAAGGTAAAAGATGGTGGGATCTCGTGAGAGCAGGGGACGGTATTGTTTACCAAGAAGTAACTTCTTTGTCTGCTAATGAGTCATATAAACTGTACTACTCTATATCAGAGTCAATGATAGCTAACGATAGTGAGTTGAAGCAAACAGAAGGATATACAACTAACTAATATCTAACACTAACATAGTTTTAGATTATCTATTAAAATAGCGAATGTTCTCTTAGACATTCGCTATTTTATTATATGTATATATTAATCTGAAATATATAGTCATAAAGTTTTGTATCTAAGATTAATATACTTTAATTAATATTTTGTGTGTTATTGTCGCATATTAAATATTATCTTCTATTTGTCGCAATTAAGATATAGTAGATTAGTGTTGCAATAGAGCTTATTGCTGCGATGAAATAGGTATATGCTGCCCATTTTAAAGCATCTATTGCCTTTTCTTTCCTATCTCCTATGGCAATTTGTGTAAGCGATAACCATTTTATTGCTCTTGCACTTGCATCTAATTCTACTGGAAGAGTAATAATTGAAAATAGTGTTGTCATAGCAAAAAGTGCAATGCCTAGCCAAATAAGAGCAGGAAAAATCTTAATTGTCACGACTCCTGCTAACAATATCCATGGGACTATATTATTAGAAAAGCTTACTACTGGCACTAATGCAGATCTTATTTGTAGAGGGATATAGCCCTTAGCATGTTGTAATACATGTCCACATTCATGTGCTGCTACGGCTGCAACTGCAATGGAATTGCCATGGTACACAGCC
>JARIAS010000058.1 GCA_029257745.1 Candidatus Cryptobacteroides sp. | reverse complement strand
CTCGTCAGTTAGGAAGAAACCAGTAGCTTCTACTACTACCTCTGCACCAACTTCATTCCATTTAAGATTTGCAGGATCTTTTTCAGCAGTGATACGAATCTTCTTACCATTTACAATCAAAGCACCTTCTTCTGAAGAAACTTCACCTTTGAATTGTCCATGAACTGAATCATACTTAAGCATATATGCTAAATATGCTGGTTCTAGAAGGTCGTTGATACCAACTACTTCAATATCATTTGAGAAATTCTCAACAGCGGCACGGAATACCATACGGCCAATACGACCAAATCCGTTAATACCAAGTTTTACCATTGTTTATTTTTTTAAACATTAAACATTATCAAATACGATTGAGAAACTTAATTCTCAATCCATACAAAATTACCAATTTTTTATAAAATTCCATATATTTGTACTTATTAAATCGTTTATATTTTTATAATGAAGTACTATATTATTGCAGGAGAGGCATCTGGAGACTTGCATGGAAGCAATTTAATGAAATCCATATACAGCTTGGACAAGGAAGCACATATAAGATTTTGGGGTGGTGATAAAATGCAAGCAATTGCAAAAGAGAAGCAATCTGAATACAAGGCCGTAATACATTATAAAGATATGGCAATAATGGGTTTTACTAAGGTTATTAGCCAAATTATTCAACTGAAAAAACGACTAAAGTTCTGTGAATCAGATATTTTAAATTTTCAACCTGATAAAATCATTCTTATAGATTATCCAGGATTTAATCTTAGAATAGCAAAATTTGCTCACAATCACGACTTTGAAGTTTCCTACTATATAGCCCCTAAGGTATGGGCATCAAGGGAATATAGGATTAAATTACTTAAAAAATATGTGAATAAGCTCATAGTTGTTTTTCCTTTTGAAATAGAATATTTTAAATCCAAAGATGTAAATGTATTCTATTGTGGCAATCCCCTAATTGACGAAGTCAAAGAGAGATACAATGGCGATAATTCTAAATCTATCGCCCTCTTAGCAGGTTCTAGAAAATCTGAACAAAACTCTATGCTTGCAACATATATGGAATTTGCAGATAAGTTGCACAATATAGATGAATATAAAGATTATAACTTTATTATTGCTGCAGGCTCAAATGATGATAGCGATGTTTATTCTCAGTATCTAAAAGGAAGGGAAGGCTATGTAAAGGTTGTTTATAATCAAACTCATAAAACAATCTCAGAAAGTATTGTAGCAGTAGTTAATTCTGGTACGGCTTCTTTAGAAACAGCCTTAATTGGATGTCCACAAGTTGTATGTTACAACCTAAGTAACTTAAATTATACCATAGGTAAGCATATTATAAAAGTCAATTATATAAGTTTGGGTAATTTGATTATGAATAAGCCTATTTATAAAGAGCTTATTCAACACTATTTTACCGCAAACAATCTATGTAATGAAGTAATCAGATTGATAGAAGACAAAGAATATAGAGAGAGAATAATGCAAGATTATAAACAACTTAAAGAGATTTTAGGTGCAAAGCATATAGTATCAGATGAAGTGTCTAAGCATATTATTGCTTAAACACTCCGTCTAAATATTAGTAGTTAAAATTGATTGCAAAAAGTCCCTAAGAGATTAATAGAAAATTAATCAAACTTTTAGTCAGATATTTTTCTATCCTATAACTTTTAATAAAAGCCTCAATATAAGCTTAATAAAATATAGAACTTGGTTTTAAATATAAGCTAAAATAAAAGCTTAATAACATATAGTGCTTGGCTTTAAATATAAGCAACTATAAGAGCTAAAATTTGAACAAGGTCTAAAATAAATTACTGAACATTAACCATATCTCCAGAAAAATAACTTTCATAAGCAGCCATATCAACTAATCCATGTCCAGAAAGGTTAAATAGTATAGTTTTAGACTCTCCTGCTTCCTTACACTTTAATGCTTCGTCAATAGTTGCAGCTATGGCATGGCAAGACTCTGGTGCGGGTATAAAACCTTCTGAACGAGCAAAAAGAACACCAGCTTTGAAGGCATCTAATTGCTTAATATCTGTTGCCTCTATATAAGAATCCTTTAACAATTGTGACACTATTACACCTGCTCCATGATACCTTAATCCACCTGCATGAATATTTTGAGGTTGAAAATCATGTCCTAAGGTATACATTGGTAATAATGGAGTATAACCTGCTTCATCAGCAAAATCATATTCAAAAGTTCCAGATGTTAATTTGGGACAGGCAAAAGGTTCTGCAGCTATAATTCTTGTATCTTTTTTACCCAAAATCTTATGTCTAATAAAGGGAAATGATAGCCCTGCAAAGTTTGAACCACCACCAAAACAAGCTACAACAATGTCAGGATATTCCCCTGCCATCTCCAATTGTTTTTCAGCTTCCAATCCAATGATTGTTTGGTGCATACAAACATGATTCATTACAGAACCTAGTGCATATTTACAGTTAGGGGTTGTCATTGCCAACTCTATCGCTTCAGATATAGCTGTACCCAGTGTACCTGAGTAATTTGGATTTACTGTCAAAATATTTTTTCCCGCCCTTGTTGACATTGAGGGGGAAGGCGTAACTGTTCCATCAAAAACATTCATAATACTCTTACGATAAGGCTTTTGAGCATAGCTTACCTTAACCATATACACAGCAGCATCTAATCCGAAAACATTTGCTGCATAAGATAAGGCACAGCCCCACTGACCTGCACCTGTTTCAGTTGTAACATTGGTAACTCCTTCTTTCTTACAATAAAATGCCTGTGCTAATGCAGAGTTTAACTTATGACTACCCAATGGGCTTACACTCTCATTCTTAAAATATATATGTGCAGGAGTATCCAAAGCCTTCTCTAATCCGTAAGCTCTGACCAAAGGAGTAGAACGATATACTGCATACTGCTCCATTACTTCTTCTGGAATATCAATCCAAGCATGCTCTCTATCAAATTCCTGATTTGCACACTCCTTTGCAAAAAGAGGATATAAATCTTCTTTTGTCAGTTCCTTTTTTGTCTTAGGATCTAATATAGGCATAGGTTTATTTGGCATATCTGCCTGAATATTATACCATTGCCTTGGCAATTCGCTATCTTGCAATATATATTTCTTTTGTTTCATAGTTTTATATTTTAATAATCTCTTTCTCCAAAAATCATAGTTCCTACCCTAACTAATGTAGCCCCATGTCTTATGGCAATAAGAAAATCGTTGGACATTCCTATGGATAATTCTTTAAAATTTGGCAACTTATCCGAATATCTTTCCTTAATATCTTCAAAGATAGCTTCTATCCTCGCAAATTCCTGCTCTATGATATTAGTGTCATCTGTATTTGTTGCCATAGACATAAGACCTTGTATATTAATATACTTATATCTATCATGAAATTGTATAATCTCCAATAGACTATATAATTCTTCTTCGGTAAAACCTTGTTTACTTTCTTCTTGGGCGATATGCAATTGTAATAGAATATTTATCTGTTTCTCATTGCTATGTGCCCATGAGGCAATATTATCCAATAACTTAACACTATCAACAGAATGTATAAGGCTTACATATGGCAATACCATTTTTAACTTATTGCTTTGTAAATGCCCAATAAAATGCCATTGTATATCCTTAGGCAGAGCTTCAAGCTTTTGCTTTAATTCTTGAGGCCTGCTCTCTGCAAAAATTCTTTGTCCTAAATTATATGCTTGCAGTATTTTATCACTTGAGTGATATTTAGAAACTGCCACCAATTTTGTTCTTGGCGGCAGTAACTTAATTATGGAATCTATCCTATCTTTCATTGTTATTTCCTTTCCTTCATTCTCTGCTGTTGCATTTTTTGTGCCATCTCTAATCTTTGTTGCCACTTACTTTTAGGTATTGGCTTTCCCTCGGTAGCCTTTAAACGTGCAAAGATTTCATCTGAAGAGACAAAGTACTTCCTTATTATTAAGCTCTCTATCATAGTTATAATATTTGATAAGAAATAATAATAACTCAAACCAGCAGAAAGGTTATTAGTGATAAAGAACATCATAATAGGCATAAGGTATATACTCATAAACCTCATTGTAGTTGCATTAGGATCGCTACCGGACATCTGTGTCGAATTTAGTTTTGAATAGAAAAACATTGACACTGCGACTAATACGGCAAATAAAGAAAGATGATTACCTAATAATGGAAGATTAAATCCAAAATCTAATATTGAGTCATAAGAACTCAAATCATCTGCCCATAAGAAATTTTGCTGACGTAACTCTATTGAGGCAGGAAAGAATCTATACATAGCCCACAATATAGGGAATTGTAGCAGCATTGGAAGGCAGCCACCTAATGGGCTCACTCCTGCACGTTTATACAAAGCCATTGTCGCCTGTTGCTTTTTCATGGCATCTTCCTGCTTTGGATATTTTTCAGATATTTTATCAATCTCAGGTTTTAATATCTGCATCTTAGCTGCTGAAGAATATGACTTATATGCAAGAGGTAATACTATTATCTTAATAATTAGTGTCATCAATAAAATGATAATACCAAAATTAAGTATATACTTATGTAAGAAATTAAAGAGAGGGATTATACCCCACTTAGTAAACCAGCCTACAATCCAGCCACCTAAAGGTATAACTTTCTCATAATTATGATTATATGACTTTAGAGTTTCATAATGATTTGGACCTAAATACAAATCATACTTATAATCAACTCTATTTGAAAGGCTAAAATCTGTCCTCATTTTAGCTACGCAGGTCATTAGATCGGCCTGATCTTCTTTAGGATATGATACAGATAACTCTCCCGAATTAAAATCTGTCTCTGCCCTTACAAAAAGAGAAAAGAACTGCTGTTGGAATGCAAACCAAGAAAGTTTATTCTCTATTCTTTCACTCTCATCTGAACCTTCTCCTATCTCTTCGGGGCTATCCTCGCTAGTGAATAAATAATCAATCTTGGAATAACGCTTCTCGTTTTGATAACCTTTTTCCATCCTAGGCATAGTCATAGTCCAATCTGTGTCAAAAGAACTTACATTGTTAGGCATAACCTTATTCATACCTACAAATGACAAGATATTTTTAACAGAGTATGAAGACTTTTCCAATATATATTTTTGCTGTATATATGCTCCCTCTGCAAAATTTAAACGCATGACAAGACTAGTATCGCTCTGCTCTGCTATATCAAAAATAAAATTGTCTGTACTAATGCTTTCCCCTGCATAAAGCTTAATAGCCATGTTGCTTTTTCCTGCTTCAAACAAAAATAAATCTGATTTATTATATGTTTTATAATCAAGCACTTGTGCTGAATACAGCTGTGCTCCCTTAGTAGTAAAAGCAATATCTACCTTATCATTTTTAAGATGAACTATTGTTGCTTCTTTCTTTGATGCTGTATCCAAATTAGCATTTTTATACACTGCTAAATTATGCTTAAAATCAAATGCATCAGCCTGCTGCATTTGTTTAGCTAAAGCTGTGGCATTTACAATTGAATCTCTTTGCCTTTGTGCCTCTTTTTGGATATTTGCAATGGAATCAGCTTGACGCTTTATCTCTAATCGTTTGTTGTACTCATGAGACTGATAAAAAGAAAAACCTATCAATATTAGTCCTATAAGTACAAAACCTATAATCGTATTCTTATTCACCTTAATTAATTTTCGTTATATTCTCTAATTTTTACCTTTAAATCTTCAAGTTCAGATTTTAATTTCGCAATCTTATCCAACATTTGCTTCACTAATGGCGATGAACTGCTCGCATTAGCAAAAAAGCCCATATTGTTCTCATATGTAGCAATCTGCTGCTCCAATGATTTATAAGACTGTATCAAACGCTCTTTATCACTTAACTTAGATAATTTACTATTATGTGAATGCTGTTGTTTAGCCTTTCTTGCAGACCTAAAATCAGGGAATTTTGAATAGAATGCCTCCTTGTATTCATTTGCAACTGCATCTTTCTCCTTAAATGGTACAAAACCTATATCTGACCATCTTTTTGCAAAGTCTTCTGCCATAGCAAGATCCTTGTCAGCATCTTGATTAATATATGTCTTAATCTCTTCTATTAATGCTCTCTTTGCTTTTAAGTTCGCATAATAGTTATTTTCACCTGTATTATTCTTATCCCTGTTCTCAAAGAATGCGTCACAAGCTGCTCTAAATCTCTGCCATATTTGTTCTGACTTCTTGCGAGGAACGGCTCCTATCTCCTTCCATTTTGCCTGCAATGCAATTAGGGCATCGGTAGTAGATTTCCATTCAGTACTATCCTTTAAAGCTTCTGCTTGAGCTATAATATCTAATTTTAGCTCAAGATTAGCATTCATATTATTTTTGAAGTCACTATAAAATTCTCTCTTCTTTTCAAAGAATTTATCACAAGCCTGTCTGAACCTATCATATATTGCCTGATTTTCACTCTTTGTTGCAAAACCTATCTTTCTCCACTCAGCTTGTAAGGTTTCAATATCCTTTGCTAACTTATTCCATTCATTTGAAGTACTAATATCAACTCTTTCAGCAATAGCCTCTATCTTTTCACAAATAGCCTTCTTTAACTCAAGATTGTTAAGATGAATAGCTTTCAACTGCTCAAAGTAAGTCTGATATTTTTTATTAATGATTGTACTGGCTTCTTTAAACCTCTCCCATATAGATTCTCTATATTCTTTAGCCACAGGGCCAAGTTCTTTCCATGCCTCATGAAGCTTCTGTAATTCGCTAAAAGCCAATTGTATATTATCTTTTTCTGACAGAGCTTCTGCTTCTTTACACAATTCTTCCTTAGCTTCAAGATTTTTCTTAAAGTCAAGATCTCTCATTTCCCTATCAATCTGTGCTTTATCATAAAATTGCTCAACATACAATTGATAAGTATTATTCAAATCCCTGAAATTTACTTCAGGCACAGGACCTGTTTCCTTCCATCTTGTTTGTATATTTCTAAAATCAGGAAAACTTAGATTTGTACCTTCCTGTCTGTCTATGAGATTTTTAAGTTCTTCAATAAGAGCTTCTTTTATCTTCAGATTCTCTTGACGTTCTTTTTCTATTGCAAGATTATATTCTGCCCTAGACTTCTTATACTTATTATATAGCTCTTTAAAGCCCTCCTCTAAACTCAATAAAGGATTATTCTCCACTTCAGCATTAGTTTCTTCACTATCAGAATTTTTCTCTAATAAAGACTTCTCCTTATTTAAGGATTTATAAAAGCTAGCCTTAATTATTTCAACCTCTTTGTTTTTCTTCATAGCCTGTGGATCGGCTAAAATGTCTTGAAAGCATTTAATAAGCTCTGCTAAAGTCTTATCTGCATAATTTATAATCTGCTGACTGCTCTCATTTTCTACTTGCTGATCAAGTAAATTTTCATCAACTACATCTGATGCCTTCTCCATGTCTAAATTTACATCAGGAAGATTTTCTAAACTCATAATTTAATTATTTATGTTTATATTACCTTAATTCTTAGGTCTATATGCACGAGCAATAGTGCAAATATAATAATAAATGTTATATAGACTATACTTTTTTACAAATCCTTAGTCTGACGATTTAAGCTCCAATAAATCCGGTCTTAATCTAGACGTTCTTTCATAAGACTGCTCATCTTGCCACTTAGATACTATTTTAGGATTACCACTTAAAAGTTCTTGTGGAACTTCCCAACCCATAAAATTAGCAGGTCTTGTATATACAGGTGCAGATAATAAACCATTTTGAAAACTATCATTCAAAGCTGAAGTTTCATCTGTTAAAACACCTGGCAAAAGCCTTACTATTGCATCTGTCAATAAGGCTGCAGGAATCTCTCCTCCACTTAGGACATAGTCTCCTACTGATATTTCCCTTGTTACAAGGTATTCCCTAACTCTATGATCTACACCTTTATAATGCCCACATAATATGATAATATTAGATTTTAAAGCAAGCTCATTACATATATTTTGATTAAGTTTTTCCCCATCGGGACTCATAAAAATAACCTCATCATAATCACGCTCCCCCCTAAGCTTTGTTATCCAATTGTAGATAGGTTCTATCATCATCACCATGCCTGCATCACCTCCATAGCTATAATCATCAACTGTTTTTCGTGAACCTAAACCAAAATCTCTAATATTATGTATCTGTATATCTACCAAAGACTTTTTCTTTGCCCTTGCCACTATCGAATGAGATAAAGGGCTCTCCAATAACTCTGGTAATAGACTTAAAATATCTATTCTCATAATACTATCGCCTTCCCATAAACCTCTTCATCAAGGAACCTGTAACTGCAGACTTCATCATCCTCCTCATATCTTGGAACTGCTTTAATAGTTTATTTATATCTGCAACATTACTGCCAGATCCCATTGCTATTCTCTTTCTGCGACTACCATTTATAATCTCAGGGTGCTCTCTCTCCTCGGGTGTCATTGATAAAATGATAGCTTCTATTCCCTTAAAAGCATCATTATCTATCTCAACATCTTTTATAGCCTTACCAACACCTGGTATCATAGATGCTAGATCTTTTATATTACCCATCTTCTTAATTTGCTGCAACTGGTTATAAAAATCCATTAGACTAAATTCATTCTTAGCTAACTTCTTCTTTAGTTCCCTTGCCTGTTTTTCATCAAACTGCTCTTGAGCCTTTTCTACCAAACTCACAACATCACCCATTCCTAATATTCTGTCAGCAACTCTATCAGGATGGAAAACGTCTAAAGCCTCCATCTTTTCACCAGAAGAAACAAATTTGATAGGCTTTCCTACTACTGCCTTGATAGAAAGAGCAGCACCACCTCTGGTGTCACCGTCCATCTTTGTAAGTACGACTCCATCAAAATCCAATCTATCGTTAAATGCCTTAGCTGTTTCTACTGCATCTTGACCTGTCATAGCATCTACAACAAATAATGTCTCAGTAGGATTGACAGCCTTATGCAAAGCAGAGATTTCATCCATTAATTGCTGATCAACAGCTAAACGACCCGCTGTATCGACGATTACTACTGAATATGACTCTGACTTTGCCTTAGATATAGCACGTTCTGCCAATTTTATAGGATCCTTTTCGCCTTCTTCTGTATAAACTTCTACACCTATTTGCCCTCCCAAGACCTTTAACTGATCTATCGCTGCTGGACGGAATGTATCACAGGCTGCCAAAAGGACTTTCATTCCCCTTTTAGACTTAATATAATTGGCTAATTTACCTGAAAAAGTAGTTTTACCCGAACCATTAAGACCTGCTACCAATACCACTGCTGGACTACCTTTAATATTTATGTCTTGAGATTGACTACCCATAAAGTCTGCTAACTCGTCGTGCATGATCTTTATCATCATCTCTTGCGGCTTGACAGCTGTAAGCACATCTTGTCCCAAGGCCTTTGTTTTTACTTTATCGCAAAACTCCTTTGCAACCTTGTAACTTACATCGGCATCCAATAGAGCCTTTCTTATATCTTTTACTGTCTCAGCAACATTTATATCTGTAATTTGTCCCTGTCCTTTTAATATCTTAAAGGATCTTTCTAATCTTTCTGATAAATTCTCAAACATAATTCAATATCTTTATTCGTTGCAAAATTACTAAAAAAGCACTACTTTTGCTATACTATTTGAGAACAAATTGAATTTTATATAATTAATTGAAAATGGAAAAAGGACCTATTTCAAATTTTATCACCCATAACTTCCGTCATTTCAATGCAGCAAGTATTGTAGATGCGGCTAAAGCCTATGATGATTTATTGGCTAAGGGTGGAAAAATGTTCCTAGCTATGGCAGGTGCGATGAGTACAGCAGAGCTAGGTTTATCACTTGCAGAGATGATCAGACAGGATAAAATATCTTTTGTATGCTGCTCTGCTAACAACCTTGAGGAGGATATTATGAACCTTGTTGCTCATAGTCACTATTATAGAGTACCAGGATACAGAAATCTTACTGCTGAACAGGAGCAAGAACTACTTAACAATCACTACAATAGAGTAACTGATACCTGTATCCCAGAAGAAGAAGCATTCAGGAGATTAGAAGGAGAACTTCTTAATGTATGGAAAAAAGCACAAGACGAAGGTAAAAGATATATGCCTTATGAGTTTATCTACCAAATGATACGCAGCGGTGCTTTAGAGAAATACTATGAAATAGATCCTAAAGATAGCTGGGTTGTAGCTGCCTGCGAGAAAAATATTCCTATTATCTGTCCTGCATGGGAAGATAGTACAACTGGTAATATCTTTACTGCACATGTTATACAAGGAGAATTTAAGGCAGATCTTGTAATTACTGGTATTGAAGTTATGATCTTCCTTGTAGACTGGTATAAGAAAAATTCTGCAGGAGCTGGCGTTGGTTTCTTCCAAATTGGTGGAGGAACAGCAGGAGACTTCCCTATTTGCTGTGTACCAATGATGGAACAAGACTTAGGTTGGAAAAACACTCCTCTATGGGCATACTTCTGCCAAATATCAGATAGTACTACTTCATATGGCTCATATTCAGGTGCTGTTCCTAACGAAAAAATCACATGGGGAAAATTAGCCCCTGAAACTCCTAAGTTTATTGTAGAGTCTGATGCAACTATTGTTGCACCCCTAATCTTTGCATATGTTTTAGGATGGTAATTCTAAAATAAATTTATAAAGAGGCTAGTATAACTTATTAGCCTCTTATTTTTATGATAAAAGTCAGAATAATAAAGGCAGGAGAGAGATGCTTTTAATATGCTAGTATTATTAGAATACATTATACAACTTATACATAGTATTAAAACAGAAAAGACAAGTCAAGCTATATCTACAAAAAGTTCTTATAACATTCCTTCTGAGGCAAGCCAAATTAACGAGGCACAAGTAACATATGGTAGCAATAATAATACAAGCTACCTTAAAGACTTAAAAGGCATAGATACCAAGCAGATAGAGGATAATTACAGAACATATCTCATAAATAATATAGACTATCACAACATAGAGCAAAGGCTATCAGAATGGTACAAAAAAAATGATACAAACTTTAAAGAACTAAGTATTATAAACTTAAGTGAGGAATGTAATATTGATATAGATGCTTTATTCTCTTATTTTAAAAATCACCTTAATACAAGTTTCAGGCAATGGCGATTAGAAAAACGCATATGCAAAGCACAAGAACTTCTCTTAAGTCAAGATTATAGAAAAATCTCTGATATTGCTTCAGAACTTGGATTTAACGATAGTAGTCATTTTTACAGGCAATTTAAAGAATACTCACAGTGTAGCCCTAAAAGATGGAGGGATAGCAATGGAAAACCGTATATAAAGGAATAATCTATTTTAATGGCTTAGTGAATAAATTTCAAATTAAGAATATTATAATAGAGAGTTAGGCTTCTGCTGTTATAATGTATGTATATAAAGAAAAAAGCCCTTATTTAAAGGACTTTTTAACTTGATGAGCTTGACGCTTCACGCGTGATGCTCATACTAACCACATAATTAATAACACTAAAACTAATAACCAATAGAGATTGATGTGAGAGAACCTCTATCATCATCTCGATACAAAGGTAATACTTTTTTATTTATCCACAAATATTTTTACTAAAATTTTATTAAAGTTTTAGTAAAATAATTTTAAATCATTCATTATAAGGATATTACATTTGAATATTTTAACTTATATTTTAAGTGATTTTTACTTAAAACGTTGCATATTTTATCTAATATCAATATAAATCGTTTAACATAACTTGCAATAGCCTTACACTTTATAAGTATATATCTTATAATCATTTATATTCAGCTCCAAAATACTAGATAATTATTCTATTAATGAACTAATTTCCAATTATTTACATTTGCACAATAATGAAGTTACTATTTATTAGCATACTAATACCCTAAGATATAATATATCTGCACTTGTTTATAAAATTAATGAAGATTATCTTTGCATATAATAAAATTTATAAGATTTATGGGTATTTTTTCTAATAGATTGTACTGGGCAAAGAGCCTAATTTCATTTATAGTTGTATTATTTTCTATGCCATTAGGTCACGCCCTAATGATGATTATGGATAAGCATCTTCCAGAGAACATTCTACACTACTGTGCATTTGCTATGGGCTTTATTGGTCTGGTAATGGTTATTATAGGTGTATTTGTAAAGAAAGAAACAGCTCAAACCTTATGGGGCTTCTTTGGAGGTCTTTTATTTTGGACAGGCTGGGTGGAATTTCTTTTTGTTTACTATGCAAGCAGATTTGGAGTACATTATGACTTGATTGGTTCAGGCATAGTCAGCACTAGCACTGAATATCTAAATGGCGTTGATATATCTCATATCACTACTATTAATGGAACAGATATTAAAGATTTATCGTCAAGTGCCCTAAAAAGTTTAAGAGGCTCAAGACCAGAATACCTTATAATGCCAAGCAGCTTTGGATTTTGGGTAATGTTTATGATAATCTACCTATTCAACTCAAGAACTGGCTGTCATATGTACAATTGGTTACAAAAAAAGATATTTAGAGATAAGAGAAACGAAATTGTACCACGCTCGATGACAAGGCATACATCTATAACAACTTTCTTAGAGCTTACTATTATGATGTGGACTTCTTATCTTGTACTTATGTTCTGCTATGACCCTGTATTTCTTGGGCCAAAGCACCCTATAACAATTGCAATAGCATTTTTCTGCCTAATCTCGTCATTCTTCATGTTCAAATATGAACTAAAACTTGGCTCTTGGGGAGCAAATATTCGCATGGCAATAGCAACTGTTATGATATTTTGGACTAGCGTTGAAATAGCCGGAAGAAATGCTCTTTTTAAAGAAATATGGATACAACCTCATAATTATAAGACTGAAATGCTAAGTATATTAGTATGTTTTATCATTTTAAGTGCCTACTTAGTATATAAAGGTGCAAAGAATAATAAAAGACAGGTTCAAAAATAGTATATTTGTAAATTATTATAAATAATAGACTGTGCACAATTATACAATTGAACTTTTTACAGATGGAGCATGCAAAAATAATCCAGGTTCTGGTGGATATGGAGTTTTGCTACGATGTGGAAAGTATGAAAAAAGACTAAGTCAGGGCTTTATACTTACTACGAATAATCGTATGGAGTTATTAGCTACTATTGTTGGATTGGAAAGCATTAAATGGGACAATGCACGTGTAGAACTATGGACAGATTCATCTTATATTGTAAATGCTATAAATAAAGGTTGGCTTTTATCATGGATAAAAAAAGACTTTGTAGGCAAAAAAAATAGAGATTTATGGCTAAGGTTTTATAAGGTATACAAAAAACACAAAGTTACATTACATTGGGTAAAGGGACACAACGGACATATTGAAAATGAAATATGCGATAATCTAGCAGTAGAAGCAAGGCTACATGTTGAACAAATGTCTAATCCCCCAAGAGATGAAGCTTATGAGGCTGAAGTTAATGCTGATAAGGATAATAGTCTAGGCCTAATTTAAAAGATAATATCATGAATAACAGAAGATTAATAATAGGTATAACACAAGGTGATAGTAATGGTATAGGTTATGAAGTTATAATCAAAGCCCTTTCAGATCAAAGGGTTCTAGATTTTTTCACACCAATAATATATGGCTCATCTAAACTATTTGGCTTTTATAAAAAAACTATTGCAAATATTGAACAACTTGAGACTCATATTATAAATTGTGCTAGTGAGGCAAAGCCTAAAAAGATTAATATTATAAATTGTATAGACGAAAAACACAATGCAGAACCCGGTAAAGCTAGTTTGGAATCTGCACAAGATGCTATTGCTTCACTGGAAAGAGCCTCTAAAGATATTCAAGAAGGTGAAATAGATGCAATAGTAACTGCCCCAATAAATAAGTATTATATGAATGAGGCAGGCTTTAATTATACTGGTCATACAGAATACTTTAAGAGTAAATTCCAATCCCCTAATGCAACTATGATACTGCTAAGTGACAGAATAAGGACTGCCCTTGTAACAAGTCATATAGCCATTAAAGATATTCCTAATGCGATAACAAAAGAGGCTATACTAGAAAAGCTAGCTTGCCTTAATGAAAGCCTGAAAAAGGATTTTAGCTTAAGTGATGCTAAAATAGCTGTACTGGGTCTAAATCCACACAATGGGGATAATGGGCTTATAGGTACAGAAGAAAATGAAATTATAATCCCTGCAATCAAAGAAGCTTTTGACAATGGTATTTTAGCATTTGGTCCATACTCTCCTGATGCTTTTTTCACACCTAATAACTACTTAAAGACAGACGCTGTACTTGCAATGTACCACGACCAAGGACTTGCACCATTTAAAGCACTTTGTTTTGAAAATGGCGTAAATTATACAGCAGGTCTACCAATTGTCCGTTGTTCACCAGATCATGGAACTGCATTTGAAATAGCTGGAAAAGACAAGGCTGATGGACAATCTATGTTATGTGCAATATATACAGCTATCGACATATGTAAATCACGTGCAAGGAACAAAGAGATAATGGACAATAAGATGCCTGATATTTTCTTAGAAAAAGAGGAAAAATTAACATCGGGACGAAGAAGCCAGATAGAATAAAAGGGGTAGATGAATCACTTCAGCCCCCCTTGGATCTACATACTATAATGCTAAGATGTTTATTAAATTGATAAATACCTAATTAATAGATATACATTTTTCTATTCTTTATGATTAAAAGCTAAAGTTTATTTGTTTTTCTAATCTTTACTAGGCTAGGCTTATTCTATTCCTCATAATACTAGGCTAGAATTATTGATTTTAAGGTATAATAGCACAAGGGAATGTAAGTAATGAAAGAGTTAAATACAGATATACAATTTTTAAGCGGAGTAGGTCCTAAAAGAGCTGCTCTTCTTAAATCTGAATTAAATATCCATACACTTTCTGATCTTTTACAATTCTACCCATATAGATATTTAGACAGAAGTAGCATAACAGAAATAAAAAACATTATAGCTGATAATACTCAAATACAAATCAGGGCTAAAGTAATATCTATAAAGGCATATGATAGAACTAAAAAACTAATTTTAGAACTTAATGAGAAGAGCATAAAAAAGCCTGATAATCTTAAATTTAATGCTATCAGCAGGTTAAGCATAATGGTAGCTGACAATACAGCCACATGCTCTATAAGTTTTTTCAAGTCATTAAAATTCATCTACAATAAATTAGAATTTAACAGAACTTATATCTTCTTTGGTAAGGCTGGAGTTTTTAATGGACAGATTAATTTTATACACCCTGAAATAGACAATCCTGATAACAATAACTTTAGTGGACAACTAACAGGTATATATAGTTCAAGCGAGAAAATCAAAAATGCGGGTATTACTGCTAAGATGATGAACCAATATATGCAAAGAGCTTTAAATCTTTGTCTTAATGAGATACAAGAAAGTCTGCCTGAATATATACTTGAAAAAGAGAACTTAGTTCCCTTAGCATTTGCGATTAAAAATATACACTTTCCACCTAATATTGATGCACTTCGTAAGGCTGAAAAAAGATTAAAATTTGAAGAGCTGTTTTTGCTACAATTAGCCCTCCTTAAACATAAATTCAAGAACCAGAATAGTAGAGCTTCCTTTGTCTTATCTAAAATTGGAGAACACTTTAACTCTTGTTATAATGCACTTCCATATAGTCTCACCTCTGCACAGAAAAGAGTCATAAAAGAGATTCATAAAGACATAAAGAGTGGAAAGCAAATGAATAGGCTATTACAAGGAGATGTAGGCTCGGGAAAAACATTAGTAGCACTACTTTCTGCACTGATAGCCGTAGATAGTGGCTATCAGACCTGCATTATGGCCCCTACTGAAGTACTTGCACAGCAACATTTTAAAAGCATAGGAAAGTACATTTCAAACAAAACTAGGCTTGCCCTACTTACAGGAAGTAGCAAAACTAGTGAAAGAAGAGAGATACTTGAGGCCTTGGCAAATGGAGATATTGATATTATAGTAGGAACTCATGCTCTTATAGAGGATAGCGTGATTTTCAAGAATTTGGCTCTTGCAATAATTGATGAACAGCACAGATTTGGAGTTGAACAAAGGGCTAAACTTTGGAGAAAATCCACTAATAATCAATATCCACACATATTGGTAATGACTGCGACTCCCATACCCCGAACTCTAGCAATGACTGTATATGGAGATCTTGATGTTTCTATAATAGATGAATTACCTAAGGGTAGAAAGGCTATTCAGACAATTATGATAAATGATAGTAAAAGGACTGCCATGTACAAATTTATACGCAAGGAAATTGCTGCTGGCAGACAAGCTTTTATAGTCTATCCCCTAATATTTGAAAATGAAAAATTAGACTATAAAAATCTTGAACTTGGATATGAAGAAGTGATAAAGGCATTCCCACTACCCAATTATAAAGTAGCTATTGTACATGGACAACAAAAAAATGAGGAAAAGGATTTTAATATGTCAGCTTTTGCGGCAGGTAGAGCACATATTTTAGTTTCAACTACTGTAATTGAGGTAGGGGTAGATGTTCCAAATGCCTCTGTTATGGTCATTGAGAATGCTGAAAGGTTTGGTCTTAGCCAATTGCACCAATTAAGAGGAAGAGTAGGACGAGGGAGTGAAAATGCTTATTGTATACTTATACATGGTAATAAAATCAGTAATGAGTCTAAAAAAAGACTTCAACTAATGTGTGATACTCAAGATGGGTTTTTACTTGCAGAGGAAGATATGAAAATGAGAGGACCTGGTGATATAGAAGGGACTCAACAGAGTGGTCTACCTGTATCACTTAAAATAGCATCAATTGCTAAAGATACTTTCATGCTTAATGAGGCAAGGAATTTAGCTATGAGCATATTAGAAGAAGACTCTAGTTTAAGTTTATCCAAAAATAAATTGCTCTTATTGCAAACTCAAAAAAGTAAATATATTATAAAAGATTATAGTGATATTAGCTAAATCTTCAGGATTAATTTTATTACATTTATTAAAACACTTCAAACTATGGTATCTGAACTAATACAGAAATATATTTGGCTTATACAGACCATCTTACGCAGAAGCAATAAGGGTATAAGTATTGATGAAATCCAAAGAGCTTGGAAAAACAGGTGGACTACAACTTATAGTAGAAAAAGTTTTATAAATCACAAGAAGGCTATATGTGAAATCTTTGATATTGAAATACAATGTAATAGAAGAAATAATAAATATTATATAGCCGATGCTGATAATGTGTCAAACGAACAAAAGGAAAGTGCATGGTTGATTAATAGTTTCACAATAGGCTCTTTACTTTCTATGAGCAAGGAGAAACTAAAAGGCAGAATTGCTATTGAGAATATACCCTCTGGACAAAAGTATCTTACTAGTATAATGGATGCAATGTTAGAAAATTATTGTTTACTTATTGATTATCAAAAATATACGTCCACTAATATTGAAAGTCTAAATGTACGGCCCTATGCACTAAAGGAATTTGAAAAAAGATGGTATTTACTAGCTTTTTGTGAGGAAAGAAATGACATGAGAATATATTCTTTGGATAGAATAATGAATATATCAGTATTGGAAAAACAATTTAATATTGAAAAAGACTTTGATATTGAAAGTTATTTTAAGGATTCTTTTGGCATATATCAATTAGAAAAAGATAAGGTCATAGACATATATATTGCTACAACAGAGCTAGAGGCAAAATACCTTAGAGATCTCCCCTTGCATAATAGTCAGAGAGAAATTTTGGACATTGACGATAATCTCAAACAAAAAATGTCAGGACTTACAAATGTCTTTCATTTACATCTTGCTCCTAATGAGAATTTTAAAATGGAATTATGTAAACACTGCAATAAGATTAAGGTACTTGAGCCTGAAGAGCTTGCAGAAGATATAAAAAACAGAATAAGTGAAACATTAAAATTATATAATAATTAAATTAATACCTTATGTCAAAATTATTTAGAGCCATTGCGTTCTTATGTATTTTAAGTGCTATGAGTTGCGTTAATAATGAAAGCCCACAGCCAGGCTATATTGGCCGAAATAATATTATAATCAAAGATAGCATAATGAGTCCTGAAGTTTTATTAGCTTTTGGACGTTTGTCTGATCCATGCTTATCTCCTGACTCAAGCTTAATTCTCTATGGGGTCTCATATCAGTCAATAGAGGAAAACAGATCTTGTAGAAATCTATTTATCACTAATTTAGATGGAAGCAAAACTATACAAATAAGCAAAGACGGAAAAAGTATTAGTAATGCAAGGTGGTCAAAAGATGGTAAAAGAATTTATTTTATACAAGCTGGGCAAATTTATTCAGCTGATCTTTTAGGAAATGATTTTTCAAATTATAGACTAGGAGAAAAAACTTTACTAAGCGATGTTACTAATGGAGTTATAGAATTTAAGCTTTCTCCTGATTTTTCTAAGCTTATTTATTCAAGCACCATAAAGGGAAATGTAAAAACTCCAAAAGACTTTGACAAAAAGCTTGATAAGGCAGAAGCATATGTTGCTGATAATCTTATGTATAGACACTGGGATCATTGGACTACTGAACTGCCTCATAGCTATGTAGCTGACTGGAATGAGGCTGAATTAAGTAATGAAAACAAGCTTGGCAATACTATCTCACTAGACAATTCAGTAGATATATTAGGTGGAGATGAGGTGAAATTTGAACTTCCGATTGAGCCTTTTTCTGGTTTAGAGCAATTAGCATGGAGTCCTGACTCTAAATATATTGCTTACAGTTGCAAAAAACTTATGGGTAAAGAATATGCTTTTTCCACTAATACGGAGATATTCATATACAATGTCGATACAAAAGAAAGTAAGCAAATCACAAAGGGAGGAGGATATGACACTGATCCTATATGGAGTCCTGATGGAAAACATCTTGCATGGCTAAGTATGGCAAGAGATGGATATGAAGCAGATAAGACAAATTTAATGATTGCAGACCTTGACGGTGAAAAAGCTTCTAATATCCGTAATCTTACTTATAACTTCAAATATAATGCAAGTTCACCACTGTGGGAAAAGGGTTCTAAAGCTATCTATTTTAATGCTTTAACAGAGGGATTACAAGCCATATATAGAGCAGAGTTAAAGGGAATAGATGCTATACCATATTCTAGAGATGAGGAAAATGAAGGCTATATTGATAATGAATATGCAAACATTGTAAGAAAGACATCTCCATCTCTTATATATGATTTTAATAGCCCATTTGCAATATTGAACGACAATACACTTTTAACTAGTTACTGCAGTATGGACTTTCCGAACGAACTTGTAGCTGTTAAGGATTATGATAAGATTGAACAAATAAGTCATGAAAACAAACATATACTGTCTCAACTGCAAAATCACAAGACTGAAGCTAAATATATCAAAACAGTAGATGGAAAGGATATGCTTACTTGGATACTTTACCCTCCTAAATTTGATCCTAGTAAAAAATACCCTGCAATAGAAATATGTCTTGGTGGACCTCAAGGGACTTTAAGCCAAAGCTGGTCTTATCGCTGGAACTATCGTCTGATGTGTGAACAAGGTTATGTAGTTGTTCTTCCTAATAGAAGGGGTACCACAGCCTTTGGTCAAGAATGGACAGAGCAAATATCTGGTGACTACATAGGTCTCAATATGCAAGACTATCTACAAGCTGCTAGATATATTAAATCTCAGCCATATATTTCTAAACTTGCTGCTACCGGTGCTAGTTATGGTGGTTTTTCAGTTTACTATCTCGCAGGTATTCATAACAATACATACGATTGTTTTATAGCTCATGCAGGTATTTTTGATGAGAAATACATGTACTACGAGACAGAGGAAATGTGGTTCCCTAATTGGGATAATGGTGGTTTGACTGAATATAAATACAAGGCTGGGCAACAAGGCTCACAAGGAGATGGTATAACTTTTGGTGGTATGCAACAGGCTGGTTCACCTTGGAGTAGCAAACCTAAGGCTATCAGACATTATAAGAACTCACCTGCTGAGAACGTAAGCAAATGGAATACTCCTATACTTTGTATTCATGGAGGCAAGGACTATCGTATCCCTTATGATCAAGGAATGGCAGCATTTAACACTGCTCAGATGATGGGTGTTCCATCTAAATTGATTATTTTCCCTAATGAGAATCACTGGATACTACAAGCTCAAAATGCTTTATTCTGGCATAGAAGCTACTTTGACTGGTTGGATCAATGGTGTAAATAAATATTGATACAAGTTTTAAAAGCCCGATAGTAAAAAAACAGCTATCGGGCTTATATCTTTTAAATACTATTAACTTAATACTTCAAAGACTTTTCGCTGAAATATATTCAGAAAGTATCAAAGAACTATATTGAAAAGCTTGAAATGAAGCTCATCATATATAAAATTAAAGCTTATAATAAAAAGGCTAGCAAATCATTTATATTCTATATTTACTAATTAGCATAAATTGACAAATAATATGAGGCTAACTATGATTTTTAGTTAGCCTCATTATCAATTATCTAATTGTTATCAAATAGTATCTCTTACTACTTTATAACCACGGTACAGACTCTCTCGTGCCCTATATTTAAGCCATCTGCTGAAGTAATAGTAATGTACAACACATGTACTGCTTCAGGGCTATGCTTAGGTAAAATCTTTATTGTCACATAAGAGCCTCTGGCATTATCTACCTTTATACTTTTAGACTCAATAGAATAATCCTCACCAAGCTTTGCAGGATAATCTTTGTTATCAGAAACTTCAAATTGGACAGTAGTAGATATAGGATTAATCGTTGCTATTTTAAATGGAAGCTGTAATGTTTGTAGTTCGTCTGTTGCCTCTATCTCTATTTGTGTTTGTTCAAAAGCTACAAAAGCATCTTTTTGATCAAATTTTGGTATAAGATCTCTCCAATCACAAGAAGAAAAAATTGTTATAATAAATAAACACGATAATATTTTACTAAATGTTTTCATATCTTTTTCTCCTATATTCTAATAATTCTCATTCTGTATCAACTTATTATTCAATTCCATTTCATGAGCAGGTATAGGGCTTATCCATCTATAATCAGTAAGAGATAGATAATTATGTGCCTCTTTATTATTACCCCTTTGCATCTCCCTGCCTGTACGTAATAAATCAAACCATAAATGGCCTTCCCATGCAAGCTCTTTTGCTCTTTCTAAATAAAGATTTTCTAATGTAGCCTCTAATGGACTTGCATTACGAGACTCTGCCAAAGTTTTCATATCATCGGCAGCACTATGCCCCTGTACTGTTGCCCCGTGAAGTTGTGCTTCCGCTCTAATTAGATACATTTCTGATAATCTAAAGATAGGTGTATTGACAGGGTCTTGTTCTTTATTTAGCCCTTTACCCAACCATTTTGCTGTCCATAAATCTTGTTCTTCTCCCATATATGGCTGCAAGCCTACATTAACAAACATTGTCTTTCTTATATCGCCTTGCTCATATATATCATAAAGCCATTTTGTTGCAGCTGCATCACCATATCCTTTAGGACTTGCTAAGTCTGACAAACCGTCTCTAGCTCCTGGATGATCAGAATTGGTTTTATCAGAATATACCTCAAATATTATCTCACCTTCTGACGGAATATCCACTCCAAATATTTTTCCACCTTTTAACTCATCGACATTCCATAGCCTAAATTGTTTATTTCCATCGACAGTATAATCAATTACCTTAGTTGCATAATCTGCTGCTTTTTGCCATTCTTGTTTATAAAGATAAACACGGCTTAATAGAGCATATATTGCTGGAAGAGACACTTCCGCCTTAGGGTCTATAACATTTGCCTTTTTATAAGATGGTGAAAACAGCTTTTCTGCCTCTGTCAAATCATTGATAATTTGTTCATAAACCTCTTTAACACTAGCTCTTGCTATACTTTGTGAATGGGTAAGTAGGTTCTCAGAACTTTGTACTGTTGTAACTATTGGCACACCCAAATGACTAGCATCAGCTGTGTGATTATATGGCCATGCAAAGAGCCTACACAAATCAAAATAGGCTAATGCCCTCAAAAAGTAAGCCTGTGCCTTTATACTGTTTAATCTCAGCTTATCAGCATCTGTGCTATTTTCATTTATATAGCTATCTGCTTTACCTATTATGGTATTAATAGGTAACATAGCCCTATATGCTAATTGCCATAATCTAGGAGCATTATCCTTATGGTAATTAATAAAATACTCTTCTTTTAAACGTCCTGTATCCTTCTCCTTTGACCTAGCAGCATTAGGAGTTGCTAACTCTGCCCTAAGAATAAATCCGGAACCATACCAACCAGAAGAAGCTAAAATACCATAAGCAGGTGTCAAACTTTTTTCTAAACCATCTATATCTTTATACACTGTTTTTTCATTAACTTTAAGAACAGGTTCCTGATCTAAAAAGCCTTTACAACTGAATAAAGTAAGAGATAGAGATAATAATAATATATACTTTTTCATAATTTTCTTATTTAGAATGATATTTCTATTCCACCTATAACTGATTTTGTTATTGGATATTCTGCAACAGCAGCTCCCCTCGTTCCTCTTTCTGGATCCATTCCATAAACTTTATTAAAGCAATATAAATTTAATCCACTTACATATAGTCTTAAATTTTTAAGTCCTATTCTGCTTAATACCTTTTTGGGTAAAGTATATGCTAATGTTAAATCTTTAACCCTCAAAAAAGAACCATTGTACAACCAACGAGTAGATACATCAATATTAGAATTTGATACTGAATCATATACAGGCTTAGGCAATACGCCTATATCTCCTTCTTTTTTCCAATACTGTGATGCCATTAAAAGTTGATTAAATCCTAAATTAGCACCATCTGAAATATTATAATTACCTAAATTTCCTACCCACACCTTATGTCCTCCTTTATAATCAAGAGAAAGAGATAATTCTAATCCTTTCCAAGACAAAGAACTTGTAAGTCCTCCCATATATTTAGGGTCAGGAGAACCTGCATAAGTACGTCTTGCTTCACGCTGATTATTAGTAAGACTACCATCTTCTGCACGCCATAAAGCCTCGCCATTACTTGGATTTACTCCATAATAATCATATAGGTAATAGGTATTCATAGACTTTCCTACAACTGTACGAACAAAAGAGGTTCCCAAAACAGTCTGATTGTCATTAAGAGATAGTACTTTATTATTATTGTAAGCAAAGTTTGTAGATATATTCCACAACCAGTCTTTGCCTTGGATAATATTTGCAGAAAGTTGCAATTCAACTCCACTATTACGTACAGAACCTACATTTGTAAATATACGACTCCAACTTGTTGTCCAAGGTAGTTCTCTACCCATAAGTAAAGAAGTTGTTGTACGTGAGTAGATATCTAGATTGGCAGTTATCCTATTATCAAGCATAGCATAGTCTATACCAAAATTGACTGTATGGTTCTTTTCCCACGACATATTAGGATTGCCAGGTGCATAAGCGTCATATCCTGTTATTCCATTATATTTATATATATCATAAGAACGTAATGCTAAGTAAGGTGCTATATCATTATTACCATTTACGCCATAGCTAACACGAAGTTTTAATAAATTGATAGGACTGTATTTCCAAAAATTCTCCCTTGTAATATTCCAAGAGGCAGAAACTGCACCAAATAAGCCCCAACGTCTATTATCTCCAAACACTGAAGAACCATCAGAACGTATATTAGCCTGTACAAAATATTTGTTTGCGTAGTTATAATCAGCGATACCAAAAAATGATAACAATGAAGTATTAGCTATATTTTGCAGTAACTCTGTTTTTTTAGTATCTGCCGAAATATGTTCTGGCATTTCTGGAGATATATCATAGGAACGTAAATAAAAGTCAGACAATGTGGTATATAAAGCTTCCTGACCAGCAAGTAATCTAATATTGTGATAATCACTAAAGACATTATTATATGTTATAGTATTAGATGTAGTATATCTAAAATACTGAAGAGTTTCATCCATAATCTGTAAATCTCGAGAAACACCTGTTGCTTTTGGATGCCACAATCTCCTACCATTTGAGAAGCTCATATCAGCATTATCCTTAGTCTCTATAACTAAATGCTTAGTTGGTGCCCACTTTAATGACATGGTAGTATTAATAACATATCTTTTATCTACATTCTGATTGTATTTCGCTGCTGCAAGAGGATTGCCGTTTAATAGATTTTGAAGAAAATTAAAACTACCGTCTTCATTCCTAACAGGGTCAAAAGGTGAGGCAAAAGTATATGCAAGTAATGGAGAATCTGCTAAAAGACCACCTATTTCAACAGTACTATTCTTTGAATATGAAAGATTTAAATTCAAGCCCATTGTCAAAGACTTAAGAATTTCATAATTGGTATTTAGGCGTGTACCTAATTTGTCATAATTCATTCCGTGAAATATACCTTTATTATTCTGATAAAATAATGATGTGTATATATTAGATTTAGAATTACCGGATCTTGCTGAAACTTCATATTCGCTAAGATTACCTAAACGAAATAACTCTTTTTCCCAATTAGTTTGCTTACCTTTTAATAAGTCCAAAGATAAATATTTATCTATATCCTCATTAGAATAGCCTGCATTTTTAGCGGCATCTCTTTGAAGACTCAAATACTCCTGACCATTCATTGGTCTAAATCCTATATCATTTTGATACCAACTAAGTCCATATTTTGCTTTAAGCTCAAAAGATGTTTTACCTTCTTTACCTTGTTTTGTTGTAACCAAAATAACACCATTTGAAGCCCTTGAACCATAAACAGCGGCGGCTGCAGCATCTTTTAATACTGTTATATTCTCTATATCAGAAGGATTAAGTGCAGTTAAAGAACTGTTTGAATTTGAAAATAGAGCAGACTCTGATACATCAATAGGAATACCATCAATAACCCATAGAGGATTATTATTTGCTGTTATAGAACCTATACCCCTAATACGTATATTAGAGAAAGAACCTGGGGCACCAGATGCTGAAGATATTTCAACTCCTGCCAACTTTCCTGATAACATTTTATCTACTGATGTTACTGGAGTATTAGCAATACTACTACCTTTAACTGAAGATACTGAACCTGTTACAGCTTCTTTCTTGACTGTACCATATGCTACTACTACAATTTCATCTAATACATTGGATACATCTAAACTTACATTTAAATTAGTATTATCCCCCACTAGAACTTCTCTATCCTTGTAGCCAACTGAAGAAAATACTAAAACAGATGTTTTAGGTTGTGAAAGATTGATTTGATAGACTCCTGAAGCATTGGCAGAGACTCCAATCATCGTACCTTTTAGAACAACAGATGCAAATGGTATAGCTTCACCTGTCTTTGCATCTTTAATTATGCCACTAACTTCAACATTCTGTGCAAAAGAGATGAATGTTATTAGTAACATACAAGTCATAAAAAAACATTTTAATTCTCTCATAAATTAAAGATTTTAATTGGCATATAGCTTGTGTTATTAATTATGTGTTATAATTCTTTCCAAATATATATATTATCTTTTCAAATTCACAAGCTTTTACAATATTTTTTATAACGTTTTAAATCAATCTTTATCAAAGAATTAAAATTATAATTCTCATACGCAGATGATTTTTAATTAAATATTTATCATAATGTATAAATTAATCTTATAGCAGCACACAATTCATATTTATATAAAGCAGCCTTCCAAGACATTTTGATATTTTCAATACTTTTTAAGGATAACAATTTATATATAATTAAGTAATAAGGTATTACAAGAGAATAGGACAATAATGCTCTACATTCCTAATAATCATATATCATTAACTAATAAGGGATTGCAAGCATATAACGATTAATAATTTATATATCTTTAAGTAATGAGCATAACATAAGATGCTAACTAAATATATAATTTTTGCATATTCACTTAAATAGTATTTTACTAATCATCTTTTCTCAGATAAGAGAATAAAAAAAGACTTGCTCCTCGATTGGAACAAGTCTAATCTATATATTTTCTGTTATAATTATTCAGCTACTAATTCGTATTTGAACACAGCTTTAACGCTCTTATAACATTTGTACTCTGCTTCATAAGTACCTAATTCTTTAATGTCGTGAGATAAGATAACGATATTTCTCTTATCAGCACCTTCTATACCTGCAGCCACTAAAGCCTCTGCAAGTTGTGCTGTCGATACTGAACCATAAATCTTACCAGACTCACTTACCTTTACAGCTAGCTTAAGAGTTTTAGCTGAAATTTGAGCTGCCAAAGCCTCTGCATCTGCTATAAATTTAGCTTCTTTATGAGCTCTCTGACGTATAGTCTCCTCATGTTGCTTAACTGCACTAGGAGTAGCAAGTGTAGCAAATCCTTGAGGTACTAGGTAATTAATTGCATATCCAGCTTTTACCTTTACAATCTCATCTGCGTGACCTAGATTAGTCACATCTTTCTTTAAAATTACTTCCATTGTGCTATCTCCTATTATTTAAGAAGGTCAGTTACATAAGGAAGAAGAGCAAGAGAACGAGCCCTCTTCACAGCCTGAGCCACTTTTCTTTGGAACTTGAGTGAAGTACCTGTTATACGACGAGGTAAAATCTTACCTTGCTCATTTAAGAACTTCTTTAGGAACTCAGGATCCTTATAATCAACATATTTAATACCTGCCTTCTTAAAACGACAGTATTTCTTCTTTCTTACCTCAACTGTTGGAGGATTTAGGTAACGAATCTCTCCGTTTCTATTGTTTGATTGTGCCATAACTTACCTCCTTATTTTTGTTCAGCTGATTTTTTATTAGCTCTTCTCTTCTCAGAGTAAGCAACAGCGTGCTTATCAAGGGCTACTGTTATAAAACGAATAATACGCTCATCACGATGATATTGAGTCTCTAAGTTAGCTACTAATTCTGTGTTAGCCTTAAACTCAATCAAGTGATAGAAGCCTGATTTTTTGTGTTGGATAGGGTATGCCAACTGACGTAGTCCCCAATCCTCTTCGTGTACGATTTCACCACCATTCTCAGTAATGAAATTAACGTACTTTGCTACCGCTTCCTTCATCTGTGTTTCAGACAAAACGGGAGTTGCAATGAAAACGGTTTCGTACTGTTTTACCATTTTGTTTAAATTAAATGTTAATAAAAAACTTTACTCATAGCACATTTTGCCACAAGGACTGCAAATATACAGAACTTTTTCAAAAAACACAAGAAATATTTTTTAATTTATTCAGTCAAAGCCTATTCAAGCAGTTCTTATCCTAGGAGCGAAGTTTTATTTTCGCCCATTCGCTTGTTGTTTTATAGAGTTATAAACTGCCTGACCTTTGACTGTCAAAAGATATTTCTGGCGAGGATGACGAGGCTTGTCAGGGTAGAGCATAGAAACAAGAGCCTCTTTAATGGCTGGATTAAGTGAGTATTCCATAAAATTCTCACGGTTCTTTAAGCCTAAGGATGCCATCATCTCTTTGACTGATAAGCTATTATAAGCAAGTACATTTATTAAACGTCCAATATTTTCATTATCTATCCGTAATAGATTATCTGAACTTGTCGGGGTACTTGTCGGGGTACTTGTCGGGGTACTTGTCGGGGTGGAAAGCTCTATGCTTTCTGGTGGATTAACTATCATAAAACGATTCCTTAATTCATTACCTTCGCCAATTAAAAGGTTACGGAAGAATCGTTCCAAATATACGTAATCTCTTTTTATACCCTTTTGTATATTTTGATAATTAGCTCTAACTAAAGCATTGCGAAAATACCAAGAATGATTGGCAAAAAGATCGTTCTTGACATTGAAGCCCATTGAGCGCAAATACTGGATGGTAAAGACGGCTGTAGTTCTGGTATTGCCTTCTCCAAACGGATGAATCTGCCACAAACCAGATACGAATCGCGTAATATGACTTACTATTTGGTCTATACCCAATCCTGTATAATCAAATGACTTTTCTTGTTCTAAGTCATACTCTATGGCTCTGCGAATATCGGGTGCTGATACATATAAAACAGTATCTTCACGAAGCACCCATTCTTTTTTAGTAATATTATAATCTCTGATTTGTCCAGCAAACTTGAATACTCCATCAAATATACGTCTATGTATGGCAGTTAGTCCTGCTATGGTAAAAGCAAATGAACGCTCATTCAATAACTTCGTAATATTGGCAGACACTTTATCTGCTTCCTCTTTTTCAATATCCTTTTCAGTACGAATATCTTTTGAATCGTAATAACTTTTAATAAGTTGCTGTACTTCATCAATAGTTATATCTCCCTCAATATGTTTACGAGCAGTTTCAATAAGATATTCCGAGGGCTTCAAGCCGTCTACTGCCTGAAGTCCTATTGCCGTTTGCCATGCATATGCTTTTTCATGCTTTTGAGGCTCACCTTGTTGAATATATTCTTCGAAAGTGATCATAGCAATATCATTTCGCATAATTTAGTCTTCATATTCTAAATTTATAGTGATATTCAAAGACTTATCTATATTATCAACTTTGTTATTATCTTTTATATTGCTTATTATAAGTAAACTTTTCAATTTTAAAGATATATAACAATTATCTCTCTTATACTTATATTTTCTTTGCAAACAAAAATACAAAAAAAGACCAAATTATCTAAGATAATTACTATGCTTTTATTTTTTCATCGCATTATATCCTATTTTAGCTAAAGCCTCCCCATACTAAATTCCATTTTGAATATCTCATATACATAAGCAGAACTTTCATGTGTACTAAGCTTATTATCTGCAGGTTTTGGAATCGACATTGTAAAATGATTATTATCTATATTAGCTAGGTGAACTGCATATATCCCACCGCCGTTTTTAGTCGATCTATACTCGTCTAAGGATATAGTTGTTAATTTAATATCCTTATCAATTGGTGAGAAGGATTTTAATATTGATGGCAGCAATTAAAAAAACTAAAATCTTTTTCATATAAATATATTATTAAAATTATTATAAAGCTTCTAAAAATAGTACTTAAGCTTAGTATATATTTGGAAGTGCGAATATATATATATACAAATATTTTTATACTTTTATCTTTAAGCCCTAACAAATAAGCTATTTAAACTAATTGAGCTTAAAGGGAAGTTTAGATTTAAAAGGATATTTACTACATTTGTATTGGCATGTACCTTGATACAATCTCACTAAAACACGATTTAACAAGTATATAGCTAATTGTAAACAGTTTTTAAATTATAATTATGAGAACATACTGTAAACTGCTACTATTATTAATAATATATCTATTACCTATATATTGTTTTGCAAAAGAAGATAATAAAATAATTATAGATAATAAAATTGAAATAGATAAAAGCGTACATGACTTTGGTGATGTTAAACTAAGTGATGGTGTATTAAGTTGCAGCTTTAATGTAAAAAACATATCAAAAGAAGTACTTATTATATATAATGTTGTTACTTCTTGTGGCTGCACCAATGTCTCTTGGGATAAAGCTCCTATACGTAGTGGAAAAAGTGGCAAGATTAATGTAAGCTTCAAAAATGACCAAGGCCCCTACCCTTTTGATAAAGATATTACTGTTTATTTTTCTACTGCAAAGAAACCTGTCATACTACGTATACGTGGTGTAGTACATGAAAAGATGAAGAGTCTTGAAGAACTATACCCTATACATTTTGGTAAACTAGGATTTAAAAAATATATTATTAAAGGTAATAATTTATCACAAGGAGAACAAAGTAGTGATATTATAAGAGTGGCAAATATCTCTAACAAACCTATCTTCCTTAGCTTTGAGAATATAAGTGAGGGATTAAAACTTTCCTTAGACAAAAACCCTATACCACAACACTCTACTGCAAATATTAGCTATACTATAACTGCAAATAGAGAAATGTGGGGGAAAAATATATACTCCTTTGTTCCTTTGATTAACAAGAAACGCATATCATATAAAGTGGCTAACGATAATATTTCGAGTATTAATATTTTAGCATACACCAAAGAGAATTTTATCAACTGGACTAAGGAGCAAAAAGATAATGCTGCCCTCCCCATTTTTAAGGAAAGTACCATTAATCTTGGGAAAATCGGTAATGAAAACACTAAAGCAGTTTTTCAACTAAGTAACAGGGGAAAATCTGCTCTTAAAATATATAAAATTGATTGTGATAGTGATGCTATCAGTAATCTTAAGATAAAAGATATTCCGGCAATGAGTAATAGTAGCTTAGAGATATACATAGATGGCAATAAAATAGAAAAAGGAGAATTCAGTTATAATCTATTACTCACTACAAATAGCCCAAGCAGACCTTTAATCACACTATTCATCTTTGGAGAAAAGAGCTAAGATTTTCATCATATTTCTGTAAATATCTGCTTCTTAATTTTGCCTATTTAAAAAAGTGGAATAAATTTGCAAACTTTTTTATTTAAGTATCGTAACGATGAAAAATTTTAGAGGTTTTTTTGCAGGAATTATTGCTGCTTCAAGTTTTGGAATGATTCCACTTTTTAGTGTTCCACTACTCAAGGAAGGTGGTTATAGTATTGAAACAGTTTTATCATACAGACATATTGTAGCTGCATTGTTAGTTGCACTACTGTACATAGTTAAGTTTAGAGAAAGTTTCAAAATTAATTTAAAAGAATTTTTATCCCTATTCTTATGCGGACTTTGCTACTATTTCTCTGCAGCTCTTTTATTTAGTGGTTACCAAACAATGACGACAGGACTTGCTACGACTCTACACTTCTTGTATCCTGTCTTTGTAACCCTGATTATGCACTTTTTCTTTAAACAAAGAATATCCCCCTTCACTATTATTGCTATAATACTAGCTCTCACTGGAGTAAGTATGTTATGTCTTGTAGGTAAAAGTACTAGTGCGAGTATACTAGGTTTCATTTTAGTTATATTATCGGGATTAGCCTATGCCATCTATATAGTTATTATAAATAATATAACTTGCTTAAGGACAATGAATAATTTGAAGCTTACCTTTTATACAATGGTCTTTTGTGGCTTAATCTTCATTGCTAAAGGCAGCGTACTTGGAAGCTTAAAACCTATCACAGGAAGTAGCAACTATATCTACTTATTACTTTTGGCATTAGTACCAACCTTAGTATCTAACATAGCATTAGTGAAAGCTATAAAACTAATAGGCTCAACTCTTACCTCTGTGCTTGGTGCAATGGAACCTCTTGTAGCAATAATACTTGGTATAATTGCATTTAATGAAGAATTTACACTGGCTATTGGTATTGGTATCTTCTTAATTATAGCAGCCGTATGCATAATTATAAGTTCACCTTTACTTGATAAAAACATAAGCCTAAGACTTACAGGCTTCAAGATTAGAATGAAAAAGAGCATAATGAAGTATAACAAAAAAAACAAAACTGTACGATTGTACAGCCTTGTTTTTTTGTTATTTAATTGATTTTATTCGGCAGGAATTGCTTCTAATATAGCAACGACAAATTTCCAAGCGTTTGCAACAGCTTTGATATTTACTCTTTCATCTGGTGAATGAGGGTGTACAATAGTTGGACCTACTGATATCATCTCCCAATTTGGATATTTAGCACCTAATATAGCACATTCCAAACCTCCATGAGTTGCCATAACCTTCATATCCTCTCCAAATAGTTTTTTATAGACATCTTTAATAACATCATAAATAGGGGTATCTGGTTTTGGTGCCCAACCATTATAACCACCAGCAGTTGTAAATTTAGCACCTGCTAATTCAAATACTGCCCTCATTTGTTCTGCTAAAAATGCTTTTGAAGAATCTACTGCACTTCTCATTAACGAGCGTATATAGATATGACCATCTTCACATCGTATAATTGCAAGATTTGTAGAAGTCTCTGTCAAGCCAGGCATTGTGTCACTCATTTTAAATACACCATTAGGACAGGCTAAAATAGCTCTTACAACTCTTAATACAACTTCATCGTCTATATATGATGCCTCTGACTTATCTAGCTTAACATATGTATATTCACCATGTGGATCTGAATATTGATATTCAAATCTTAGCTCATCAAAGATTGTTTCTACAATCTGTCTAGACTCTGTTTCTTTATCTTTAGGAACAAGTATAATAGCTTCTCCTTCAAATGGAATGGCATTTCTAAGACTGCCTCCAGTAATATTTACAAGCTTTGCCTGACATTTTTGAATAAGAGGCAGTAAAAGTCTTGCCAATATTTTATTTGCATTTGCCTTGTACTGACTTATATCCATACCAGAATGTCCTCCATGCAAACCCTTAATTCCTATTCTATAAGTAATATGCTCTGCAGGTGCATCTTTCATGGTATATTCAAAATCTGCCTCGCCATCAAGACCTCCTGCACAACCAATACAGAGTTCTCCTTCTTCTTCTGAATCAAGATTTAAGAATATATCACCTTTCAATACATTTGGCTTCAATGACTTTGCACCAGTCATACCTGTCTCTTCATCATAAGTTATAAGGACTTCTAAAGGACCATGCTTAAGCTCTTTTGATTGCATAACGGCCATAGCAATAGCAACACCAATACCATTATCTGCTCCTAAAGTTGTACCCTTCGCACCAACCCAATCACCTAAAATCTGAGTCTGAATAGGATCTTTTTCAAAATCATGTTCAACTTCAACATTTTTTTGAGGTACCATATCCATATGACCTTGCATAATCACTCCCCTACGATTTTCATATCCAGGAGTAGCTGCTTTTCTCATAATGATATTACCGGTATCATCCATAAATGTTTCAACATCATTTTTCTTACCCCATTCCAATAAATATTGTTGCACCTTTTCCTCATGTTTTGAAGGACGAGGTACTTGAGTTAGCTCATGAAAAATAGCCCATACATTTTTTGGCTCCAAATCTTTTATTGTCATAATAATTAATTTTTAATTAATATTCAATTGATTATTATTGTGTTATTAAATTCACATTTATATTCAAGCTAAGTTGTATTAAAATCAACAACACTTACTCAAGCTTAATATTTTTGCTATACCACAAGTGATGCTATTATTAATCTTAATACTCTAAAGGAAGACTTGCTACTATACCTAACTGATATATAGGCATTCTAGTCTGACATAGTACATTAACTCCCCCATCGCTTAATTTAACCACAGCTGTTGCAGGTATCCTATAATATGCAAGCTGCTCTCTTTTATCCTCTTTTTCACTAGTTTTTACTGCATTTACAGGACTGGCTTCTATGAGTAACATATAAGGCTTACCTGAGACATTATCTACTGGCACAAGACCTAGTTGTTGAGACACTCTAAATGCTATATAGACTTGTTTAGCCTTAGATTTATCAGGCACTACATCATAAGACATACTTTGTTTTTGCTCCACAGTATAACCTATAAATAATGACATATACTCATCTTCTAACTTGCGAATCTCTTTCAAAGCAGCTGCCATAGCTTCTCCACTATAAGTTGCATCAGTATCTCCTGTAACTATCTGCACCCTCTTTTTTCTTAATTTAAGTATCATATCAGCAGCCTCTTGTGCCTTAGTTTCCAAGGACTTCTCAACAATCATTTCCTGTTCAACAGCAATCTTACTATATGTATCTTCTACCTTTTGATTAGTAACTAAGGTAGCAGACTGCGAAGTTAAATTAGAAACAACCGCCTTATCAGAAAAATCCTTTTCGCTTTCAGGTAAAAATCTCCATTGTCCTTTATCCACATTACCATTTCCAGTAGATACTAAACCCTGGGCAGTCATTTGTAAAAAAGAGTGAGTAAATCTACCCGGAACAAAAGAATATCTAGCACTTTGATCAGCCTCCAACAAAGCCCTTATCTCAACTTTTGATACCTTGGAACTTATTTCATCTTTTTGTTTTACATCTATACCTAAATATTTATTAGCATATTTGGCATAGGGACCAGCATAAAAAAGTTTACGACTAAGTTCTACATCTAATCGTATAGTTGTAGAAGGTAAACAATAAGTTATAGCTCCCAAAGGCTCATCAGTTTTCAGCTCTTGTGCGTATAATCTACTTATAATACCGCAAAAAAGCAAGATTGTAATTAAAACTATTCTTCTCATTATTTCCATCTTTTATGACTCCATAAATAATTAGTAGGATTATTAATAATATCTTGTTCTAACAAAGCATAATACTGCCTCATTATTTCTTCTGGGCTAAGTTTGGAAGCATCTTCACAAATCTGCGTAAATGACATCTTATAATGACCTTTTTCCTGTCTATCTATACTCATATATAAGACTGAATAAGAAAGCTTATTCGCTAATTGTGCAGCACCTAACATAGTCTTTGTCTTTTGATTAAGAAAAGAGTCCAACTCTACATACTTAGCCCTGCCATAGGGATATTGATCAGTTGGGAAGACATATACCTTCTTTTGATCTTTATGAGACAGGGCATAACGAAGAACATTACTAGATTCAATATAGCCCTCTGTATCTGGACATTGTGCTAAACGTCCCCTCTTCATAACTTCTTCCCAAAAAGGACTTCTTAACTTTAAGTAGACTACACAGACATCATGAGGGTCTAATTTTTCTATCTTAGCATCTCCGTATAAATACTGATACATACCTCCTATAAGCTCCCAATTACCAAAATGAGACATTAAAATTAAAACGCTGGGACTAGATTCATAGGCATGATTTAATAGCTCCACATTAGTTAATTCGCATAGTCTACTATCATGCAATTTTTGTGGCTTATTACGACTACTTGCGAACCAGAAAGTTTCAGCAAAGACCCAAGACAAGTGTCTATAAAATGTATCTGCAAGTTGATTTATCTCCCAGTATTTCTTTTCAGGAAAACTTCTACTAAGATTACACAGCACCTCATTTTTTCTATAATGAAGGACTTTTGCCAAGAAGAAATATATAATATTTGAAAAAGAATAATATACCTTTATGGGCAAGCAAAACACAACTTGCATAAACATATAATATAATTTTAACTTTATTTTCATCATAATAGTTCTAGCAGAATTTTGCACACAAAGTATAACACCTTTAGTACAAATATACCAAATTAAATCAATTTTATAACTATTTACATAAGATTTATTATATTTGTGCAAAGGCCATTTGATAAGCAATGGCTATAATTTAATAAATTAATCACTTATGTTTAAAGGACAACCTAAAGGTTTATTTGCTCTGGCCCTAGCTAATACAGGCGAGAGATTTGGCTACTACACCATGCTAGCCATCTTTGTTTTATTTATTCAGGCAAAGTTTGGCTTTTCAGAAGCAGCCGCAGGACAAATATATGGTGTATTCTTAGCCGCCGTTTACTTTATGCCCTTTATTGGTGGCATCTTAGCTGACAAACTAGGCTATGGTAAATGTGTTATGACAGGTATAGCTATTATGTTTGCAGGATATATAATGCTATCAGTTCCCACATCTGCAGAAAATATTTTAGGCAAGATACTTGTATTTGCATCTCTTGCATTAATCTCTGTAGGAACAGGACTATTCAAAGGCAACTTACAAGTTATGGTAGGTAACCTATACAATTCTCCTCAATATTCACATCTTAGAGATTCTGCTTTCAGCCTTTTCTATATGGCTATTAATATTGGAGCTATGTTTGCTCCATCAGCAGCTACTAAGATGACTAACTTTTACCTTGAGAAGTTTAATCTTAGTTATAATGGAGAAATTCCTAGATTAGCTCACGAATTTATTAATGGAACAATCGAAGAAAGCTCTTTAAGTAGTCTTACAAAATTTGCAAACGAAATGGCTAGTAGTATGAATGTTAGCCAATTTAGCAAATTCTATCTAGAAAAATTATCAGAAGCATATAATCTAGGCTTTGCTATTGCCTGTGTATCCCTTATTGTATCTATCGCTATTTATATGGCTTGCCGTTCTTGGTTCAAACATGTAGAAGGTAATTCTGTTGTTAAAACTAACACTGCTGAAAGCAAAGAAGAAGAGCTTAGTCCAGCACAAACAAAGAGCAGAATTACAGCCCTAGTTATAGTATTTGCAGTAGTTATTTTCTTCTGGATGGCCTTCCACCAAAATGGTCTAACTCTTACATTCTTCGCTAGAGATTACACCGTATCACAAGTTCAAGGCTGGGAAAGAATTGGCTTTAATATTTGGTCATTAGCATTAATAGCAGTATCTATATATACCATATTTGGAGCGTTTCAAAGTAAAAAACTAAGTTCTAAAGCTATTCTTGGCATTGTCTCAGTAGCTCTACTTTCAGGCTCTTATATGCTATATAAAAATATGGATGAGACAATACATATACTACCTCAAATGTTCCAACAATTCAATCCTTTCTTTGTTGTAGCATTAACTCCTGTTTCTATGGCATTATTTGCTTGGCTTGCAAAATTGGGTAAAGAACCTTCAGCTCCTAAAAAGATAGCACTAGGAATGTTAGTTGCTGCAATGGGCTTTGGTATTATGGCTTTTGCTTCTCATGGTCTACAAATGCCTCAAGTAGAAGGAGGTGCTATGACAGGTGTTAATACCCTTATGTCTACATATCTTGTACTTACATTTGCGGAGTTATTATTATCTCCTATGGGTATATCTTTTGTTTCAAAAGTTGCTCCTCCAAAATATAAGGGAATGATGATGGGAGGCTGGTTTGCTGCAACAGCTATCGGTAACTACCTATGCTCAATACCAGCACAGCTATGGAACAAAATTCCTCTATACCTTATATGGACTGTACTAATAGGTCTTTGCCTTATAGCATTCTTATTTATGATGCTAATGATGAAAAGACTTGAAAAAACAACTGAATAACTATGTAAAGTTATATAAATAAACTATGTAGTCGCAGTTAATTTGGAATTATACAAAATAATTGCGACTTTTGTTTTGAAAATTTAAAAAGTAGATAATTATGAAAAAATGTGATTTAACAGATTTAGGTTTATTAGTACTAAGAGTTGGTCTTAGTGTATTACTTTTAATGTATGGTGTTACAAAAGTAATAAATGGAATAGATGGTATAAAAGCTATGGTCGCAGGTATCTTTGGTGAAGGCATGAGCTTTTTAGCATATGGAGTATACGTAGGTGAGGTTATTGCACCACTTCTTGTATTATTAGGATTCCGTGCTAGACTTGGAGGTCTTCTTATCGCTGGAAACTATGCTTTTATTCTGCTTATGAAATTAAGCACTACTGTATTCACTTTAAATCACGCAGGTGGTTGGACTGAAGATCTTGTAGGCTTATATCTATTTGCTGCTCT
>JARIAS010000031.1 GCA_029257745.1 Candidatus Cryptobacteroides sp. | reverse complement strand
AAATTAATTACCATATAATCAATAGCTTACAACAAATAACACAAGACAAATCAACAGAACAACTAACCCAAACTTATAACTGCAAGATAAAAAGCGAAGCCACTGACTCCTTGAAAACTATATTATTTGGGAGAAGTGACTGATAAATATCATATAAAAAGCGAAGCGATTGACGCATTGAAGATTAGATGAAAAATAGCAGATTTTGCGTAAAAATTTCCCCTGTCTGAAGCTGACATAGTCAGCAAGTTGGAAATTTTAGCAAAAGAAGCGTAAAGTTTTTCATCGTCCAATCTTCACCTAGCGTCTTGATCTTTTTGTATACTTTTTCTATCAAGAGAAAAAGTATAAAGAAAATTCTATCAAGAGAAAAAGTATAATAGTAAATTAAACAAAGAATAATTATATTTGTAAATTAACGTGTAATTATTTTAAGATATGGCACATATAGAATTAAGCGAACAAGAAATAGGTAGAAGAGAATCTATGGCAAAATTGAGAGAACTAGGTATAGAACCATACCCAGCCCCTCTTTATCCAGTAAATATAGATACAGACACTATAAAAGAAGAATTTAAAGCTGAAGAAAACAATCTCCAAGACATATGTATTGCAGGTAGAATCATGTCAAGACGTATTATGGGAGCAGCTTCTTTCATAGAATTACAAGATGATTGTGGAAGAATACAGGTATATATCAAAAGAGATGACATATGCAGTGGCGAAGATAAAACAATGTATAACACAGTCTTCAAAAAACTATTAGATATAGGAGATATTGTAGGTATAAAAGGATTTGCCTTTATAACACAAACAGGACAATTATCTATACACGCAAAAGAATTGACCCTACTTAGCAAGTCTTTGAAAGTATTGCCTATCGTAAAAGAATCTGACGGAAAAATACACGATGCAGTAACAGATCCAGAACTAAGATATAGACAAAGATATGTAGACCTAATCATTAACCCAGCAGTTAAGGATGTTTTCTTTAAGAGAACCAAGATAATGCAGGTAATGAGAGAGTACTTCAATGAAGCAGGATGCTTGGAAGTTGAAACACCTATCCTACAAAGCATTCCAGGAGGAGCAACAGCAAGACCATTCATTACACATCATAACGCATTAGACATACCTCTATACCTTAGAATAGCAAACGAACTTTATCTTAAAAGACTTATTGTTGGAGGCTTTAAAGGTGTATATGAGTTTGCTAAAGACTTCCGTAACGAAGGCATGGATAAAACTCACAATCCAGAATTTACCTGTATGGAAATATATGTTGCATACAAAGATTATATTTGGATGATGGAGTTTATCGAAAAACTAATAGAAAAGATTGCAGTAAGCGTAAATGGTAGCACTAAGGTAAAAGTTGGTGAAAACGAAATAGATTTTAAAGCACCTTATCGCAGACTGACACTTAGAGATGCAATAAAAGAAGCTACAAATATTGATATAGCAGGACTTAATATTGATGAACTTAGAGCAGCATGCAAGAAGTTAAATGTTGAGTATGAAGAGTCTATGGGTGAAGGCAAATTAATAGATGCCATATTTGGAGAATACTGTGAAGACAAACTTATACAGCCTACATTTATAACAGACTATCCTGTATCAATGTCACCTCTAACAAAACGCCATAGAGACAATCCTGATATAACAGAAAGATTTGAGCTATTTGTCGGCGGAAAAGAGCTATGTAATGCTTATTCTGAACTTAATGATCCAATAGATCAACTTGGAAGATTTGAGGAACAAGCAAGGTTAAAAGATGCAGGTGATGATGAGGCTATGTTTATTGATTATGACTTTGTTAGAGCATTAGAGTATGGTATGCCTCCTACATCTGGACTAGGAATGGGCATTGACAGACTTACAATGTTTATGACAGGACAGACCACTATACAAGATGTACTTTTCTTCCCTCAAATGAGACCAGAGAATTTTGGTAAAAAAGATAGTAGCACAGAGCAAGAATAAGCTAATGAGAATTGAGAATATCACTTCTTTTACAAACCCAAAGATTAAGACCCTAATATGTCTTGGAGAAAAATCTAAAACAAGACGTGAAATGGGTCTTTTTGTTGTAGAAGGAATGCGTGAAGTTAAAAGAGCTATTGCTTCGGGCTTTATCCCTAAGTCCATCTTTATATGCGATACTATCATAGACAAAGAGCAATGGAAAGGACTTGAATATCAGCTCGATAATAATTGTTCAGTTTTCAACATCAGCAACAAAATATATGACAGAATAGCATATCGTGGTGGTACAGAGGGTATTATAGCTGAATTTAGAACAAAGAACTTAAGCTTATCAGATATTAAGTTAAGCAAGAATCCCCTTGTTGTTATTCTTGAAGATGTAGAAAAACCTGGCAATCTCGGAGCTGTGCTCCGTAGCACCGATGCTGTCGGGGCAGACGCCCTGATTGTCACAAGTCCTCTCACGGACTTGTACAATCCGAATATTATTCGTTCCAGCCTCGGTGCTGTCTTTTCAAGACAGATTGCCATATCAAACAACGAAGACTGCATCAAATGGCTAAAAGACAATAATATACAAATACTCACAGCACAACTGCAAGACTCACAAGTTTACTATCATAGTAATATGACAAAAGCTACTGCAATAGTACTAGGTAGTGAAGCAAAAGGACTAAGCAAAATATGGAGAGAAGCAGCTGATAGACATATACTTATACCAATGCTTGGGATATGTGACTCGCTTAATGTAAGTGTATCTGCAGCCATACTTCTTTATGAAGCCATAAGACAAAGACAAGATAAAAATACAGAACAATGAGCAAATTTGGACTTATAGGAACAAATATACAGCAATCACTTAGTCCCGAACTATTCAAAGTTGCATACGACAACAAACACAAATATGACTTAATTGACGAAAGTGATTTTTCAGTTGCTTGGAGAAAATTTACAGAAAATTATAAAGCAGTAAACATTACAGCCCCATTCAAGCAAACAGCTCTACAACAATTTGCTAAAAGTCCTCTATCTAGGCATTATGACATAGAGCAAAGTTGCATACAGGCACAAGCAAGCAACTTAATAATTAAAAACGAAGCCTTTTCAAGCATACATAACACTGATGTGAGTGGCGTAATAATGAGCATAGCAGAAAGCCTTTTTCCCGGGATAAATCTAGAATTTCATGAGCTTTTTCCCATGCCACATAAACAGATACTGCAATTTTGCTCTAAACAGTTAAACAGCATATACACACAAAAGCCTCAAGCCCTTATAATTGGCTGTGGCGGAGCAGGCAAGGCAGCAGCAATTGCCGCATATGCTATGGGTTATGATGTAGCCATATTAAATAGGACACAGAAAACTGCAGAAGCTTTTTGCCAATACCATAAAGACAAAAAATTTATTCCTATACCTTTTAGCAATTTCAAACAGGCATTCAAAGAGTGCGAACTCATAATTTATACCCTTCCTGTATCTATTCCCGAATTAGATAGTCTTGATATTGAAGACTTTAGTCAATACTCTATATCAGATAAACAACAAGGTAAAATAATACTAGAAGCACAATATGTTAATCCTGCTTTTAGACCTCAACACCTTATCAAACTAATTTCTGCAGGAGCAAACTATATCAATGGAACAAACTGGTTACTCAATCAAGCATGTGTTGGATTTCAGTTGATGACTGGAGACAAAGCTAATAGAAGAAAGATGTTAGAACTTCTCTCAAAAACATAAGGCATTATCATTAGTTTTTACTAAATTAGCAAATCTAAAAACACCTAGAATATGTCATTAAATAAAGTAATGCTTATAGGGAATGTAGGTAAAGATCCTGATATTCGCTATATAGATAATACAAGTCCTGTTACTAAGGTTGCAAGTTTCACTATTGCAACTACTGAAAAATACAAAGCTAATTCCGGAGAACTCAAAGAGAACACTGAGTGGCACAATATAGTAGCATGGAGAGGTCTTGCAGACATTGTAGAAAAATATATCAAGAAAGGTAGTCAACTATATATTGAAGGCAAATTAAGAACAAGATCGTGGACTGATCAGACAGGAAGTAAACGTTACACTACTGAGATTGTCGCTGATAGTATCCAAATGCTTGGTAGACGCTCTGATAATGAAGCATCTCCATATTCCAATACGTCTAACTACTCTAATAGCAGTAGTTACCAGCAAAACAATACCACAGCAAACAATGCTTATCAAGCTACAAATGGTAATCAAACAAACACTTTCCAAGAAAATCCAACAAATTCTAATATTCAATCAAATATAGAGCAAACAATGGATAATGGAGATGACCTACCATTCTAATAAAGACAAAACAGAATATTCTATTAAAAATTAGATAAAAACAAATATATTATGAACATAGATGTCGTGCTTGGCCTACAATGGGGCGATGAAGGAAAAGGTAAAATCGTAGATGTATTAGCAAGTAAATATCCTGCTGTTGCCCGTTTTCAAGGTGGTCCAAATGCTGGGCATTCTCTAGTATTTGATGGTAAAAGCTTTGTAGTAAGAAGCATTCCCTCAGGTATTTTCAGAAAAGATGCTGTCAATATAATAGGCAATGGAGTAGTCCTAGATCCTATAACTTTCAAAGAAGAATGTGACAATTTAGCAAAGTTAGGTATTGTCGCAAGTGAACGAATTAAAATATCTCAAAAAGTACACCTGATACTGCCAAGTCATAGACTTTTGGACGCTGCTTATGAAAAGGAAGCAGGAAAAGGCAAGATTGGCTCTACCCTAAAAGGCATAGGTCCTACATACACTGACAAGATTAGTAGGCATGGTCTTAGAGTTGGAGATATTTTAAGTACTGATTTTCACAAAAAATATGATAAACTTAAACAATATCATCATAGACTTTTAGACAATCTAAAATTTGAATATGATATTAATTTTGATGAGGAAAAATGGTTCAAAGCTATTGACTATCTTAAACAATTTGAATTAATTGACTGTGAATATTTTGTAAATGACTGGCTAAAAGATAAGGCTATGTTAGCAGAAGGAGCCCAAGGTTCATTACTAGATATAGACTATGGTTCATATCCTTTCGTCACATCTTCAAACACAACAGCTGGCGGTGTATGTACTGGACTAGGTCTTGCCCCTTC
>JARIAS010000020.1 GCA_029257745.1 Candidatus Cryptobacteroides sp. | reverse complement strand
TCTTATGTGCCAAATACACTTAAGATTTCAAAATTAGAAACAGTTGAGGGGCTTCCAAATACAATAAGAGTAGAAGGAATACATGTATATAAAGGTATGTTAGGAACTACTTATCCCAATGCTCCATTTAAGGCAGAAATAAGCTTTAAGACTATTAATGGGGAAAGGATAATAGATCTAATTAAATTTTATAAGAGAAGCAAGTCTGATTTATTTCATTCAGAGGATTATTGGGAAACAGGTATAGTACCATATTCTACTCCTATTAAATAATAAATTAATAATTTTAGACTTCGTTTATATCTTTTTTAGAAAATTCATATAATCTTGTGTTTGCAGATTAGTTTGATGAATATTGCAGATAAAAGGGCTTAAGTATAAACTTGATCCCTTTTTTTATGGAATGAAATCTAAAATATCTCAAAAAAAAGTTAAAATATATTATAATTAAATAAAATTGTATTAAATTTGCCTGTTGTATAGTATTTTTATGCAATTTAAAACGGACTATTATATTAATTAATTTTATAGCTATGAACAAAAATTTAAGAAAATTTTTCTTTTCTGCTACAGTTTTGTTAGGCTTAGCTACTGTTGCGGTATCTTGTAAAGATTACACAGGTGATTTTGACAAGATTAACCAAAGAGTTGCTAACCTAGAAGAATCTGTGAAGACTTTACAGTCTAAGATTGAGGCAGGAGCTGTTATCTCTAAAGTAGAGCCAACAGATGAAGGTATTGTGATTACTCTAAGTGATGGTAAATCATATACTGTTAAAAATGGTGCTAATGGTACTCCTGGTGCTCCTGGTGCTCCTGGTGCATCTTCTGTAGTTACTATTGGTGACAATGGCAACTGGTTTATTAATGGAGAAGATACAAATAAACCATCAAGAGGCGAGGATGGTTCTGATGGCTCAGCTGGTCCTCAAGGTCCTGCTGGAAATGTTGTTTACTATAAACCAGGTACTGGTGAGAATGCTGGTAAGTGGATTAAGGTAACAGTTGCAAAAGGTAATTCTACTGAGGAAGTTACAAATGAAAAGATAGCTGATGCTGGTATTCTTACAGCTGTATGGAATCCTCAAACAGGTGAGTTATCTCTTCTTAATGTAGATGGACATGATGGTGCTTTAGTTGTTTCTACAACTTCATCATTATCAGCTTTAGTTCCTTTAGCTCAAAGTCAGCTTGTTTCTTATGATGCATTTACATACGGTCAAGAACTATTAGAGAGCAAAGTAGTTGAGGACTTTGATGCTAAAGAAGAGGCATATAATCAAGAACTACCTGTCGTAACAGCTTCTTTAGTTGGTGGTCAGGCTACTCTTACTTTTGCAATGAATCCTGCAAATATTGATGTAACAGCTTATGATTTTTCTTTGAGATCTGAAAAGCAAGCTTATACTAAGGCTGCAGAGGAAATGCCATTTGTGGTTAAGAGTGCTACTACAAGAATGGATGCTCAGAGAGGTAAGGTCTTGGATGTCATCGTATCTCTAAAAGATGGTAAGACTTTTGCAGACGCCGTTAAGAATGGTGCTAAAGATGCTGCAATTAGCGAACAGACATTATTCTACTTAGTTGCAAGTTCTAAGAAAGACGCAAATCTTGTTATAACATCTTCTAAGTTTGTGATGCTTGAGAAAAACTCAGTAGTAGATGCTAGATTTATAAATCTAGCTGCTAATAAGCCTGCAATGGTTGCAGGTATTAGAGTTCATGACCCAGGAGAAGAACCAGTTGATCTAGCACCTCATGGACCTATAAATGTAGATTATATATATAGAAATAAATTAGGAGCTCTTGATTTTAGTGCTACTGAAAATATGCATGAGGCTTGGTCTGAAAATTCACAAGGTACTGGTAAATTTGACTTACTTTGGGCAAGCTGTGATGTTGCTATGCTTTATAATGCAAGCCTAGATCTTAATACTATTGTTGCTGTACAATCAGGTACACAGGTGTTCACAGTAGATCAACTTAAGGCAAAAGGCTTTAGTATCTCTTTTGAATTGGTTGGAGAAAACTATAGGGGTGTAGCCGAGGAACCAGCTCCAATAACTAATGAGGTAGTTGAAGAACACAAACAAGAAAATCCAGCTCAACCTGCAGGTGTTGCTATGAACGCTTATGTTAATCTTTCTGCTGCAGGTGTGCTTACTCCAAAAGAAAATGCTAGTGGAAAAACTCAGGCTGAAAAGAGCCCACTTTATAAGAGGCCTATTGTTAGAGTATTATTAAAGAAAGGTGATAAGGTATATTCAGTAGCTTATATCAAGGTTATTATTACTTTCAATGAAGAACCAGAGCCAGCTCCATTAGATTTAACTATTGAGACTCCTGCAATTGCATTTGAATGCAAAGATAGCTTTACATCTGCAGTAACTGCTGAAATGTTTAAAGCTCAAGTCCTTGCTAAGGTAAATGAAATCTTAGGAGAAGAGAATAAGATTGAGGACCTTACTAAATTTGATGAATTATTTGCAGTACCTGCTGATTTAAGTGCTACACCGAAGGCTAAAGGAGGCGTTGCTATCCAGTTCTCTAAAGATGATCCAACTAAGGCTTTAGAGTTATCATTCAATGAAGATTATGCTGTTATGCTTACTGAAACTAAGTTGAGCAATGTAATCAAGTTTGAAAGAAAAGTTAAACCTACAGTGGGTAAGAAGTTAAATGTTATTAATATTACTCTTACAACTCCATTTACTCCTGCAGTTAAAGAATTTAACTTAGTTGAAGCTAATAAGGTAAGTAATTTCTGGACATCAGATAAATCTGCTGTATCGTTTAACATAAATGTTCCTACTGCAAATGAAAGCCAAAGTACAAATGCAGTGTTTAATAACGATCTTAATTCTCCATTTACTACATGGGTGACAAAAGATGGAAAACCAAATGTAGGACAGGTTAAATTACCTGAGCAGTTTACAAATATTAAATATGTATTTGATGCTAAGAAGATGGCAGAGATTAAGACTGTTGGTGGTTTAAAGGTTGAGTACGCTGTTGAAAATAATGGTACTGAGTTGCATGTAACTTATAATGGTCAAAAATCTCTAATGGCTCAGATTACAAATGAGCTAACATCAAATAAAGTTATGCTTAAGAATAATTCTTATCAGGGAAAATTATTATTGAATACAGGTGAACTTTCAATTTACTATAAGATAGAAGCTTCTATCTGCAATAAAGTAGATGATGATAAGTACAAGGCTACTATAAAGGTAGATGGTAAGGATAGCTTCAAGGCAAATTATGTTAAGCCTATAGTTATTAATGCTGTTAGTGATATGAGCTTTACAGATGGAGTTGATCTTGGCAAAGACGGTTCATTTATCAACTTAGAAGATTTGATCGGTGTAACAGATTGGAGAGGTAACAAGTTCTCTGAAAATGAAAACTATTGGGGCTTCTATGGGGTTAAACAGATTATAGTAAAACCTGCTGATGTTCAGTCTAATCTTAATAATTCTAAAGTTGATAAACCTCTTCCTCAGACTATACTTGTAGAGTATCATGGAAAGACTACTCCTAATGATACTGAAGTTTCTTGGGAAGGTAAAACATCTAAGTATGGCTTCCTTACTTACAAGAACAATGGTACAGAGGTAACATCAGACTTTGAATTAAAGGTGCCTGTTACAGTAATGTATACTTATGGTCAGATAAGTACAGTTGTTACAGTAAGAGTTAAGAAGACTGTTAAGCAACAATAAAATAGAAATATTTTAATTCTATAAATATTAGGGAGTTGTTTTAGGCAACTCCCTTTTTTATATTATTTTGCTGTACAATACTTATATCTTCTCTAGTTTATCGGATTAAGGTGCTAGCTTTATTCTATATAGCTTCCAATTGCTTATGGAGCAGCTTACCCAATTGAATAAGTAAAATTACCCATTACTACAAAGAATTATATATACTTTTAATTGCTTAGCTTTTTTAGTTGAATAAGTCGTAAGATCATTATTATATAGACTTCTTTTACGTCAAAATACTTTTAATTTAGATTGAGATATCTTTATGCAAATATGTATTTTCTTGCTTCTGTAAGATATTATTTATTAAATTAGCACAAGATTTAATTTAAATGAATAAGATATGAATAGATTAGTATTGTCTCTTGTATGCCTTGTATTAGTATTGCCAGTTATAGCACAAAATAAGACTAAGAAGCAGGCTGTAATAGATTTTAGTAAGAAAGAGATTGATTTTAAAACAATTCATAAGTCGGAAACGAAACAGATTAGGGATAGTATTGTGATTTCAAATACAGGTAATAAGACTATGATAATTAACTATATTGCAGCTACTTGTAAATGTGTTCAATTAGATGTGAAGCCAAATACTAGAGTTAAGCCTAATAGCTCTCTTACTTTGCATATTGCAATAGACGTAGATAAGAAGTCAGTAGCACAATATCTTTATCAGATAGCTATTAGTAGCAGTGCTAGTAATTATCCTTATTACTATATTCCTTTAAAGTTAAAATTGGAGGTATAGTACAAAAAAACCGATACTAATTAGTATCGGTTTTTCTTGATTTAGAGCTTTTGCTAATATTTATTGAGCATTCTGCCACTTGTCATCATATTGACTTTCTTCTTAACCTCTTCAAGACATTTTCTATGTTCTGCAAGAGCTTCTTCTTGTGCAGGACTTAATGCCTCTTTGCTTGTTAGTGCCTCAAGATGTTTGTTGGCAGATTCTAGTACAGTATCAAGTAAATCTACAATATCAGTCATATCTTTTTCTATAAAACCTCTGGAGGTTACAGCAGGTGTTCCTACACGTATACCTGAGGTTTGGAAAGGCGAACGACTATCAAATGGTACCATATTCTTATTGACAGTAATGTCTGCCTTTACAAGCTCGTTTTCTGCTACTTTACCATTAAGCTCTGGGAATTTACTTCTTAAGTCTATGAGTAGTAGGTGATTGTCAGTTCCACCACTTACTATCTTATATCCCTTGTTTATAAACTCTTTGCACATAGCTTGTGCGTTATTGAGTACCTGCTGTTGATATTCCTTGTACTCTGGTTGTAGAGCCTTGTAAAATGATACTGCCTTTGCTGCAATCACATGCTCTAGAGGGCCTCCTTGTATGCCTGGGAAGACAGAAGAGTTAAGTATAGCACTCATCATCTTTATCTCTCCCTTTGGAGTCTTTGCCCCCCATGGATTAGGGAAGTCTTTGCCTAATAGTATAATACCACCTCTTGGGCCTCTCAATGTTTTGTGGGTTGTAGAGGTAACAACGTGTGCATATTTTATAGGATTTTTGAGTAAGCCTGCTGCTATAAGTCCTGCTGTGTGAGCCATGTCCACCCATAGAATTGCACCTACTTCGTCAGCAATTTTACGCATACGCTCATAATCCCATTCTCTTGAATATGCTGAAGCACCACCAATGATAAGCTTTGGTTTATGCTCTCTTGCTTTAGCTTCCATCTCATCGTAGTCTATGTAGCCAGTGTCTTTATTGACTCCATATGATACTGCATTGTAAAGTATGCCTGATACATTTACAGGGGAACCATGTGTAAGGTGACCGCCATGTGCGAGGTCTAAGCCCATAAAGGTATCATTAGCCTTAAGTATAGCCATCATTACTGCCATATTGGCTTGAGCTCCTGAGTGAGGTTGAACATTTGCATATTCAGCGTCATATATTTTGCATAGTCTGTCAATAGCAAGCTGCTCTATTTGGTCAACTATCTCACAACCACCATAGTAGCGTTTTTTAGGGTAGCCCTCTGCATATTTATTTGTGCATATAGAACCCATTGCTTCCATAACTTGGTCGCTTACATAATTCTCTGATGCTATAAGTTCAAGTCCAGAAGATTGTCTCTCTTTCTCTTTTTTTATTAAATCGAATATCTGAAGATCCTGTTTCATGAATTTTAGAATTATTAAAGAATAAGCATTTTTATAAGACAAATATAAGATTAATATTGTTTATTATTACCTTTGTACCGATATTTTTCTCCCAAAATTATGAATAAACGTAAATTATTAAATATTGAACTTAATAGGTTAAGTACAGAAGAGTATAAACGTAAAGAAAATTCTGGTATAGTATTGGTCTTAGACAATGTGAGGAGTTCTCATAATGTAGGCTCAGCTTTTAGAAGTTCTGATGCTTTTGCTGTTGATAAGATATGGCTTTGTGGTATATGCAATGTTCCACCTAGTGCAGAAATACATAAGTCCGCACTTGGGGCAGAGGATGCTGTGCAGTGGGAGTATAGGGAGGACGCAAGTTTGCTTATAGATGAGTTGAAGTCTGAAGGCTATGTTGTAGTAAGTGTGGAGCAGACTGTGGACTCTAAGAGTTTAAAGGATTTTAAACGTGAAGCTAATAAAAAATATGCTCTTATTTTCGGTAATGAGGTTGCTGGAGTACAGCAGGAACTTGTAGATAAAAGTGATTTTAGCTTGGAAATTCCTCAATATGGTACTAAGCATTCCTTAAATGTATCTGTAAGTATGGGAGTCGTTTTATGGCATTTTCAACTTTAGTATCTTGTATCTGTGCTATCTAAGTTTATAATATCTTTACTACCTAAGCATTGCAGTTATTAAATTATTATAATTAGTTTATAAGCCTGTATCGTATTGTTATTCAAGGTGTTTTTATATAATGCAGCAGTTTCTCCTTATTAGTTTGATATATAATAGGGGGAGTAATATCTTAAAATAATGATGTTGATAATTATAGCATTTAGGAATATATTAAAAGAGCTGTGTTAAAGATCATTTTGTATATAGTTGTTGAAAAAATAGTTATTAGAGTATATTCTTAGATATATTATTAATAAATAGTCAATTAATAAATAAAGCAGAAATATTTATCTAATATTCCTGCTTTATGTGTATAAAATGGATTCTTGCTAGTCTTATAGATTAACTAAAATAGGGAAGAATATTACGCAATTACTATTCTGTTTTGTTTAATAAAATATGTTATACAGCTATTATTAGTTGTCTAATTCTATTAAAGTAGTCTTGACGCTATTTCAGATAGAGGGCTTCTCACACCTTTTTTCAGATCTACATGTTGAAATAATGCCTGGCCACTCATCTTTTCATATAAATGAGTCAAGCCATTGGACCACTTGTCTAAGTATGGTTGATCTATCTGATTAATATCCCCTGTGAATACCATTTTTGTATGTTTACCCGCCCTTGTGATAATTGTTTTTATCTCGTGTGGACTAAGGTTCTGAGCCTCATCTATTATATAAAAGACATTGCCTAGGCTTCTTCCTCTAATATAGGCTAAAGGGGAGATAAGTATCTTTTCTTCTTTTAGCATGCTTTCAATCTTATTGGCATCTTTACTTCCTTTTTTGAATTGAGATTTAATTACTTGTATATTATCCATAAGGGGTTGAACAAATGGTGTCATCTTACTTTTCTCATTTCCGGGAAGAAAGCCTATGTCTTGGTTGCCCAAAATTACGGTAGGGCGAGTCAGTATAATTTGATCATATTCATTAGCCTGTTCAATGGCAGCGGCTAAGGCTATCAATGTCTTTCCTGTACCTGCTCCACCTGTAAGGGATACTAATTGTATGTCCTTATCCAAACAGGCATTGAGAGCAAACATTTGCTCATGATTTCGAGGTCTTATGCCGTAGGCGTATTTTTCTTTTTCTTGCTCAATAAGTCCTGCCTTTATATTATATTTTGCGTAGACAAGGCTCTTGTTTTTTCTTTCAAAGATAAATAACTGATTGGCTTTTATTGTGCCTTGTAAGAGTTTATTAGCTTCTATACCTTTTTCTTGTAGTAATAGTAAATCATCTTCAGAGCAGTCTCTAATCCATTCAATGTCTTGTTGTTGCTTTTCTATCTTTTCGTCTTCTATCCTATCACTTTTATAGTCCTCAGCTATCATACCACAGGCCTTAGCCTTCATTCTAAGGTTTATATCCTTAGTTACAAGTGCTACATATTTGTCAGGATTGCTATCCCTTATCCATATAGCAGTCGAGAGTATTCTATGGTCTTGGATGTCGTCTTTAAAAAGTTTTTCCAAATTTTTTGAAAATGGATGATTTGCTACTATGTTTATATAGCCTAAGTTTTCGCCTAATTTTACTCCTTTTTCTCCAAATAGCTTAGAGTCTGTAAGATGGTCAATTTCTCTCATAAAACCTCTGGCATTTATGTTGATAGAGTCAAAGCCCTTTTTAAATTTATCAAGCTCTTCTAATACTGCCATAGGTATAACTATATCATTCTCCTGAAATTTCTTAATAGCGTTATGGTCATGTAAAATGATATTTGTATCAAGTACAAATATTTTACTTCGCTTAGTTTTGTGTTTACCCATAATTATATGTTTTAGTCTTCTTCTCTTTGGAATATATGATACAATGACTCTGCCTTTATGACTTTTTAATCTTCTCCCTCACTGGCATTGCTGTGTATGAGACTTTGTAATATTTTTGATATGCTATTACTTTCTTCTGCTATTATACGTAGTTTGTTGCCTTCTTTGCGACAAGAACATAGAGGGTAGTATGCAATATCTTGTAAGAGCATAGCTGTGTCAATATATTCATAGTCATCTTCTTTTACCTCAATTATTACTGCAGGGATTTCTGAAAAAAGTATCTCAATCTGATTGGAATTCTCATATGCCTGCATAATTCCACTAATATCTGCCTTTAAGCCATAATTATTGCCTAATATTTTATGCAGTGCTGTGATGAGTCCTCCTTTTCCTACACCAATGCCCGATACAACTAGTTTGTCTTCAACAAATTCTCGTACAATTTCGTAACAATCTATGAAATATGCAGCATCATCTATTTTAGGGGCAAGCTCTTGTTCTTGCTTTAATATTTGGCTAAGGAATGAAGCCCCAAGCCTGAAGTCTGAGCTGTCAAAAGGGATATATATCAGCCATGAGTTTTCATCTCTGCTAATGTTTTCAGGGCAAAGTCTTCTTTGTCTTAGTGTTAGGCTTGTATCTGATACTTCTTGTTGCTTGTTAAGTAGGGCCTTGATTGTTAGTTGATTAGATTGGTTTTCTGTACACTGGTATTTGTTGATAGAAATGTCTAAGGCTTCTATATATTCGCACACAGCTTCTACACTCTGGTAAAAAGTGGCAAGATTGCCTAGCTCTTTGCTATTCCAATCCCATGATATATCTATACTTAAATTGTCTAGACAGAAACTACCCTCTTTCCATATTTGTTCTATTAGGGCTTCTGCTACTAAAGTTCTGCTCTGGCTCTTAATGTGTGGAAGACTGATAGCCCTTTCTTGTTTTATATGCTTTAGAATAAGATCAGAGTACTTGTATATATGTGATTGGTTGCAAATACTCTCTCCATATACAAAATCTATGTTTTCATCAATTATAGTGTTCTGGCTTTTTTCCTCATTATACTCTTCATTGATGCTTGGCTTAGCCTTTGCTGTTTCTAGCATTGCAAAAGGACTGGCACTTTGTTTTATACCATCTATTATGTATTGTGAATGTAGTATGGATTGGGACATAAACAATCTTATTCAGTATATAAATTTAATTATGAATATAAAGATATAAATTAATACTGTAAAATCCTTAAAATGTGTTGAACTTAAGTTTTCTAGCTTTATTTATACTATGCTTATTTATAAATAATGTCCTATTTTTATTTTTTATCTCATTAGAGATGATTATACTATACTTTCCCATAGATTTTCTACATCAATAGTCGTAAATTTACCTTTTTCAAATTCTTTTAAGCCTTTCTGTATTGAACAAATCTCTTTTGCAGTGGGGTAATTGTCTAGATTTAAACTTGTTAGAACTATAGCTTTTTTACCAGCTCTTGTGATAAATACAGGTTCTTTTTCGGCAAGATCTAAGTAATATCGTTGATTTCTCCTGAATTCAGTTGATGTAATTATACTCATATAAATGTGAATAGTTTAATATGTACATATACAAATGTATAAAAAATATAGCTTCTTTGTATTATGCTTTATGTTTTTAAGATATAATATTCATTAATTTACTTATGCAAAATCATAATGGGAATAATTTATAAAATCCTTAAAATGTGTTGAACTTAAGTTAAAAGGATTATTTTTGTGATATTTTTGTATAAATGTCTTAATCAAATGCTATATGGAGATGATGGATTTTGATAGTGCTAAGTATGAAAGCTTGTTAGAGTATATATTTAAGAGATTCCCTTCAGTGCAGAATGTGAGTTTTGCAAAAGCTTATAAACCAGGATTAGAAGGCATAAAGGGCTTTTGTGATTTTCTAGGCAATCCTCAAGACTCATATCCAATAATACATGTAGCAGGTACAAATGGGAAGGGCTCTGTATCTAGTATGTTAGCATCTGTATTGGCAGCAACAGGGAAAAAAGTTGCATTATATACTTCTCCACACATAGTAGATTTTAGGGAGAGGGCAAGGCTTATTACAAATGAAGGAGTTGAGATGGTGCCTAAGCACTATGTATATGATTTTCTTGTAAGATATAAGGCAGAGTTTGAGCATCGCAATTTGTCTTTTTTTGAGATAACAACTGCATTAGCCTTTAAGTATTTTAGTGACATGAGTGTGGATATTGCAGTGATAGAGACTGGATTAGGCGGGCGTCTTGATAGTACAAACATTGTAAATCCTATTTTGAGTATTATTACTTCCATAGCCTTTGATCATTGTGCTTTACTTGGGGATAGTCTGGATAAGATAGCATTTGAAAAGGCTGGTATTGTAAAAGATAGTATAGCAGTTGTTTTGGGAAAAATGCCTGAAATAGCTTTGAGGGTGATAAGGCAACAAGCTATGTTAAAATCTTCCTTATGTGTGGAATCAGAAAATGCCTTTAATGATACAGATTTATATGTCTCTTGTTTGGAAAATATGGATCTAAGAGGAAGTTATCAGAGGGAAAATCTGAATACAGTCTTATCTGCAATATCTTTATTATCATCTACTTATCATGAGCTAAAAGATGAGTCTCTTGTTTATAATGCTCTCGTTAAGACCTCTGTGAGGACAGAATTTATCGCACGTTGGCAACTTTTGGATACAAAGCCTGATATTATAGCTGATATAGGCCATAATCCTCAGGCTTGGCAGTATAATCTAAGCCAACTTCAACAATCAGAATATTCTCATATATACATAGTTATGGCAGTTATGAGGGACAAGGATATTGAAGAAGTATTGTCTTTGTTATCCTCTTGTGACGGGCAGCGTTTTTCATTTGTACTATCTCAGGCTCATAATGCCCGCTCCTTTACTCATCTTGAGTTGGTAGATATGTTTAAATCTCATAACATAATGCCATTAGCTTCTTTTGAAGATGTAAAGGAAGCTGTTGAATATTGTAAGAAGGAGGCAATTAAGTATGACAAGGCCTTGATATATTTAGGTGGATCTACTTTTTTAATATCTGAATATCTTTAATTTATAATTTCACTTTTCAATTACTTTAATCAATAGCATTCCTCAAGTTTTATAATTGAGGTTTAATTTTGCCGTTTCATACTTGTAGTTTTAAATTTTAAGTTGTCTGCTTTCAGCCTTATGTTTTATACTTGCACTTTGTTATAGTAGTTTCGTATGTCATGAAGGTTAATTACTATCTAGACCTTGAGGGTAGATTTAATGTCAAAATATCTTATTATTTACTTTTTTGCTAAATAGATTTGGAAAAGTAAGTTTTTTTTTATAGACTTGCGACGGCTTAATATGAGGGCTATGGAGGCCCATGTTTATTTAATATTAAAATTATGCAGATCTACAAAATTGTAGCTGCTCTCTTACTGCTTATTCTTCCTAGTTATTTTATAACTGAAAGAGTTGTTGTTGCCCAAACAAAGGCACAATTGAAGATAAGAGTATTGGAGCAGTCTACCAAGGCCCCTGTGATTGGGGCAGTCGTAATGGTGGCTAAAAAAGCCTATATTAGTGATGTCGATGGATATTGTACTATTACTTATCCAGCATCTTCTAAACAGATTAAAATCTCAGTAAAGTCCCTAGGTCTTAAGGATATTACAGATAAAGTCTATAAGATAAGTCTGAACAAGCCTATTCTTGTATATATGCAAGCAACTGATGAAAGTTTGAATACTATATATGTTAGTGCAAAGCAAAAACACACAATAGTATTGCAACAAGCAGTAGCAGTGGATACTACAAGTCTAGAAAAGGGAACAGCCCTATCTTTAGGTAAGCTTCTTGAGAGTGTGCCTGGACTTAGTACAATCAGCTCTGGTAGTACTATCGTGAAACCTGTGATACAGGGTATGCACAGTAGCCGTATCTTATTGGTTAATAATGGTGTAAGACTTGAAAGTCAAAGCTGGGGAGAGGACCATGCTCCTGAGATTGACCACACGAGTGCAGGTATAGTTGAGGTCGTAAAGGGTGCTGAAGCTATACGTTATGGTTATGGTGCAGTGGGTGGTGTAGTCCTGTTCAATCAGGCTCCACTTCCTTATGGACATAATAAGTTAAAGGTCTTAGGAAAGGCAAATATCGGTTATGCTACAAATGCTAAGGATTATAGTGGCTCTGGTTCTATCGAGGTGGGTTATAAGAACTGGGGTTTACGTGTGCATGGTATGTATCAAAAAGCAGGAGATTATAGCACAGCTGAGTATATTTTAAATAATACGGCTTTTAATAATATCAGTTTCTCTGCACTAGGAGGTTTTCAAACAAGAAAGCTTACAGCGACTATATTCTCTAGTTTATATTATTCTAGAAGTGGTATATACTATGCTAGTCATGTGTCCGACCTTGATCAATTGCTTAAAAGGTTCTTAATTGGAAGACCTGAAGCTGAGACATTTAAGCCTTTTTCTTATGATATTATTCCTCCTTTCCAACAAAGTCAGCACTTTACATTGAAGACTGAGCTTAAATGGAATATGAATGATGATCATAATCTAGATGTGAAATTTTCATATCAAGATAATTTAAGGCAGGAGTTTGAGAATAGAAAATTGTATCAGTACAACTGGGTACCTGTACAAGATTTAATGCTTACAACACTTACAACAGATGCTGTATGGAGTGCATATTGGAAGGTCTTATCTTTAAAAACTCAAACAGGAGTTTCTTCTTTGTATCAGTACAATTATAACGTCCCAGGAACTAAGGTGCCAGCATTTATACCAAACTATGCTGCATGGACAATGGGTGCATTTATGATTGCACAGGCAACAGTAGGAAATATGCAAATGTCAGCAGGTCTTAGATATGATATAAGGGCACAGGGTGTAAATGGTTACTCTAGTTTGACTTCATATACTTACTATAATGATTATAAGTTCTATGAGAATCTTACCGGAAGTCTTGCCACACACTATAAGTTCAATGAAAATTTTGATCTAAGAGCAAATATCGGTTGGTCTTGGCGTCCACCAGATGTTAATGAATTGTATGGAACAGGTTTACACCATGGCACATATTGGGTTGTTGGAAATAGAAATTTAGATAGTGAGAAAGGTTTTAAGTCTATTCTAGGTGGTACTTACCGTAACTCTTGGTTGTCAATAGAGCCTAGTATGTTCTATCAACATGTGTTTAACTATATTTATGATAGTATTGGAGAGGGTGATAAGAGATTCCATAATCACCCAAGTGGAAAATATCCTCAATTTATTTTTGAACAAGATGATGCTAGGTTTATAGGAGGAGATATTACTGCAACAGTTGTTCCTTTTAAGGGCTTAAGTCTTTCAGCTAAAGGTGAGTGGATAAATGCAAGGAATTTATCTCAGGATAGAAAGTCCCCTGATAGAGGACCTCATTGGTTGCCATTTATGCCATCAGATAGATATGGTCTTTCTGCTAAGTATGATTTTACATTTGGCAAGTCTAAAAAATGGTCAGCATCTTTATCTTGTGATGGCCTGTATGTTACAAAGCAAACACATTTTGATCCTGCAAAGGACCTTGCCCCTGAATCTCCTGATGCTTATTTCTTGTTAAATGCAAGTGCAGATATAGCTTACTCTTTTTCAAAGGGACGAAATATCAAATTTATGGTAGTGGGTGATAATGTGATGAACAACTTGTATAAAGAGTATACAGACCGTTTCCGTTTCTATGCCCATGCTAGGGGAGCAAATTTTTCTTTAAGAACAATTGTAAATTTCTAGTAAGATGAAAAAGTATATAATTGCAATATCAATATTAGTTATGTTTCTGTTCTCTGTTGCCTGTTCAAAATTGGGTAATAGTGAATTTGTAAAGACATTGGTTGAATCTCCCCCTTCATATATTGAAAGGGATGTAAAAGGTCATGAACAAATTGCTTCTGTTCAGGCTATCCTTCGTTTGACCTATCCGTATAGACCGGATACTGGACTAAGTGGAAGATGGGTATATCATGCTTTTAATCTGCCTTATAAACCAGTACCTCTTCCTGTCTATCAACAGATTGATTTTACAAAGGATGATAGAGGTAATATGGTAATATCATCTAGCCGTAAGGTATTTGATGTTATTATGGGTTCTGATTTTGAGTATGCTTTAGAGCTTAAATATTTTGATCCTAATGGAACATTGATAAATCATCAGTTTTCAAGATATGATAAGGATGATGAGGAGAATTCCACTTTGATGGTGCATCAGCATTTCTTTACTATACAGAATTATTCTCTTGATGGACAGCATCTTACATATCCTATGACCTTGGATAGCACTTATATTGATAAGTATTTGTTTCAAAAAAAGGATGGGCAGTTAGTGAAAACTAATTTAGTATATCCTAACAATATTTATTTGCCAGCAAATGCTGAATATAAAGCTAATACTACAAAGTATAATAAGGCTTTGGCTTTTGCTTCTATTGAAAATTCATTAAGTAAAAAAGCCTTAGTTCCATATACTATGAATGGTGTCGATTATAATTTGTATAAGGCTGTATCCGCAGAGGAATTAAATGCAGTAGTTCCCGAAATATTTACATATGAATATAGGGATACCGATCCTGTTGAGTCTTATTATGGCGATAGGGTTTATGGTAATGATGATTTGGGACGTGTAAGGGTAGGAAAGCGTACTACTTGGTTAAGAAAGGATAGAAAATTGGGGAAATATGACCCTTTGGATGCCTTAGGATTTAAGGGCTTGTTGAAGTTTCATCAAAAAGATGTGTGTTTTCAAATGAGGGTAGCTATTGCACACATAATGACACCTGGTGGTAAATACAGAGGTAATGCTACCTATGGACACAATAAATTGTCACCTTCATGGAACTCATTTGATATAGATTATCCTATTCCTTTTAGGGTAATAGCAAATGTCGGCGAGCATGGACAGGAAGTGTCAGAAGAAGATAAAGTGCAGTGTATAAAAGATATAAAGCGTTTTTATAAGGATGCAGATGAGGCAGCACTAAGACAGATGCTTTGGGGGACTGGCTTCTATGATGATCTAGCATTTACAGTAATTTAATAGTGAATAATTATGAGAAAGATATATACTATTGCCTTTTTTATATTTTTATCCTTATTATCATTTAGCTCTTGTAAGAAATTTGTTTTTGGAGCTATTAATGTTGATGAGGAAAGGGGCAAAATTGTAAAACAAAAAATTCCTACCACGGCGGCTGATTTATATGTGCCTCCTAAGGTTCAGGAAGATATTCCAAATCCTGATCCAGATGGAGCCTTTGCAAATTGGGCAACCTGTCTTATTATGATGAAGGAAGGACATCCACATGGTGAAGGTAAGATGCACGGAAACTATGTCTATCCTAGGGCTGCATGGAGACAGGAAGAGTTTGGTATATTGCATAATACTCCTCAAGGTGTTAAATTAGAGTTAAGAGATTCTTCTATTTTAAGTTATTTGGAGTTGGAGAATGGCAAAACAAAAGCTGATTATTTCCGTCTTATTGGAGGTAATTCCAGACTTTGGGCTATGATGTTGTACTTCTTTGATAAGAATGGAAGACTGCTAAACGACGATATCTATAAACACTCTGATCAATATCAAATATTTTTCTCTATATCTGATCTTAATGATAAGGGAGAGCCTTATCCAGTTATGGATCTGAGAATTAGAGATAAGGAAGATAAAAGTCCTAGACCATCTGCATATTTTGCTGATAAAAATGATTTTGAATCTAGACGAGAGGCAACTAAGCATGTATTTATGTATGATTATAGAGATACTTGGACACATGATGATATGGGTGATGGTGTCAGAAGGTTGTTTAATATCAGGTTGTTACCACCTTTGTCTAGGAAAGATATGTATGATGCCTTCCCTATTTATGATCAAGATAATGTCGGACTTAAGGGTTACTTCAAATTTGATGTATTACAAGACTTAGAGGTAGATAAGCTAAATAATAGTAATTGGTGGCCATATGACTTGTCAGATGGCAGAAAGTATGATAGGCGTTCTTTCTTATTACCGCAGTTCTATTTGGCAGTTCGTGTGATGAAATGTGAAAAGGGAATGAAGGCCTTAAACGATGTTCCTCTTGATAGTGAGGGTGATAGAGAATCAGCTGTGAGTACAAAGGTCTGTGCACCTTTTGATAAGCCTAATCCTTTGTCTAAGTGGGTAGAAATTATGCGTTTTAATCTACCATTTAAGATATATACCAATTCCTTTGATACAGACCCTACACATGATGACCCTTTTGAGCCCTATTATGTTCATATGGCTAATGAGTTAGGTATTACTCCTGAGGAGGCTTTTGAGGCAATTAGGAATACTCAAGTACAGTCTGCAGATGGCTCAGGAGGTTCAGGTTTTGGTACATTCTATTTGTAAAATATTTAAAATTCAAGATAATTATGAAAAAGATATTAAAAATTTCAGTAGCTTGCTTAGCAAGTCTTGTTGCACTTAATGCGTGCAAACCAGCAGTTGAAAAAGAAGAACCTGCAAGTATAGATCACTTTTTGTTCTATGAGTTTAATACAGGTGGTAATGAGGGTGATAAAGGTTTTATAGAGGATGACGCATATATTAAGATAATTAATCCTAGTAAGACTAAAACTCTTTATTTGGATGGCTTAGCCTTGGTTCAACATGCTTTTCAAAATAAAGATATGAAGGATCTTACTAATTCTGGAGGTAAAGATGCCTTAATGAATAATTTTGCGGCTTCTATGGTATTAAAATTCCCTGGCACTGGTAAGGATTATCCAGTAGCTCCTGGCAAGACTGTCTTGATAGCAAAATCTGCTAGAGACTATACCTCAGAAGATGATTTTTGGGGAGCTGCACAATATTCATGGGATTTGACAAATGCAGACTTTGAATATTTATCTGAAGAACAGATGGAGGATAAGGATATATATAATAATCCTAAGGTACCAAATTTAGAAGTGATTTATTCTGAGGAATTGGAACAAAAGGGTACCGAGACAGATTTCTTTACAGCTCAAGCAGCTTTTACTTATGCTTTGGTTGATTTGAAGGCAACTAAGGAAGAGCTTACAGCAGAAGAAAATAATAAATATGTTATGCATGCTGTATGGCGTCGTGTTGGTGGTTATGCCACAGGCGGAGGAGACGGATATTGCATGCTTATTCCTAATGAATGGGTTATAGATGCGGTTACAGTTTGTCCTCAAGCAAATTATGTTCAGTCATATATAAATCCAAGTTTGGATGCTGGTTTTAATAGTGTAAGAGAGGCTTTTGGTGTAGAATTTAAGAATTATGAGGGAAAGTCCATAGTTAGACGTTTTGATGGTGTGAACTATGTAGATACTAATAACTCTACTCAAGATTTTGAAAAGGTTGAAGCAACAGTACCACATAAAAAAGCACCATCAATAGGTGAGGAATCTGCTGCAGAGTAATAATTATATATTAATAAAGATTTATTAATATTCTTTTTAGGGCTGTGTTCAAATTTATTTTTGGCACAGTCCTTTTTAGGTATCAAAGAATGGGCACCGTCTTTTGTTTTACATTGTACTATGAGTTATTAATTTTTATTGGCTTCAAGCTGAGTTATAGTTCCTCTCTATTATTGTGCTTAGTTATTGATGTGCACTATGTTGTATTGTTAGATTAAGCCCTATTTATGAGAAATATGGCTTAGCTTAAATAAAAGTTAGTTCTAATGCCAAAGATAGTAGTCTTGAAAGTCTGTTATCATATGAAAGACAAGGGCAATGCTCACAGCTTTTATCCATAGGGGAATATTCCATCTCTTGTAGGGAAGAAAGCAGAGTATGATGTATATAGAAATGGCAATGTAGCTGTGTAAAGGGTGAAAGCCAATGCTGTTACGATTTGGGTCAAATATCGGGTCTGCAAGTAGGTGGTCAGCGTCTACAAGCATGCTTAATAGCATGTAGAGATAAGCCTTTTTCCAATAGCTTTTGGGAAAGAATATGTAGGCAAGTAGTGCAGGTGCAATGAAATGCAGGCTGTAGTGAATAATTGTCTGTATCATGCTTTAATATTTTCTGCGAAAATAGCTAAATATTTTGTGATATTAGGTGCCAAGCTTTATTTTATAGAAGCGAACATAGTATATTTTAACATGTTATTATTGAGTTATTGTGATTACTTATGTTGGCATAATTTTTTTTAGCCTTTTATACTGATAATTGTATAAAAAAGATTAGAAACTACTTTCTTAGTAAATATTAGAGTGTTTTATTTTATTAATAAATGTAATTAGGTGTAAATAAATGGTTTAGACGGTAAATTGATCCTTAATTAATATAGTAAAAAAGTATTTAGTATAGTTTTTATTGAAAAAAATGATTTTTTTTGTTTGAAAAATTTGCAGGATAAAAAAAAATGCCTATCTTTGCAATCACGTTCGAGGAACGAAATAACGCTTGGGAGCATAGCTCAGTTGGTTTAGAGCATCTGCCTTACAAGCAGAGGGTCGGGGGTTCGACTCCCTCTGCTCCCACTAAAAGAGAAAGTTTAATAGCTTTCTCTTTTTTTATATTGTGTCATAATACATATCGTTCTTTACCTTTGTACGGCAAAACCTTATTTTTATATGATGTTAAGTATAATAGAGGCTCTTTAGCCTATGGGGGAATATTAGGCTATATCCTTGTTGTTCTATATAGTTTATAATTGTTTAGCACTATTCCATTGAATAATCAAATAACATATCACTTCAAAGAGTTCTTTCACTTCAAGATTCCTTATATATATTTAAATAATTAACATGTAAATATGGCATAAGGCTTTATGACAATAGCTCTAACTGATAATTCGTGAGGATAAGTGATAAAAATCTAATATAACGCAGAATGTAATATAGCATATAATATAGCGTATAATATAGCGTATAATATATAATATTTAATTATATATGTGTCTATTTACAGGTCATGATATTGAGTATCATCTCATCAGCAGAAGCCATGCCTTGAGAACCTATTGTAGCTAGATTTTGTATAGTTTTCTCAATATCTTTATCTATTATTCCGTCATTTTCAGAAATACATATATTATTCATTGCAAGTACTGCTGATTGTACAGCACTTGAAACACCCGAGGCAACTTTCATAGCACAACCAACCTTGGCACCATCACATACCATACCTGTAATATTACCAATCATATTTTTGATAGCTGCACATACTTGCTCATAATTTCCATCTTTAAGGTAGACAATACCACAGGCAGATGCAGCAGATGCAACTACACAACCACAGAGGGCTGATAATTTGCCTAGATAAGCCTTGATATGTATTGCAATAAGATTGCTCATTATTAAGGCTCTAGCTAGTTGCTCATCACTTTTTTTATACTTCTTTGCATATGCTATAACAGGCATACTTACAGTAATTCCTTGGTTACCACTTCCTGAATTACTCATAGCAGGTAATGTGCAACCTGCCATTCTAGCATCTGAAGCCGCAGCTGTAAGTCCCATTGCATAGCTTAAAAAGTCCTTTCCAAAAACTTCGCTAGTGTTTTTTATAGTTTTGCCTACACTTAAACCATAGTTGCCTTGTAATCCTTCTTTCGCTAGGGCATAGTTAAGTTTTCTATGTTGTAGGATAAATTGAATATCTCTGTATTCTACTTCTCTACTAAAATCAAATATTTCTTTTACGCTTAGGCCATAGTCTTTGTTGTCTTTTTCAACAATCTGTCCGTCTTCTGTATTTTTATTTGTGTTTAATACTTGTTCTGCATCGAGATAGGCTTCTATGATTTTGTCGTGGTCGTCTGCAATAACAACAGATGCCTGGTGTTTGCTTAAAGTATTGATTATAGCCTTTATATATAGCTTTTGGCTACATTTAGCAACTTGTACCTTAGTCATTTTCTTGGCGACAAGTTCTTTTGCTCTAGAAAGTGAAGTCTCATCAATATCATTTAGAACTTCAAGCCCATATTTAGATTTCCCACAGGTTGCACCAAGAGCGGCAGCAATATGCAGTCCTACCATGCCTGTACCTGGTATACCAACGCCCATACCATTTTTGATAAGATTGCCACTAAGATGAAGCTCTATTTGGAAGTCTTCTTCAAGTCTCCAATTGATGGCCTTACAGAGATTGCATTTTGATTCTATTAGTTCAACAGCTTTTGCAACAGCCAAGGCGACAGCTATTGGTTCTGTGCATCCTAAGGCTGGCTTTACTTCTTTATGAATTAGCTGTATAATCTCTTCTTGTCTTGCAGTCATTATATTATGTGTTAGTTGTATCTAAATATAGTCATTATTGTTGATTATTATCATCTCTTTCCATGAAAGATAAAATATTTTTGAAAAGCCTTACACAATCTTCTTTATCTTTTATACATTCTATTGGGAAACCAATACAAACAGTCTTATATCTTTTGTGTATAGAGCATATAGCTGCTGAAATTTGGCTATCCTTGTATTTAAGGAAGCTCTGACTATATTTCCCAGCAGGTGCAAGTCCATCAGGGCTTTCCACATTATAGCAGAATTCATTAGCTAAGTGGTAATAGCTTATATCCTTATTAAGAGGCTCAATATATTGATTAGGGGCATCTTTTACAATAGCCGTCTTACTTGCACAGTTGCTAATCCATTTGTATCCTAGAATGTTTTCTGCAAATGCTATATTTTGTTCCCTTTCTAAGCTGTCAATATTTATAGGATATATCTTATCCCAAATATCTGTTGCAATATTCGCACCGGATATGACTAGTTTGCAAGAGTGAGAAATAGCATTAGTTAGGGCTTCTCTTAGCTCTTTAGTGAAAACTGTAAAGCGTGGAGGCTTATTGCCTGTACCTGTGGCTGTGCTTATCTGTTTGCCACATATGAGGTCTATCAGCCAGTAATCACTTTGTAAGTCTGTGTTATTTATAAATGCAGTATTCGAGGCAGAGCAAAAGGCATAGCCATTAGACATTATTGCCTCTCCGTGTTTTGCAGGATAGTCAAAGCTATTGCCTGAGTAATTATATTGGAGTTCATCTGTATAGGATGAGCCAAAGCCTGCATTATCATCATCTATCCATTCTTTTTCCCTACGATATTCATACATTCTTCCAACATAATGTAATTCTCTTATATCTGCCACACCTCTATCCAGATCATAATTAAAGCCTGCGTAAGTCTTTGTGTCAAACCATGCAGGAGGAGCTAGCCTGTCAAAGTTATTAACTATCAGAATCTTCCTGTCGCTCTTGTAATTACTTGGTATGCCTACTGCTAATTCTTGCGAAGGAAAACTTTTACCTCCTTCATTGACTGCAACAATCTTAAATCTATATATCTTATCTTGTTGGATATTAAGACTAATCTCTTCCAATCCACCAGCCTGACTATTAGCCTCTATCTTAATCCCAGCGTCATAGTCAGCATTGCCTTTTTTTGTATAAAGTATATATGAGGAAGGAATTGCTGTGGCTTCTAGGCTGTCTATTGTTGCCCTCCATTGAAGTTTTATATGTTTATTGGATACAATACTGGCAGAAAAATCCTTTACAGGTAGGGGCTGCACTGTGTATGGGAAAGAGTATTTATTGCTTAGATATTTTAGTATTGCCTTGTATACGGAACGTGCTACACTAAATCTGAAACTGGGGTCTAGTCCTAATTTCATATCTGCAAAATTTTGATGAGATAGTAGCTCTAATATAAGGGCAGGTACCCCTGAACTTTTAGGTTCACTATATGACCTATCTGAAAGGGCTCTTTTTGCCCAAGATGGCTCATAGCTCTTTCTTATGTCATTTACAAGCTGTGCCTGTACCATATTTGCTAAAGCTCTACTCTGTATAAATCTATCTGTCCCATCATTAAATTTAGTGGCTTTCTTGTCTTTGCTAGCATATATAACTAAGGTCCCAATTGTCGAGTCGTTAGGAAATGTTCCTGCATCAGAGTGAAAAGCCAGAGCTAGGTCGATAGGAATAGCTTTACCACTGTCTTGAGGTGATATTCTAGAGCCTGCTGACAGATGTTTTACCCAAGCCCCTCTAGATGCGTAGTCATTGGTGTAATCATCTGAAAAAGCTTGTGTTATAGTGGAATCTAAGCCGTACCATATCAGAGAATACATAGCTCCTTCCATATAGCTTGGTAATTGGGAAATATCTTGTTCACTAAGTTCCTCTCCCTTAGTATTACGTGCTATTTTTCCCATACCTCCACCAAATTTTACAGCATCTGCACTAACATAACTATCATTTATATATTGTTCTCCATTAACAGTGCCGTTGTCAAGTACAACTTTACTATCGCTATCTGTATCAAAATCAAAACTGCCTAGATATATCCACGTGCCGCCTCCCATCTGTTGATTTACAAGAAATTCACTTTTTTGTCCTTTGTGATAGACTGTATAGTGAGCTGAAGTGCTGCTATTGGGAAAACTTTGGTATGATATGTATACTGCATACTTGCCAGAATGTCTAATGTCTGCAGTCCAAGTAATATATGAATCAGCTTGTTTCTTTGTTTTTGCTTTTAGAGATGTACCTTGTTTAAATGGTTTATCTTCAATCGAGTAGAAAGGCTTTGTGTCCGCAAATCCAAGCTCTACTTTTTCCCATTTACCTATTTTCCAAAATTCACCTTCTTGTCTTAGTAACTCATTTCTTTCACCTGTAAAAGACCTGTCATTATCCGCAATTATCTCATATTTTTGAGTATCCCTTTCTCTTGGTGTTAGTACATATGCACCTGCATTTTCTAACATAGGTATCAGGTAGGGTAGTACAAAACTCTGTGTAAACATATCTTCTACCGTCCCAAATAGTACAGCTCTTTGCCATTCCCATCGCCTTGTCTTTTCCTCATAATATCTCCCATGGCTTTGCCAAAGTGCAATGTATCTGTTACTTAGACCCTGTGTGTAAATGTCGCTGTCTATTCTTCTGACAAGTGCTGCTTCTTCTCCATTGTGGTCATTTATAGTATAGGCTCTTTTCTTTGGCTGTCCAGAATTACTCAGCTCTTCACATATAAATTCTTCTATCTTTCTGTTTTTCCCCAGTATATGTCCAATATGTAGCTTAGAGTATTTTTTAGGTAAAAAAGCCTTTAGTTGTTTCTTAAACCAAGATATATCATTTTTATGCCAAGCAACATCTCCTAGACTTTCGCTAAAGTAGAAATTTAGCCTTGTAGCCTTTTTAGTAACGGATTTTAGGGATAATTTTACAGTTTGATGAAGTTCTGACTCTATATGACTATCTAGACTATCAAGCATGGGCTTGAAGTCCTTAAGTTGAAGTCTTTGAGCCTTACAGATAAATGAACTTGTTAGAACAATTGTAAGTAAGAAACAAAACAATCTTCTCATATTTAGTATTCCCAGATAAGTTCTCCAAAAAACTCAGGTCTATGAAAGTCTGGCTGACTTAGATCTATTGCATTCCAGCTAAGAAAGTGTGGTCTAGCTGTTTTATCTCCACATTTGTAGAAGTTTGCTCTTAATGTCTTACTAGGATTGTCTTTGTCTACTCCTATCATATCTAAAGGGATAAGTATAGCTATATCCCATTTGTAGCTATTTTCCTTATCTTCAATAAGTTTATGCGGAAGACTGCTATATCTGATTATTCTGCTCATTTGCTCAGCATCTCTTCTCTGTCTGTTTTCTCTCTTTTCTCCGTAGGCAGATAGTACAGTACCTATGCAACTTGTCTCAAAGTTGTAGTAGTTCTTATTATTAGGATCAGATACAAAAAATTCGCAACAACTATCCTCCCATACAGATTGGTTGTCTTCTAGATTAACAGCTCTTATACCCTGTTCTTTATTTTGAAATAGTACTGCTATATGGCTGTATGAATGAGCTATGTAAAACTTGCATTCAGGTTTGTAAGGAAATTCTTTTTCCCAGTTAGCTATGTCTATTTTTGCTGATTCAGCCTTTTTAATCATGATTGAGCTAAGCTCTGCAAAATTCATAGATTCCAGTCCTTCTATTTTGCGTATAGTTAATTTATTCATCATAAGCTTTGCATATCATTTAATCGTTTATAATATCCTTTTAGAGCAATCAACTCGTCGTGTTTACCCCTTTCTACGATTTTTCCATCACTCATGACCAATATCTCATCAGAGTTTTTAATCGTAGACAGTCTGTGAGCTATTGCAATAGTTGTTCTATTTGACATCAACCTAATAAGAGCTTCTTGTACAAGTCTTTCAGACTCTGTATCCAATGACGCTGTTGCCTCATCAAGAATTAGTATTGGTGGGTTCTTTAGAATAGCTCTTGCTATGCTTATTCTTTGTCTTTGCCCTCCTGAAAGTTTAGTTCCCCTATCACCGATATTACATTGGTAGCCTCCCTCCTTTTCCATAATAAAGTCGTGAGCATTTGCTATTTTGGCAGCCGCAATTACATCTTCTGCTTTTGCATTTTCTACACCAAAGGCTATATTGTTATAGATAGTATCATTAAATAGTATAGGCTCTTGGTTAACGTAGCCTATCATCTTGCGTAAATCATTGATTTTTAAATCTCTAATATCTACACCATCAATGCTTATTACTCCTGAGTTAACATCATAAAAACGGGGGATTAAGTCTACAAGAGTGGATTTACCTGCACCTGATTCTCCAACAATTGCTACACTATGCCCTTTTTTTATAGAAAAATCCAACTTTTTTAAGATAGTCTTATGTTTTGAGTATGAGAATGTTATATCCTGCATTTGAATGCTATCTTTAAATTCAGTAATAGCTATGGCATTCTTTTTTTCTCTAATAGTGTTTTCAGCCTTCAGTATTTTGTCAACCCTTTCTACTGAAGCCATTCCTTTAGGAATATTATAAGTAGCTTTTGCAAAATCTTTTAGAGGGTTGATTATGCTATATAGAATTACCATGTAGAACATAAATGTAGCAGCATCAATAGAAGAGCTGTCACTTAAAATAAGTGTGCCTCCAAACCACAGAACTATCATAATGAGAACAGTACCTAAAAATTCACTTACAGGGTGTGCAGAGGCTTGTCTTATAGATACTTTTGCAACCTTATTTTTTAAATCTTCAGTTATCTGATTATATCTTTTATTAATATCCTTTTCTGCTGTAAAGGCTTTTATAACCCTAAGCCCTCCAAGGGTCTCTTCTACAAGTGACATTGAGTCACTCCAAAGTTCTTGAGCTTCAGTTGATTGCCTTCTGAGCTTTCTACCTATAACTCCCATTATCCAACCTAGAGCAGGCACTATTAGGATAGTAAATATCGTAAGTTGCCAGCTTATGATAAGCATTGTAAGGAAATAGATAATGATAAGTATAGGGTTTTTTATGAGCATATCTAAGGTACTCATAATTGAACTTTCTATCTCACTGACATCTCCAGTAATTCTTGCTATAATATCTCCCTTTCTTTCTTGACTGAAAAATCCGATAGGTAGATCTAATATTTTTCTATACAGTTTGCGTCTTATATCTTGTACAACACCAGTTCTGATAGGTACCATAACTGCTGAAGAGGCAAAATAACTCAAGGTCTTGAATAAAGTCATAATACCAAGGAACATACATAGTATGAATAAGGTCCAAGAGCCTCCTATTGAGTCTGATGTTTGGTTAATCCACCAATAGATATTATTCATTATTGTGTTCCCATATTCTTTCCAGCTCATATCCGGACTAAAGGCTATATATTCGTAGACCTTATCACTCATTTTGAATAAGATACGCAAAATGGGAATAAGCATTGAAAAGGAAAATATATTTAATATCGCCGATAGAATATTTAAGATAATAGCCCAGCTTACGTATTTTTTATATGGCCTTACATATTCTTTTAGTATTTTATAAAATTGTATCATTCTAATTATAATTTATTTTGCACATTCTTTCTAACCATTTGGATATGAGTAATATCCTCTTTCTGAGTAAGGCTAAATCTATATTTTTGACATTGTCATCTACTTTATTGTTGTTCATAGTAATACCTGAAGTAAACATGACGGCAGGTATCTTTCTTTCTACAAATATACTCTGTTCTCCTATTTTATTGTAAAAAAGTTTGGAAAAATTGCTATTGCCATAGTAGCTGTATGCTATGTCAAGGCGTATATCGCTTGCTATGTTGTAAATGTCCAGGTAGTCTTGATATTGTTTTTGAATACTTTCTTTTCCCAGCATAATTAAGTAATCATCTTTATTTTTGCTGATAGGGCTGAGATTACTGCCTAATTGTTCTAAATTGACCACAAGTTTTATATCACTTAGCTTTATTGCCTTAGAAGTTGTAGGATTGTATAATTCTCTTTGAATGAGTTTGTTGATAAGAGAGCGTGTTCCTGCTTGATTATTTCTTTTCCCATCTAAAGTTGCGAAAATAATATTGTTTTTTATCTTTATTCCCCCTTGTAATAACTTATTGGATATGTTTGCTAAGGCTAAAAGAGCTACTATGCCAGAGGCATTGTTGTCTGCACTTGGATAAAGTTGCTTGTTTATAATGCCTAAACCATCATAGTTTGCTATAACTAAGATGTATCCTTTGTCGTTTGTGGAACTTGATGGAAGTAGACCTATGATGTTTCTACCTATTTTAGCACTATCTATTATAAAATTTTTATTGTAAGTCCCACTTAGTGACTTAAGTCCCATATCTTGGAATTTTTTACATAACCACATTGCTGTAATATTTGCTCCTCTGCTTCCACTAGCCCTCCCTTCAGTTAAATCACTACATAAGAATTCCAGTTGATATTTTAATTTGTCTATGTTGATATTGTCCTCTATATTATATAGAATAGAGTAGTTTTGCGAATAACTTTTTTCTACAGAAGATAGACACAAAATTACTATTAATATTTTAAGAAAAAACGAGGGCATTACTTATTAAAACTAAACTTGCAAGAAAATATTTATTATATTTGCTAGGTGCACTTTTCGGTGCTATTTTTTTGCCGAGAGCAAATATTTTCAAAATTAAGAATTTAGCTTGAAATATGAAAGAAATATATAGATACTTGGCAATTTCTTGCATTTTGCTGTTATTTCCCCTTGCAGTTTTTGCTCAATATGATAAAAATATATTCTTGTTAAGGGGGCAAATAGCACTTTCTGATAGCAAATATGCTTTGGCCTTGGAAAGTTTTAATGTATTGCATCGTCTGGATAGTACAGACTATATGAATTTGTTTTATAGGGGAATTGCAAAATATAATCTTGGGGATATGAGGGGTGCAGGTTTAGATTTTGAGGCAGCAATAAGGTATAATCCTGTGTTTGCACAGGCATATCATTATAAGGGAATAATAGAGAGTCGCTTTGAACAATATGACAAGGCTTTAGAGAGTATTCAGAAGGCTATATCTTTGCGTCCTGACCAAAGCTCTGTATATTATAATAGGGCATTGGCTTATCTTTTATCACAACAATTTGAAAAGGCTGATAAGGATTTTACTTTTTATTTAAGGCGTGACAAAACAAATTATTCAGCATATTTAAATAGGGCGACAGTGAAATTGTATTTAAAGGATACATTGGCTGCCTATAAAGATTTTAACCTTGCTATAAAGTATAATCTTAAAGACCCAGACCCATATATAAGAAGAGCAAGTCTATTTATGAGCCAAAATAAATATGATGAGGCTTTAAGTGATATGAACAAAGCTCTTAGTCTTGATACTACTTATACACTTTCTTATTTTAACAGGGCTATATTATATTTTCAGTTAGAGCGTTATAATGAGGCTTTGGCAGATTTTAATAGTCTTATAAAATATGAGCCAACAAATGCCTTGGCATTATATAATCGTAGCCTTTTGTATGCAAGGGTGGGACTATTTGATAAGGCTTTAGATGATATGTCAGAAGTATTGAAGATTAATCCTAAAAATGTGTTGGCATATTTTAATAGGGCTTCTTATTATGTCAATATGGAATATTGGAATTATGCCTTAGAAGATTATAATAAGGCAATATCTTTGTACCCAGACTTTGTAAGGGCATATCTAAATCGCTCTTATGTTGAGAATTTATTGGGGCTTAAGAAGAAGTCAAAGGAAGATTACTTGTTGGCACATAGGAAGATAGAAGAGTTGAAGACTAAGTCTAAAAAAGAAGATTTTCTAGCCGACACTTCAAAGACCTTTAATTCTTTATTGGCTTTGGATGCTGATTTTGCAAAAAAAGACTTTAGGAATGGGGATCTAATGCAGAATAAAGATTTAGATATACGCTTGAGACCTTTGTTTCGTTTTGTATTGGCAAAAGAAAGGCAAAGGCCTATCAATCATTTGAGTACAGAGTATGATAATAAGTCTATGGCTGCTTTTATTGCTTCTGTGGAAAGTCCTATAAGATTGTCTTCAAAACAGGAACTTGATATATTGCCTAATAAAGTGGCTGATGAACATAATACTAGTAGTGCTACCGCCTTGGGAATGTTTGAGCTTGCTTTGTATAAGGTATATAATAAGAAATTTAATCAGGCTTTAAGTAGTTATGATGAGGCATTAAAACTTTCATCAAATAATATTATTACTTCATATATTCATATGAATAGGGCTGTGTTGAAGGCCGATATGATAGAGTTTTTATCTTCAATGACAGCCTCTATGCCTGTATTAAGTATTGATAATAATAGTACTACTAATTCAAAAATAGCCCCTCGTAGTATTGTTAGCTATGATTACAGTGAGGCTATTGAAGAGATGCAAGAGGCAGTTAAATTAAATAAAAATGCTTACTTTTACTATAATTTAGCCAATCTTTATGCCTTATCTTCCCGATTTGTTGAAGCCCTTGATACATATGCTAAGGCAATAGAATTATATCCTTACATGTCTGAGGCTTATTTTAACAGGGCTTTGATACTCATATACTTGAAGGATGTTGATAAGGCTTATTATGAACTTTCAAGGGCTGGAGAATTGGGACTTAATGAAGCTTATGCTGTAATTAAGAAATATTTAAAGAATTAAGCCTTATGTCTGAACTATATTTTCTCAGTTTTTCTAGTGGCAGTAGTGGTAACTGTTATTATTTGGGAACAAAGGATAGAGGTATATTGATTGATGCAGGTATTAGTATAAAACGCTTGAGATTAGGTATGGAAGCTTATAAGTTGAAGCTATCCAATATTTTAGCGGTGCTAGTTACTCATGAACATATGGATCATATAAGGAGTTTATCATCTTATTGTAAGAAGTTACATATACCTGTATATACAAGTGAGTATTTGCATGGGGTATTAGCTTCTCATTTTGCTACAAGATCTGAGGTCCCCAATTATGCGAAAAACTTGCTATCTGATATGTGGACAAATATTTCGGATTTTGAGGTAAGGTATTTCATTGTGCCTCATGATGCTAGACAGACCATTGGTTTTGCTATTAGATTTAAGGATAGGCTTTATGTTCATCTTACAGATTTAGGGAGGGTTCCAGAGGAGGCAATGTATTATTGTAAGCAGGCAGATACTGTTGTAATAGAGTCTAATTATGATGTTGAGATGCTTTTGTCTGGTAAGTATTCGAATGAGTTAAAAAAGAGGATAATAGAAGATAATGGTCACCTTAGTAATGATGCTTGTGCAGCTGCAATTAAGGAATTTTATCATAAGGGCTTGCGTAATATTTTTCTGTGTCATATTAGTGCTAATAATAATAGTCCTTCTCTTGCATATAATTTTGCACTTAGAACTTTGGAGACAATAGGGGTTAAAAAAGGAGAATTGCGTCTGGAAGCACTTCCACGCAAGGAAAGTACTGCTTTGATATATCTTTAGATGATATTTATAATATTCTTATATTGGCATAATTATTGTCTGAATAAGGGTTTTCTATAATATGTATCTATAAAATTTTTAGCATATTCAATAAAATAATAAATATATATGAATAATTTAAAAAAGAATTTGTTTGTCTTTAAACTTGCCTTATTACTGTTATTTATTTTTAATTCTTGTTATAAGGAAGATGTTGCCATCTTGTATTCTAGACAAATAGTTGTAGATTTAAGTAAGTTGAGCACTGATATTAATAGACAGATTTCTGATTTGAGTATTGCTCTAAATAGATTAGAGACAAAAGAGATAGTCTCAGGTGTAGACTATGTTAATGAGAATGGTGTAATAACTGGGGTGAATATTAGTTTTGGAAAAACTACTGTTTTTGTTCCTTATGGAAAAGATGGAAAAGATGGGAAAGATGGAAAAGATGGAAAGACCCCTGATATAGAGATGTCAGACAATGGTAATTGGCTAATTAATTCAATAGATACAGGTAAAAGTTGGAGAGGTGTAGACGGAAAAAGCCCTATTTTAGGGATAAGACAGGCAGAGGATGGAGACTACTATTGGACGGTGAGGTGGAATGAGTCTGAAGAGCCCAAGTATATTTTGGATGATAGTGGTAATAAAGTTAAGGCCAATGCAAAAGATGGAAAAAATGGTATTGATAGTCCTTTGAAAGATGTTCAAGAGACTAATGATGAGTATATATTTAATTTGCAGTTTGCAGCAAAAGATGGTTCTGTTACTCAGAAGACTATTATTATACCTAAGCAGAAGAATGTTATTGAAGAGACACCTTTAAGTATAGAGATTGCAGATAAGCCTGGCAGCGAAAATTCATTCTCTATAATTACATTTAGAACTGATGCTGGAGCAAGGCTATGGTGGCAACTTGAAGGTGGTGATATAAAAGAACTTACAGCTGATGATGCAGGATTAGTGAGGGTGGAAATAGAAAAAACAAATGAGAAAATGATCGTAAACGCTTGGGCAAGAAATCTTGCACAGTCTAAATTTTCATCTCCTAGTAAGCAGATTAGAGTGCCTATTAGAAGGACTGTATGGCCAAGTGTAGAATTGAAAACTACAAAATATTATGAAGATAATACTGATTGGTTCAATTCTATAAAAGCAAGCGTCATGGTATTTGAGCCTACGAATGAACAATTAGCTGAATTTGATTTTGAGATAAGGAATTGGAGAAATAATATGTTTGGAAACCCTGTAAATCAAAAATATGATGCTACGGCTAAAAAATATGGAGGATTTTATACTGAGAGTACAGTATATTATTCTAATCCTTGTTCAGCAGAACTATGGGTGTCAAAAAAAGGACAGGATGCTTATATATTAGTAGGTCGTTATGTTCAAACAATAGGTAGTAATAGGGCTGGAGTAAATGCAACAGCTAAGTTTACATATGACGCTAATTATATACATTAATATTATGGTCATATTTAATAATGTCTTTGTTTTGCAGTAAAAATATTTTAATAGGCTTTTAAATTAGTATTACTAGTTTTTATGATTTAGGAGCTTGGTTTATATCGCAAGTATTCTGTACAGAAGTATGGAGTACTTGTTTTTGTTAAGAATAATTTTATATCTTTGCATCTGTGAAACTTTATACAAGTTAAAAACTTATTAATCAAGGTCTAAATATGCGAAGATTGCAAGTCGCTTTTTTCTGTTTATTCTTCCTGTTGATATATAATATTGCTTTAGCACAAGAAAAGTCGAATAAGAACAAGGAGATAGTGGAACAAAAAGATTCTACTGATAGAGAGGAAAAGATAGAAGAGATAGTGGTGCGTCCTAGGCAAATCCTAGGTAGCCAATTTCAAGCACGTAACAGGACAGGTTCTGCTTATTATATATCACCTGTCGAGTTAAAAAAGTTTAATTATACGGACATTAACAGGATGTTGAAGTCTGTCCCTGGTGTTAATATGTATGAAGAGGACGGCTTTGGCTTGCGTCCAAATATATCTCTTAGAGGTACAAAGGCTGAAAGGAGCGAAAGGATAACATTGATGGAAGATGGTATATTAGCTGCACCTGCTCCTTATTCTGCACCTGCTGCTTATTATTTCCCTAATGCAGCGCGTATGCATGCAGTGGAAGTACTTAAAGGAAGTAGTCAAGTGCAGTATGGACCTTTTACAACAGGTGGAGCAATAAATCTTGTATCAACTCCTATCCCAAGCAATAGGCTACTTCATTTTAATCTTTCCTATGGTAGTTTTTCAAGTTTAAAGTTACATTCGTACTATGGCAATAGTCATAAGTATTATTCTTATTTAGTTGAATATCTGCGTTTTCAGACCTCTGGATTTAAATATTTAGCTATGCCTCAGGATTTGTCTATGAGAAGAAATGATATATTGGCAAAATTCCGTATTAATAATGATTTGTATAGTGATAACAAGCATTCTTTAGAGTTTAAGTATGCCTTTGCAAATGAGCTCTCTCATGAGACTTATGTCGGCTTATCAAGGAAGGACTTTTTGCGTTCTCCTTTTATGAGGTATCCTGCTTCTCAATTGGATAGGCTTGATACATATCATCATCAGGCTTCTGCTACATATGTATATAAGCATTTAAATAATTTTACCCTTGTAGCACAGGCTTATTACAATTTCTTTCACAGGAATTGGTATAAACTTAATGCAATAAGGTCTGGGAATACTAAGGCAGAGCAGAGAAGTCTTGAGGCAGTGTTGGATGAACCGGACTTTAGTAAAACTTATATGGATATACTTACAGGGGCTGTGGATTATGATGGAGAGGGACTATTGTTAAGGGCCAATAATAGGGATTATCATTCGAGAGGCTTGCAGGCTAAGGCTGAATATGTACAGGAGATAAACTCCGGATATATTACTTTAGAGTCAGGTATACGCTGGCATGAGGATATGGAGGATAGGTATCAATGGGATGATTCTTATGGTATTAGAGATGGAAAGATGTTTATGACTTATGCTGCATTACATGGTTCAGAGTCCAATCGTTTGACTTCTGCAAGGGCTTTTTCATCATATATTTTGGCTAAATTAACTTGGCAAAATTTGACTATAACAACAGGTGTAAGACATGAAAATATCTATCTTCATCTAAATGATATGGGTAAGAATGACTTACGTCGTACAGGAAAAGAAAGACTGGAAGATGAGAATAGTGTGAAAGCATGGATACCAAGTTTAGGACTTAATTATAAGTTATTTAAGGGACTAAATATATTTGCAGGAGTACATAAAGGCTTTGCACCTCCATCTGTAAGGCAGATTCCTAGGAGGGTTGAGCATCAAAGTCTTATACCTCAAGGTGGTTTTAAGCAACAGGATGCTGAAAGCAGTATCAATATGGAGCTTGGTACACGTTTGGCCTATAAGTCTTTATATCTGGAGTTAATAGCTTTTCACAATGCTTATAGTAATATGGTCGGCAGTGATTTGGCAGCAGCGGGAGGTACGGGCACCTTGGAGCAGTTTAATATAGGAAAGGCAAATGTTCAAGGTCTGGAGTCTTTGTTACACATTCAACTTTTACCAAGTTCTTGGAAAAGATTACAAATGCCGTTACAGTTATCTTATACCTATACAGATACTCGTATGTTGAATACTTTTGTGAGTAGCTCTTGGGGAAGAGTTAATGCAGGAGATGAGATACCTTATATATATAAACATAGTCTAAATGCAAGTTTAGGCCTTGATACTAAGTGGTTTAACCTAAGTCTAAGTTGTAGGTATAACGGTGATATGAGGGCAAGACCTGGGCAGAATGCTATCAATGAAAGAGATTTGATACCATCTCATGTAATATGTGATATGTCCTTGAAAGTGCCTGTTTATAAGAAGATTAATTTAAGTCTTAATGTGATAAATCTGTTTAATAAAACATATCTTTCATCAATACATCCTGCAGGTTTACGTCCTGGGCACCCTCGCGGTATATATCTAGGTGTAAATGCTGATTTTTAATGAATATGCTTGATTATGAGAAATATAGTATATAGTGTATTAGCAATTATTATATTGTTTTTTTCCTTTTCTTCTCTTGCTTTTGCACAAGAACTTTATGAGGTTCATGGCATTGTAAGTGATGATAAATCTCAGCCATTAGTTGGAGTCTCTATTGTAATAAAAGGTACTAAAACAGGAGTTTTCTCAGATATTAATGGTGAGTATAAGATAAAGGTAAGGAAGGCACAGTATTTGGTCTTTTCAGCTATTGGTATGCAGACTAAGACTATTAAGGTTGAATCAAGAGTGCTTAATGTAATATTGAATGAGGATAATGAAGCCCTTAATCAGGTTGTAGTTACAGGTTATCAAAAAGTTAAAAATCGTGTTTATACAGGAGCTGCTAGTTCGGTGAAGTTAGAGGATATAAAGATGGAAGGAATATCTGATGTATCTAGAATGTTGGAAGGTCGTGTAGCAGGTTTGTCAATACAAAATATTTCCGGTTCTTTTGGTGCAGCTCCAAGAATTAATATTAGGGGTGGAGCTTCAATTATTGGTAATGTTCAGCCTCTTTGGGTTATAGATGGGGCAGTGTACGAAGATTTAGTACCTATAAGTATGGATGAGCTGTCTTCAGGAGATGCTGTTACATTGATAAGTTCGGCAGTAGCAGGGCTTAATCCATCTGACATACAAGATATACAGGTTTTAAAAGATGCTTCTGCAACTTCAATATATGGTGCTAGGGCTTTAAATGGTGTGATTGTAGTCAGTACAAAATCAGGAAGAAGAAATGCCCCTATACAGATAAATTATTCTAGTGAATATAGTTTTAGACAAAAGCCATCTTATCGTGATTTTGACCTGCTTAACTCTCAAGAGACTATGTCTATATTGCTGGAAATGCAAGCTAAGGGACATTTTGGCTTAAATGAAGCCTTGTATGGAAGGCATTCAGGTGTATTTTATCAATATTATAAGTCTTTGGCTACTTATAATCCTGAAAACAATAGTTTTGTGTTAAATAATAATCTTGCAGATAAGAAAGACTTTTTTAGGAAAAGAGAATATGCAAATACTGATTGGTTTGATAAGTTATTTACCTTTAAGCCTATTGTAAGTCATACTATTAGCTTTACAGGCGGTTCTAAAAATATGGCTAATCGTGCCTCTATAAGTTATTATACAGACTCTGGCTGGACTGTTGCTGATGCAGTGCAAAGGCTTACCGCAAATCTGAAAAGCACTATCTTTTTCAATAAAGATGTGTCTGCAACTTTTACAGCACAAGGAAATATTAGAAAACAGAAGGCACCTGGAACTATTGACCAAAAGAAAAATACTAGTATAGGCTCTTTTGAGAGGGATTTTGATATTAATCCTTTTGCTTACGCATTGTCTACAAGCAGGACATTGAGGGATAGAGATGAAAAGGGGGCTTTGGAATATTACAGAAATAATTGGGCAGACTTTAATATATTTAATGAGTATGCTAACAATTATATGGATATTAATGTGCTGGATATGAAATTGCAGGCAGAGTTTGATGCTAAACTTCATAAGGATTTGGATTTTAAAGCATTGCTATCTGTGAGAAGTGCTAGTACAAGCATTGCACATTCAATAATGGAAAAATCTAATATAGTACAGGCATTTAGGGCAAATGATAATCCTAAGGTAGGGGAGGATAATATCTATTTGTTGCACGATAGACAGAGCAATTATGTGTTATCAGAGATAGCCCTAAGCAATGGGGGTATTTTTAATAAGAAAAGCAATTACCTCTCTAGTTATTTAGCAAGGTTGTCTTTAGATTATAATAGGAGCTTTTATAAGCATGAATTAAAAAGTTTTGCTTTTACAGAGTTGAGGTTAAGCAATAGGAATATTGATAATTTTTCTGGTTACGGTATACAATATGATAGGGCTAATCAGGTATATGGTAATCCTCTTATGTTTAAGAAGTTATTTGATGAGGGAGAGACTTATTTTGCTGTAAATGAGAGGTATGAGAGGGGACTTACTTTTGCTTGGGCAAACACATATAGTTATGCTGAAAGGTATATTCTGAATGCTGTAATTAATATTGAAGGCTCTAATATGGCAGGTAAGTCAAGGCGTGCAAGGTGGCTTCCAACTTGGAATATTGGTGCAAAATGGAATATTGACAATGAAGCATTTATGAAAGATTATCCAATATTCTCTAAACTGGATATAAGGGCAAGTTATGGTCTTATAGCAAAGATGAATGAGCAGGCACTTAATGCAAATGCTATTTTTACAGGTCAGATTATCAATAGGTTAGATGTAAAAGATAGGGAGAATTCTTTGAAAATATTTAATCTTGAGAATAAAGATTTGACTTGGGAAAAAATGTATGAGTTAAATTTTGGTCTTGATTTTGGTCTTTGGAATAATCGTATTAATGCTTCAATCGATGTGTATCGCAGAAATTCCTTCGATTTGATAGATATTATACGTACTTCGGGAATTGGGGGAGAGTACTATAAGTATGCAAATTTTGGAGATATGAGAAGTGTTGGTCTGGAGTTTGCTTTAAATAGTAAGAATTTAGAATTTTCTGGTTTTTCTTGGTCAAGTACCTTAAGTTTTAGTATTAAAAATCAAAAGATTACAAGACTGCTTAACAATCCTAATACCTTTGACATGGTGGCAGGACGTGGTCGTGGCAATATAAAGGATTATCCTAAATCATCTTTATTTTCCTTTAATTTTCAGGCTTTAAGCTCTCAGGGATTGCCAACTTTTGACTTTGGAAAATATCCTAATAATAATGAGCCATACAGAGAGAGTGTGGGAGCAGATTTTGAGGATGCTCAATATTCTAAGTCTTATCTTATTTATCATGGTCCGATAGAGCCCAATATTATTTCCGGACTTTCTAATACATTAAGATATAAGAATTGGGAATTTAGCTTTTTTATTACGATGCAGGCGGGGAATAGTATCAGGCTAAATCCTAGTTATGATCCTCAATTTGCAGATCTTAATGTCTTTAATAAAGACTACTATAAGAGATGGTTAGTTGTTGGAGATGAGTATAGTACAGATGTACCTGTATTGGTCTCAAGAGATTTGATAAGGCAGGTTGGAAGAGAAAATATCGAAAGGGCATATAATACTTATAATTATTCACAATATAGGGTCGCTGACGGTTCATTTGTGCGTATGAAAAATATATCTCTTGCGTATAGATTTGACTTAAGTAAGTCTGTATTCAAGTATATTTCTTCAGCCTTATTGCGTATAAATATTACAAATCCATTCTTGATATATTCAGATTCAAGGCTTAATGGTCAAGACCCTGAGTTTTATAGGGCTGGGGGAGTATCTTTGCCAACTCCAAAACAATATACAATGTCATTAAATCTTAGTTTTTAAGTCATTATGAGAAGAATAGTATATTTGCTTATATTTTGTTGTATAATAAATGCCTGTGAGGGATTTTTGTCTAAAAGTCCTGACTCTGCATTTGATATAGAGATAGATAGTGAGGATAAAGTAGCAGAACTTTTAGCTTCAGCATATCCTAATGCAAGTTATTTTTCATTTTTGGAAGGCCGTACAGACAATGTCGGAGAGAGGATTTATGGAGAGCGTTATCAGTTGAATGAGGCTATGTATTTTTGGGAAGATTATGAGCAAGACGACTTAGATACGCCACTTTTCTATTGGAATAGTTGTTATAGGGGTATAGCTCAGGCAAATAAGGCTCTAGAAGTTTTGAGTCGTTTTCCTAAAAGTGATAGGGTGAAAGCCTTGTATGCAGAGGCTTTTTTATTAAGGGCCTACCTACATTTTATGTTAGTTAATATATGGGCTCAGCCATATAGAGGGGAGGCATCTAAGGAAATTTTGGGTATACCTTATATTACAAAAGTAGAAAAAAATGCTCTTCCAAACTATAAGAGAAATAATCTATATGATGTTTATGAGCTGATAGAAAAAGATTTAAAGCGTGGTATAACTTTGGTTACTAATGATTTTTATGAGCATCCTAAATATCATTTTAATAAAAAGGCAGCCTATGCCTTTGCCTCTCGTTTTTATCTTTTTAAGGCAGATTGGCAGAGGGCAAAGCAGTATGCTGATTATGTTTTAGGTGCTGACTCTAAGGCAGATTTGAAACCGTGGTATAAGTATGAACAGAAATATCGTTTCAATAGAGAGGATTTATATAAGGATTATAGTGCGACAGATAATCCTGCCAATCTTTTACTTTCTACAACAGAATCCCGTTGGGCTAGGAACTTGAAGACTCAGGCCTATGCTACAACTGATAAGCAGATGGATGATATTTTTAATAAGCAGGGTATAAAGGCTTGTGCAGATTTTAAGAATATGAATTTGGAACCATGCTATGTGTTTAATTCTTCAGCTTATCCTGTAAAGGACGGAGCTTATATAGCAAAATATTCAGAATTAAGTACTTACCTTTCTGTTGGAACAAAACCTAAAGGGCTATATAATACCAATATATTATTTTCAGTAGAGGAAGTTTTGCTTAATCGTATAGAGGCAAATACAATGCTTAAAGACTATGAAGCAGCTGTAAATGATATACTTAATTTTTTGCAGGCAAAATATAATATTGTTCCTCCTTGTGGTGTATCTTCATTTACTAGTAGTGGTAATACAGCTTTATATAATAATCTTTCACCATTTTATGGCCTATCAATAAGACAGATTTCTCTTATTCAGATTGTACTGGATTTTAGACAAAAAGAGTTTTTGCAGGAGGGGCTTAGGTGGTTTGATATAAGGCGTTTTAATATGAGTATACAGCGTAATAGTAATAATCCTAGGTATAGAAGTTTGGAGAAGGACGATCCTAGAAAAACGCTACAAATACCTGCTGAGGCAATAAGGCAGGGATTAGAGCCTAATTATAGGAATAATCAATTGTATATTATTAGATAGAAATATATGAAATTAATATTAAGATACATATTGTTGATATTTGCCATAAGTGCATTTATTGCCTGTAATAATGATAAGTTGTCTAAGGACTGTATTGTTGATAATCAATGGAAGAACAGGGAAGAGACTGATTTGGATAAGTGGATTTCTCAAAGATTTTCTCCTTATAATATAGAGGTGATTTATCATTGGGATAAGAATATACTAGGTCCTAATACTATCGCTTATCCACCTGCGATAGATAAGATTAAACCGGTATTACAGACAATAGAAACATTATTTATAGGTACATTTACTGACTCTAAGTTATTAAGCCAATCTTTTTTGAAGTCAAAATCAATCATAAGATTTATTCTTTTAGGCTCATATAGTAGTAAGGATGGAATATTATTGAATTTATATGAGAGCGATGCTAGTACTAATGAGTTTTTCATTTATGGAGTAAATGATTTTGATATAAATGACCCTAATAAGGTGAAAAAGCTATTATATAGTGTCTATCATCAATTTGCTCTAAGGCTTGCTGAAGCCGTACCTTATGATAGGAAGGCTTTTGCGGATTTGAGTGCAAGTGTTTATGGCTCTATGGGACTAAGACCTGATGAGAAGGAATTGCATAAACGATGGGGATTATCTCCCTATGCTAATCGTAGTGGTTTTTATACCTTACATTCTATGTCAAATCCTGATGATGATTTTGCACAAATTGTAGCAAGCCTGCTTTTATATAGTCCTGTGGATATATCCAATGCGGAGGAGATAGCTGCTAGAGCAGAAGATGATAGTTTTGAAGCAAGATTAAGGGCAAAAGAGGCTAAGGAGAGAATGGTGGCAAAGAGGAATTTTGTACAATCTTATTTTAAGGAAAAATTAGGCTTTAATATTAGAAAGTTACAACTAATTAATCTAAGTAATATTGATAAGTTTATTAAGCAACATAGATAGTATGAGAAAAATAGCATATATAATGTGTGTTCTATGTTTTATAGCTTGTAAAGAGCAGGCGTACGACTTGTCTCCTTCGCAAAAGACTATAAATCATATAAATACCCTTAGCTTGGAATTAAGAACTTCTTCTAATGGATGGCAAATGATCTACTATCCTAAGGTTGATGCCTCTCTTTTTACAAATTACAGGCAATTGTGGCGACCAAGTTTGGTGAGTTCTGATAAATATGGTCTGGGAGGAGAGATTTTTTTGTTGAAATTCTTAGATAATAGTAAGGTCAATATTAAAAGTTTGAATAAAAGAGGGGATATAAATGTAGAAACTGCGGAATATTCTATCAGTCTTAATTCTAGCTTACAGCTAAGTTTTACTACTTTCTCGGCTATACATAAGATGATAAATACTGATACAGAGGCTGTTGCTGATTTTTTGTTTAAATATAAGGATTTTAATGGGGATTTGATTTTTGCGACAGCTAAGGATAGTTATAATAGTTATTCTGTTGTTGTATTAAAAGCTCTTCAAACTGAAGATGATTGGAATAATGCACTAGTAAGAGCAAGTGAGAACATTCGTCTATTTGAAAATATGAAGAATCCTCAATTAGTCTTAAAGCAGGGAGGAAGAATATTTTTTCAGAGTGATAGGTTATTAACAGATGAGCGTAATCGTAATGAAAGATTGAAAAGACACTATCATACTTTCATCTATGAACAGACGGAGTTTAAGGGGGTGATTATAAAAGGTTATAATGTAATGGGCTCTGGATATGTTGCTAGTGCAGAGGGCTTGAATTTTCAACCAGGATTTAAGATAGAAAAGAATTTTATTGTGCATGATTTTCAACGACAGGGTGATAAATTTGTTGCAGAGCTTGTTCAAGTGTATGATAATCAGCCATTAATGAGAAAGTTCGTAAATGTCAGCAAACACATGTATCCGAATAGGGAACATATAATATTAAATTATAGTGCTGAAATATACGATGCTCCTATCCTTAATATTAATTAGATACAGAATATGAAGAAATTATTATATATAGCTTATTTGATTTGTCTTATTTGTTCTTGTAAGCCAGAAGATGATACTTATATAGAGGAAGATTATGATGCTTTATTCCCTTTTAAGGGGATAGATAAGCCTGAATTATCTTATGAAGATATGACTATTATCACGGCAGATCCTAATCTTAGTCCAAGTACTTATAGATATAATGGTGTAGATATTCCAGAAGAAGACTCTAGAGATTATGATGTGACTATCAATTGCCATTACGCGTATGAAGGGAGTAATAGTGCTTCTGCATTTATTACATTGAGGTATGTGGGCGAGGATAAAAATCTTAAGATAGTAAGTTCTGATATAAGGGATAAGGATGCTGATGCTCATTTTCAAAATAATGATTTTAGTATCAAGTTGAGGCTACGTTCAGGTTATCCTATGTTGCTAAACCTTGTGGGTAAGGCACCAAGAGGCACTAGAGTAGAAGCAAGTATATCTGCACAGTCGGTAGATGGTATTATCAAACTGCCAAAACTTCAGACTATACAAAGCCAGAATAAGGAGGGAGTTGACTTACTACCTGAACAGTATTGCAAGTATATTATTTTACCTTAAATTCATATGAAATCTTCTATTTATATATTACTTAGTGCAGTTCTGTTTTTGGCATCTTGTCATAGATTGCCATTACAAACTGTTGAGAGTGGGTATTTTCTTTTTGACGAAAATGACCCTCAGTATAAGTTTAGTCGCAATCAGGAGAGTAGTGTTGATATTAAAGAGCCACAAGTCTTAAAACAGGTTCTTAATGATATGGCTCAACGTTTTATGGATAGGGCTTATCTAAGGACTGAAGAGGATATGAAGGCTCTCATGTCTTTGTATAAATATAAGACAAGTTTATATAATTATGCCCCATATGATTATCTAGCATTGTCTAAAGAGCAGGAAGATAAGACTCAGGTAATAGAAGAGATGTCATCTCTGATTGAGAATATTGCTAGAATATCAGCATTACAGCAGAGTCAAGGCTCTTATAATGAGGCAGCAACGATTGGTCGTGCAGGTCGTATAAGCAATGGCTTGTCTACGGAGTTAATATATGTTGATGAAAAGGGAAGAGTCCTTTCTGATATTTTTCAATATGAGGCAATGTCCTTTATTGCCATTGATCAGATATTTAATATACATCTAAACAAAGATATAATTACAGATAAAGCCCTTATAGAGGCACATGAGGCCAATAATTTTTTAGCTAACAGCAACTATACTCTTTTGGAGCATCATTGGGATTTAGCTTATGGTTATTATAAATACTTTATAAGAGATTTAGCAAAAGGGAATGGCTTAACAGAGTTAAGAGGGCTTTTAAGAGAGCTTGATTTGGCCTTTATACTAGGTAGAATAGATATTAACTATCATCTTTATAATCAGCTTCCAGACTATGTTGAAACTATTAGAAAGAATATAGTCAAGCTTTTATCCATAAGGATAAGAGAATATTTATTGGGAGCTAATACTATAAGCAATCTTCAAGAGGATAGTGCATTTGCCTTTCCTAATCTTTCTCGTGCATATGCACTTATATACGCTCTTGCATTCATTCCTGCAGATCATACTTCTGCACCATATCTGAGCTTAAAAGAATGCAAGGCTTTACAAGCAAAGATGCTTATATCTACTGCTTTTTGGGATAAAGAACGTTTGTTGGCTAATGAAACAACAGATACTTCTTTACTTAGTATATACAATACTATATTAGAGAAACTAAGTAATGACAATAAATAATGAAAAAAGTATATATCTTTTACCAATAAGTAATGAGTAATAATAGTTTTTATTAAACTATCTTTGCAAACCTTTGCTTGTATTATAGCTTATTAAAGGGAAATTTTTTAAATATTAATCTTAAAATAAAAATGAAGAAAATCTTAATTACATTTACTTGCTTGTTAATGTCTGTTATGGCAAGTTATGCACAAGAAAATAATCTATGGCATGATCCTGGATTTGAAGAAACTGATGTAGACCGTAACGATAATATAACTTCCAAATATTGGAAATTAGGCGGTGCAATGATAGGAATGTTTAATACTGTACAAGGCACTGAAAATGTTCACGGTGGTTCTAGGGCTATAAAGATATTCGGTAGTGAAGCTAATAACTTAGGTATTTATGATGATGCTTGGAATTGGGATAGATCATATAAGGCTAAGACAGGAGATAATTTTACTTTTTCATATTGGCATAAGGGAACAATGAGCATCCCTGCAATGAAGGTAAAAATCCGCTTATACAAGGTAGGACAGACGTATAATAATTTTTTTGCAGAAAGAGAGATTCCTGCATCTGAAGTTACTACATCTAGTGATTGGCAACAAAAGGTGGTGAATTTTGTTATTAACGACGAAGGGGTAGATCATTTTGACCTAGTTTTATTGGCACCAAATAGTTTATCTGAACAAGGCTATATTATTTTAGATGATTTTTCCCTTGTTCATTCTG
>JARIAS010000014.1 GCA_029257745.1 Candidatus Cryptobacteroides sp. | reverse complement strand
GACAATAATAGCAATGTAATAAACTTTACACCTCAAATCAAAGAGGCAACAATTCTAGAAAAAGAAATATATGATATAAGCCTATTTGTATATAAAGGGAAAAAACTCCAAAAAATAATATTCTATTCTAAAAATAGATCAGGTGGTATAGGGAGCAATCTAAATGCAAAATATCCTTACGAATCTAGAGAACTTAGCATTATAAACGGAAAGTTTAACATGGATCTTGAATTACTACCAGGAGTATACAACTTTATCCTAGTAGCAAATTCCCACTCATTAAAGAATACTATAAAAAATCATAATAATAGTATTGACCTTCAACATCAAATAGAAGATATCCAAATTACAAGTACTCTTGATGCTAAAAACAATGCAGGAGGTGAAACACCAAAGGGCTTTCCGATGCTAGGGCAACAGGTAATTGTAGTACCTTCAATAACTAGTTCGGAAAATGCTCGACATCAAATACATCCTGAAATACTACTAGAGCGTATTTTTGCAAGGATAGACTTATATCTAAAGGTTGACGATTCAATAATTGATGATAATAATGGTACTAGTTCTTCTCAAAATGTAAAACTAGTAGATTATACCTTAATAAATTACAGAGGTAAATACTCCTTATTGTCACAATATAATTCTAATTATGCAGAATATACTGCAACAGGAGATCATTATTACACAAACAACTTGTATTATGATAACCAGGACAATAGTATAGAGACCAATAATAGTAAAAATTTCCCATCCATTAGTAATGATCTTGCTAATATTGCTAATGCTACAGCTCTAAAATCTGAAGAAAGCTTTCTTTATAAATATAAAACTTCTACATTTACGACAGAAGATGGAGAAGAGCAGTTCCTAAACCACTATTATGCTGTTCCTAGTCGTAGAGATGCGAATAGTGCCTTGAAAATACGCCTAACGCTACACTATGCAGTTGATGCAGCAGGCTTTAACCATGTGTATGAAATTCCAATAAAAACTTTATACACAAATAAAGAACCTTACGATAAGACAACAAGAGATATTACTTATGATATAAGAAGAAATACTGTATATGAAATACATGCTACTGTAAAAGGTGAAGTTCTTTATATAAATAATTTTGCTCCTACCATAGAGAATCCTGGTGCTAATAGTGATATAAATATCAACTATGGCGAATAGTAAATAAAGACCATTAAAAAAGAGCCTAACTAAATGATATTTAGTTAGGCTCTTTTAAGTTATACATATTAGCTTTTTATTCTTTTAAATTATATGCGTACAATGTCAGCACCCAAACTGGCAAGTCTATTCTCAATATTCTCATAGCCCCTATCAATAAGTTCAGCATTATCAATAATACTTTCCCCTTGTGCAGACATTGCTGCGATAACCAAGGCAATACCTGCTCTAAGATCTGGGCTACTTAAATGCTGTGCTTTTAATGGACTTATTCCATTTACTATAACTCTATGAGGATCACACATAGTAATATGTGCCCCCATAGATACTAATTTATCACAAAAGAACATTCTTGATTCAAACATCCAGTCATGACAAAGTGTATTACCCGAAGCTTGAGTAGCTAAAACAATCATAGGACTCATAAGATCTGTTGGGAAGCCAGGCCATAAGCCTACCTGCAATTTCCTTGAAGGCGAGATCAAAGGCTCTTCATAATAGACCCTCACAGTGCTATTATCAATAAAATCTACCTTTGCCCCCATTAAATTAAGATAAAAAGTTGGACTGATAAGATGCTGTCTTATAATATTTTTTATAGTAATATCACCTTTTGTACATAAGGCTGCTATCATAAATGTTCCAGCTTCGATATTATCAGGAACGATACTATGGGTAACTCCATGAAGTTTCTCCACTCCCCTTACTATAAGCCTATTAGAACCTATGCCTTCTATACTAGCTCCCATTTTAACAAGAAAATTTGCTAAATCTCCAACATGGGGCTCACAGGCAGCATTCTCAATAATAGTTTGCCTAGTTATTGTAGCAGCAAGCAATAAAGCATTTTCTGTTGCTGTTACAGATGCTTCATGCAAAAAGACATATGAATCTTGTTCTTCCCTTAATACACCACGATAACTCGTAGTAGAAAATTCTAACTCAACAGACATTGTAGAAAAAACATCAGCATGCACATCTATACCTCTCTTACCTATAACACAACCTCCAGGAGGACTAATGGTAGCCTCCCTTTTCTTCCCTAACAATGCACCTAGATAAAGTATTGAAGCCCTTAACTTACTAACTAAGGATTGAGAAGGACAAGCATGCTTCACTTCTCCACTAATTGTTAAAGTATTCTCTTCAAACTTAACCTCCTTACCAAGATCAACTAAAATATCTAACATAGATTGAACATCTAAGATGCGTGGGACGTTAGATAATACACACGGCTCATCAGTTAAAACAGTTGCGGCTATGATAGGAAGGGCAGCGTTCTTATTGCCTGACACTGTAATTTCTCCTGCCAAAGGCTTTCCACCTCTAATTCTAAATTTTGACATATAATTATATTTCTATTCTCCAATTAACTCAATCTCAGTATTCAGCTCTATATTTGTTTCTTTCTTAACCTCTTCCCTAACCAAGTTGATAAGTTGTAAGACATCTTTTGCACTTGCATCAGCAAAATTCTCAATAAATGCAGCGTGTCCATTTGATATTCTCGCTCCACCTATCTCCACACCCTTCATTCCTAAAATCTTATCTATAATATAAGCAATAGATGGCGTAGGCAGATTTAATGCGTCCTGCTGTTCTTTACTTAAATTTTGAAAAATACAACCTGCAGATCTTTGAGGCTGATATTTTTTCTTTATTAAAAGTTCTCTATACCTCTTTTTAGCCTCAGATACATCACCTTTATTAAGCAAGACATCACAAGTTAATACAAGCTCTTTAGTCTCATGCAATATGCTGTAATCGTAGGCAAAATTAAAATAGTCCACATTCTTCTCCTCAATCTTATTATTTGAGAGTAGTCGAACTGATTTTATTATATCACTGAACAATATACCATCACCGTGCATATTCATATAAACAGCTCCACCTATCGTAGCAGGAATACCTGCAAAAGACTCCAGGCCATATATCCCCTGCTTAAAAAGTTCCTGAGTAAGAGCATATAGTCCTAGACCAGAAGACAGTCTTATAAGCTGAAAATCTGCATCGTCATAAGGTAAAAATGTATAAGAAGAAATTTTATTTATAATAATTAAACCACGATAACCCTTATCTCCTACCAAAACATTACTGCCTGCACCCAATATTTTATAATCCACACCATATCTAAGTGCGGCATCAACAAGCTTTACAAGACTTTCTTCATCTTTGACCTCACATAGTAAATCAGCTTTCCCCCCTATCTTAAAACTAGTATAAGGTGCAAGACTCTCATCTATCTTAAAGTTAATATTATCTATACTTTCTATTAAGTGTTTATACTGCATTTTGCAATAATAATTTATTAGCTCATTACTACAAAGATACAAAGAAAATTATTATTTATTATCTTTGCAGTTCTCTATAACAAAGAGATATTTCAAAGAAAGATTATGAGAGAGAATTATAATAAACAACTTAGTGAAACTAGTCTTAAAAAATTAAGAAATATTAAACATATAGCACTAGACATGGATGGGACTATCTATTTGGACAATAGTTTATTCCCCTTCACAAAGGATTTCTTATCTCTGCTAAACGAACTTAATATTTCATATTCATTTCTCACTAACAATCCTACAAAGTCTGTATCTGACTATCTTATGAAACTAGATGGATTAGGTATTAAGGCAAGTGAAAACAATATGTATACAAGTTCCTTAGCTGTAATAGATTATATAAAAGAAAACTATCCTGAGGCTAAGAAATTATATATAGTGGGTACTGCTAGCATGATACAACAATTTGAAAAAGCAGGATTTATAAGTTGCGATGATAGTAGTAAAGATATTCCTGACATATTGGTCGTTGCCTTTGATACAAGTCTAACATATAATAAGTTATGCAGGGCGGCATGGTGGGCAGCCAAAAACATACCCTACTTAGCTAGTAACCCTGACAGAGTATGTCCTACACAAGAAGAAAACATATTAGTAGATTGTGGTTCAATAATAAAATGTATAGAAGAGGCTACTGGTAGAAAAGCAGATAAAATACTTGGTAAACCTGACCCCAATATGCTAAAAGGAATTATGTCAAGAAATAACATACAAGCCGATGAGATAGCAATGGTAGGAGACAGAATATATACTGATACTGAAATGGCTTATAATGCTGGAGCCTTTGGAGTCTTAGTACTATCTGGTGAGACTTCTATTGAAGAAGCTTTGGCAGTAGAACAAGATGCTCAAATCAATCCTATGGCAAAACTGCATCCTGCAAATCTAATAGTCAGGGACATAAAAGAACTAGGAGAGCTATTAAAACAGGCTAAGACAAAGTAAGATAAGAGTATAGGCAGGCATAATTTCGACTAAATATTCAACAATAATTTATAAAAAAGCATATAAAAACAGCAATCTATAATAAAGAGTATTAAAAAGTTCACCTAGTCACCACATTATTTAAAGATATTGATTATTAATCTATTATCTTGCGTCAAAAAAAATGAAACTTTGTGAATTTTGTAAAGATGAAAAGCCAAGGGAAAGGCTTCTAAATAATGGAGTAAGCAGTCTTAGTAAAGCAGAATTATTAGCAATCTTACTGCATACAGGGACAAAAGATATCAATGTTATAGAACTTAGCCGTAAAATATTACAGTGTGCTGACAACTCCCTATGCAATCTATCATCTCTTTCATTAACAAAACTTTGTAGCATAGATGGGATTGGCAAAGCCAAAGCTTGCACTATAATAGCTGCCTTCGAACTAGGAAGACGATTTAGTCAAGAATTCTTAGGTGATAGAATCATTATAGATAGCCCTGAAAAAATATACAAACTAATGCTAAGCATCATGAAGGGTTTGGATCACGAGCAATGCTGGAGTATTTTTCTCAATAAATCTAATTACATTATAGATAAAATACTATGTAGCAAAGGGGGAGGTGATAGTACAATAATTGATATAAAATCTATCATAAGGCTTGCCCTTGAAAAGAAGGCATTTGGCCTCATTCTTTGTCATAATCACCCCTCAAATAATCCCAAACCCAGTCTAAATGATATAAAATACACAGAAGAACTACGCAAGGCTCTAAGTCATTTTGATATAAGCCTTATTGATCATATCATAGTATGTGATGACTATTTTTACAGCTTTGCAGAATCTAAGACAAGTAAAAGATCTTTATATTAATGTATAATTGAAGAATATTATCAATCTTACTTGTAGCGTATTGATTATTTTAATATATTTGTCTTTCGAATGCAAAAATTCGAAAAATGAAAGTAATCAATTTATCAGAGACTAACTCAGTTCTTAATGAGTATGTCGCACAAATGCGTGACAAACAGGTACAAAAAGACAGACTACGCTTTCGTACCAATCTTGAAAGGCTTGGACATATCTTTGGCTATGAGCTAAGCAAAACCCTAAAATATTCTGAAAAAGAGGTTGTTACACCACTAGGAATTGCAAAAGTTCCTACTTGTGACAATCAAATAGTTGTTTCAACTATTCTAAGAGCTGGGCTCCCCCTACATAAAGGCCTTTTAGATGTTTTTGACAAAGCTGACAGTGCCTTCGTTGCCGCATATAGAAAGTATGATAAAGGTGACAGTTTCCATATTAATGTAGAATATTCAACCCTAGTACCACTAGAAGGGAAAACACTGATTCTAGCTGATACTATGCTTGCAACCGGTGCATCAATTGTAGTAGCCTACGAGCACCTAATTAAGGATGGCGAGCCCGAACACACCCATCTTATATGCCCAATTGCCAGCGTATTTGCCGTGGAATATCTACAAAAATCCTTACCTAAAGATAAAGTAACTCTATGGACAGTAGCTCTAGATGAAGAACTTACAAGTCATTCATATATAGTCCCAGGACTAGGTGATGCTGGAGATCTTGCTTATGGAGAAAAATTATAATCAAATACTTATAATTCTTTACGAAGTCTAGCCTTAGCTATTCCCAGTAAATCTCTATATTTTGCTACCGTACGTCGAGCAAGTTTATATCCCCTTTTTGACATTTCTTCTACAAGTTGATCGTCAGTTAGGGGTTTTTGTTTATTCTCATTATCTATACATTCTTGCAGCACCTTCTTCAATTCCCTAGTAGATACAGACTCCCCCTCCTTATTTTCCATTCCTTCAGAAAAGAAATATTTCAAGGGGAATATACCAAAGTTAGTCTCAATATACTTTCTATTAGCCACCCTAGATATAGTTGATATATCAAAACCTGTTTTTTCAGCTATATCCTTTAGCACCATAGGTTTAAGATGAGACTCATCACCATCAAAGAAATAATCATACTGATAATCAATAATAGCCTGCATTGTAGATTGCAAGGTATTCTGCCTTTGTTTTAAAGCTTCTATAAACCATCTAGCTGAATCCAACTTCTGTTTTACAAACAAGACAGCATCCTTTTGCTGTTTATCGCTAGCACCTTTACTATCCTCCAGAAGTTCACTATATTTCTTACTCAAACGAACCTCTGGCATTGAAAATCTTGGCATTGTCAGTATCAACTCACAGTCTTTCTGTACTAATACGAAATCTGGGATTATCTGCTGTGCCTGATCTGCGTAATTATCGCTTATCTGCCCTCCTGGCGAAGGATTTAGATGAACTATTTTATCTATGGCAGCCTGCATTCTGTCCTTAGATAAGGATAATTTTGACATAATCTTTTGATAATGACGTGAAGAAAATTCATTGAAGAATTTTTCCAAGATATTTACAGCATCGCTCTTAGCCTCACTATCTGAAAGAGCCCTTAATTGTATCAACAAACACTCTTGCAAATCCCTGGCACCGACGCCTAAAGGCTCCAGTTCTTGTACTATAAACAGGATTTTCTCTAATTCATACAAGTCTGTTTCAATATTTGCTCTAAAAGCCAAATCGTCTACCAAACTATCCAAATCCCTCCTTAGATAGCCATCGTCATCTAAACTCCCGACAATAAATGCAGCTATTGCATATTGATGTTTAGATAAATTCCTAAAACCTAATTGCTCTAATAGTGACTGTGAAAAACTTTTACGAACAGAAAAGGTATTATATTGTGGCCTTTCATCCTTACCATTACTTAATCTAAGATTATATAATGGAATATCATCATCCTTCCAATCAGATAAGGATATCTCCTGCGATTCACTATCTCCACTAGAAACTTTTTCATCTAAAACAGGATTTTCCTCAATTTCCTGCCTAATACGCTGATCCAATTCCTGCACTGGTAACTCTATGAGCTTTATAGTTTGTATCTGTAAAGGAGAAAGCTTTTGTTGCTGTTTTAATCCTAATTCCTGCTTCAACATAATCTTATAAATAAGTACAAAGTTAAATATAAGCTTTATCTGATAATTTCCTTAACTTTTAAAGGATAATTTATCTTATCTTTTATAATAAAAGCTGATGGATAATCATTAGAAATAATCTTTTTAAGGGCTAATGCCTCAGATTTATTACGACAATCACCTACTGCTAGTTTAAAAAAAGGAGAATCAAAACTAATATATGCAGGTATTTCAGGATATTTTAACTTAAACTCACTCAACAAAGCCTCAGCCTTTTCTCGTGCATTTTGACTACTATCAAAAAAAATCCTTAACCTATATCCATTAAATTGCTTTCTATTATTAGACCTATGATAAAAAGACATTATGTCTTTCATAAGCACAGACTGTATCAATTCTAAATTCAATCTATCTCCACTATCCCTAGATGGAAGTATTTCAAAAATACTCTTGTTCAATAACAATGAATCAAGCACAGGCTCGTACAATATTATAAGACTATCTTTAGCATATTTTGGCTCGTTATTATCCTGTGCTACAAGCTTTATAGACGTCAATAAAGACAATATAACTAGTATAAAAAAACTTTTATTCATATTAACTATTTTGTAATAAATCACTAGCACCTATCTTATTATTCTTAATCCAATAGTCGGGTAAGAATCTTGGCGACAACTTAATATCATATATTATGTAACAGTCCTCATTCTTAAAACCTCCATTGGAGATAGATCTTATAATATTAAATATAGACATGGATTTATTTAATTTAAGTTGCAACTTTAATGTATATTCCTGTCTACTATGTGGCATTATACTTAAAGGTTCCAAAGCAATTGCATCAGCCAATAATTCGTCCTTGTAATATATTTTTCCTCGAATATCTTTAACAGTCAACTTTGCATCAGGATTATCTATCTCTAAGTTTAATAGCAAGTTAAGCGTAGACAAGCCTTCCATCTGCACAGATTCGACATTGGATTTAAGGAGCCTCAATTGGGAATATTGCACACAAGATACTATATTACAAAGTATTACAACAACAAATATAAAAATAACATTAAAGCTTCGTTTCATAACTTTTATCATTTATTCACAAATATACAATTAATATAAGTATAACTACTAAATTAATATATTATAGTTAAACTACTCTCAATATTTATACATACATTTAAATCTATCGCACCAGCATTTTCTCGC
>JARIAS010000072.1 GCA_029257745.1 Candidatus Cryptobacteroides sp. | reverse complement strand
AGCAGAACAGATGCACTCAAAACTACAAGCTATTTTGTCAAGGAAATAATTGCACAATAGTTGAATTACGACAGGGCTTGTATTGGTTCTTATCTAGTTATACTTATAGACTTTGTATAAAAAGTTCAGGTGTCATATGTATTTTACAATATTATTATTATATTTGTAATATAAATCAAGCGGGCAGTCCCGAGGGTCGGCCAAGATTGCTTGGATAAAGGGAACTCATATGAGTTCCCTTTATTTATTTAGGATAGATTAAAGTGTTTTTGTTATCGTAAATGATTACCTTTTTAAATCTTCTATGAACTCTTTTAAACTCGTTACAGTTATTAGTAAGTGTAGTTAAATCATATATATCTCCCTTTATCTTTATTATTGCGTAATCGGCTTGTTGATTAGCTTTCTTAAGGTTATTTAAATCAACTACCCAAGGCTCTTCCTTACTCCAATTTATAACTGCATCAGCACTCTTCATATTATTTTTAGCTAGCATATCTTTGGGATATAATTTATTGTTAAGTTCTTTTTCAAGCCCATTTGTATCAGGCAAAAGATTAAGTCCTTTAATTTTATACTATCTCTAACAAAATTATAAAGTAGTTCTAAGTAGGACTAAGATATTAATAGAACAGCTATTGCATTGAAATAGAAATTAATATTAAAAAAATCCTACTACAAGAATAATCTTATAGCAGGACTTTTATAGTGTGATTTAAATTATAGATTAGTAGCTTTTAATAGTAAAAGTTTATTCTCCTACTTTTAATACTATATTACCTATTGTATTATGTTGCAGTTGCTCTTGCTCTATTAATTGCTGTATTGCATTGGAAATATATTCCCTAAGTAAATTCCCCATTCTTGAAAAACCTAATTTAACAGATACTATTTTGCATAAATCAGACTCAGGCACTGAAATCTGTTGATTTAAGACTTCTTTTATCGCAAAAACTATCTCTATATAAGGTATCTCAGTAATATCACGATATGCTGCTCCTTGCCTATAAGTCTGCAATAAGTTCACAGCTTCTTCACCTGTGTAATAAGTCTTTACACCCATAAATAGACTATTATCAGTATAATATGAGTCTTTTTCCAATATATCTTGTACTATATTCTTCAAGCCTACATTTACCCTAGCTAAAGAGGTACACTCCACTATCCTGTGATATAACAAGGTTTCATTAACAGGTTGCTCAACGCTTATAATTTCCCTTATACAATCTTCTAGATTTTTTCTTTGATTAAATAAATTCTCATTTGTTATCAAGTCTTTATATTTATCTGAACTATATTTAGTATAATTTGATATTACTATTTCTTCTTCCATATTAATGGCTTCAGGTGAAAATACATTTTCAGTTTTAGATATATCCTCTGATACATAAGAACTTGCATTCTCTATCCTATCTACGATAGAATTTATTACCTTATCTCTATCTTCAAACCAATCTAAAGACCAAAGTCTGAAAATATTCCAACCTAAAGAAGATAAAACTGCATTTTGTACTAATTCCCTATCCCTTGTTGTCTTGATATTGTAATAATTATAGCCATCGCATAATATACCTAAAATATATCTATTCTTGTTATGACTATCTTTAACTGCAAGATCTATCTTAAAATCTGATGCCCCAAGCATAGTACTGCATTCATAGCCTTTATCCTCTAATGCCTTTGCAAGTTCGTTAACAATTTGATGACTTAAGCCTCCTTTATTTGATTTTAAAGGGCTAAATCCATACTTGGCATAACTCAATAATGCCTTCAAATCCCTAACTGCAACTGCACTTGTTCGATTCAAATCTATTTGTTCAGGATCTAAAGAGGTAAATATCATCATATAAGTCCTTGCACGAGTTATTGCAACATTAAGTCGTCTTTCCCCTCCTGCATTATTTAGAGGTCCAAAGTTCATAGAGACTTTACCTGTTTTATCTGGACCATAACCAATAGAAAATAAGATTACATCACGCTCATCACCCTGCACATTCTCAAGATTCTTTACAAATAAGTCTTCCTTACCATTAAAGGCCTTTTCCTCCAAAGTACGATCTTTCAATATTATATCAAGTAACATATCTTCTATTAAAGATTTCTGCGACTGATTAAAAGCTATTATACCTATACTTTGTTTTGAAAGTTCTTCATCTTTTAATCTTCTTATAACTTCATCTACAACTGCTTGTGCCTCAATCTTATTTGTCCTACTGCTAGACCTTGAGTAAACTCCATCTACTTTTACATATTCAACTCTTGATATTTGATTATCCGTAGATGGAAAAGTAAGTAATTGGCTATCATAATAATTTTTGTTACTAAAAGCTATTAAGCTTTCATGCTTACTTCTATAATGCCAAGATAAATAATGAGAGGGCATTGACATAGTTATACAATCATCTAAGATACTCTCCATATCATCAATATAAGCCTCTTCCTCCCCTACTTTCGAGCTTGTAAAGAAACTTGTAGGCGGCATCTGCTTAGGGTCTCCAACGACAACCAAGGCTTTAGAACGAGCGATAGCTCCCACTGCCTCACTAGTTGGCACCTGTGAAGCTTCATCGAAGATTACTAAATCAAATTTTTCTGAATTAAAATCTATAAATTGTGCCACTGATAGTGGACTCATCAACATACAAGGCGATAGAATAGGTAATAAATTAGGTATTTGATCAATTATATGCCTAATTGATGTACCCCTACCACCATTTTTTATATTTCTCTTCAAAATACCTAACTCAGAATTATTAGAAATATTATTTGAATTTTTAGGTATCTTATTAGCTAAACGGTAATATAACTCATACTTACTTAATTCTTTAAACTCATTTGTCAATGTTCTATATTTTTCTATAATATCCTCAAAAATAAGACCATTAAACATCTTGAGTTCTTCATTATCACCTATTATTTTAGTAGCAATTCTATTATATATTCCCTTAAAGAAAGACTGCTTCAATTCCTCAACACTCAATCTTTTTTCCAACATTTCGGCAATTAAAGAAGTGGCTCCTATATTTTCTATCTTCCTCTTTTGCATTATCCACCTCATCCAATCCTTCAACCCTGTAATATTGCTTAAATACAGTTCTAATCTCTTTATTACATCTCTATACGATGATTTTGGTAGATCTAAGCACATATTTTTAGACAGCTCCTTTAATAAATCATCTTTCTTTGCACTTAGACTTATTATATCATCATACATACCTGTGAATCGAGAAAAATCTTTATCTAATATAAGTTCTTTAAGAGTATCATAATTCTCATTTACACAAGACTTTAATGTATTAGGCAATGCTTCCAATAAATTAATTCTTGTAAGTTCTTCTTTCCAATATTTTGAAGTTTTTAAATGCTGATGATAATTATCTGTCTCAGCATATTTGGCAGAAATAAGTCTGAAAGTTTGTAAATCTTTTAATAAGCTATCTACATCGTCTTCCGAGATATTTGGTGCTGCAGAATATGTATTAATCTTATTTATAAAAGCACTTTTAGTAAAATATCTAAATAGAAAGAACGCTTGCTTTGCATTATTCCATTCAAGTAAAAGTTCTTTTGAATCTAAATCAAAAATAGTAACATCATATTTTGCACATATACTCTCATAAATTTCACTTCTCTTTATATAGTCGGCTAATTTTATTGATTCCTGCTCTAGCTGACGGCTTGATTCAAGTAAAAGAAAATCATTCTTTTCAACACGTTTTAACTGCAATAACAAGACAATCAAGTCTTTAAACTGTTCAGAATCAGGATACTCACTAATATCTATATAGTCTCTTATTTGAGATAAGTTTTTAGACAATTGTCTAAAAGTATCCAACAACAAGCTTAAATTATCTTTATCGTTATTAGTCAGTGCTATACTATCTTTCTTTAATTCCAAACCTTGTAAACTATGCTCCCATGGAT
>JARIAS010000051.1 GCA_029257745.1 Candidatus Cryptobacteroides sp. | reverse complement strand
AGAGGGGAAGACAAGGACAGCAAAAATATCACCTGTCTTAAATGCTACTCCTGCATCTAGATCAAATATCCTTACAGTAGATGACTTACAGAGCTTTAATTTGAGGGTTCATAGAGGAACTTTTGTAGCTTCTATAAGATTGCAAAAAGATGCTAGTATAAGTGGTGGTTGGAGTGTTACATCTGATCAGGGGGGAGGTTTTTCTTGGTTTACTAGGCAAACTGATAGCTATACTGCTCATGCTTATGTGCAAGGGAAAAGTTCAAGTTTTGACTTCTATGAACTTGCTGTGGATTTTACACAACCTTCCAATATAGCAGACCAGGAAGATTTATTATATGCTTATAATAGAGGTTCAATTTTAGCTTCTGTTGGATATGATGGTGTGAGTAGTAGTGGAGAATTGATCAGGCATAAGATTCCATTATATTTCAAGCGTTTAGTATCAATCATAGATGTTAAGGTGAAAAATGCAAGCACTAAGTATAGTGTACAAGTTTTGGGATATAAAATTTCAGTTAAAGGGGGTAAAACTATACATTGGTCTGCTAATCAAGAGGTTACATCTTCTAGCAAAATAGGAGGAACTTATAGCACAAGCGGAGACGAATTTTATACATATAAAAGGCAGACTCCTATTAAATTAGGACCCAACTCTGCTTCTGTAAGAATTATGGAAGATAATCATTATGCCTTATTATATCCTCATACTTTGACTCCTTGGAATAGGGCAACGAATAAAACTGGTAGTGCAACTAGATCTTCATATATAGCATTGTTATTGAGAATAAGCGAGGGAAGTGAGCTCCTTGTTCCTTCAGATGGATCTGCTAAATATGTGTATGCAGCAATGCCTCTTACTGCACCGGATAATAATACATGGTTGCCAAATAAGCGTTATACATATACTTTGACATTGTTTAAAGGTGAAAAAGATGGTGGTGCAGGATATTATGAGCCAGTGGAAGGACTTGCCTCCCAGGAACTGCCTAACGATAATGATGTTTTAAGATCCGATACTCCTGGAGATCCTATTTTAGGTAAGCATATAGATATTGGTATTGGTATTATTGATTGGGAGCCAGATGAAGAAGAAATCGAATTTTAATGTTTTAAAAAGAAAGAATGCCTCAGCATTCTTTCTTTTTATTTTATAGCTGTATTATTCTTTGTTTATTGTTGTAAGGTGTTGATATATAGTTGTATATCCTTGCTGTTGTGTGTGCTTTTATGAAAAGTTATTACAAATAATTGTTAATTAATTTAGTTAAAAATAGATATTTTAATAAAATTGAAGTATCTTTAACTTTAATTATTAAAATCTAGCATAATAGGCTTATTAAAAGTTTAAAAAGTGCTAGTATAGTTCTATGTTTATAGTTTAGATTAATATGGATTCATAATTAATAATATATTTGATATGTCAAAGAAAGATAAAGTTACAAATGTAGCCGAATTGTCAAAGGAGAAACTTCTCCATATGCACAAATTGATGTGTGATATTAGAAATTTTGATAATAAGGTTAATCAAATGGTGCGTAAAGGACAGGTTCCTGGAATGACTCACTTTTCTGTGGGAGAAGAGGCTGCAAATGTTGGAGCAATTGCTGCTTTGATGGAAGGAGATTATATTACCTCAAATCATAGGGGACATGGTCAGACCATAGCAATGGAAATCAACTTAAATGAGATGATGGCAGAGATTATGGGTAAGGCTACTGGAACTTGTAAAGGTAAGGGTGGCTCTATGCACATTGCAGATATGGATAAAGGGAATCTTGGTGCTAATGGTATTGTTGGTGGAGGTATGGGTATGGCTATCGGTGCTGCTTTAACCCAGAAAATGAAAAATACAGGTAAAATAGTACTTTGTTGCTTTGGAGATGGGGCTGTGAATGAAGGTTCTTTCCATGAAACTCTTAATCTCGCTTCAATATGGAAATTGCCAGTTATATTCTATTCAATCAACAATCATTATGGTATTAGTACTCCAATTAAGGATGTTATAAATATCGACTATAATTATCAGAGAGCTAGTGCCTATGGTATACCTGGACATTTTATTGAAGATGGAAATGATTTGCTTGCAGTGTATAATAAGTTTGCAGAGGTAGTAAAATATGTACATGAGGGAAATGGTCCTGCTCTTATTGAGTCAATTACATATCGTTGGTTTGGTCATTCTTCTTCAGATCCTGGAAAATATCGTACAAAGGAGGAAGTAGATAACTGGAAGAAGAAAGATCCTATTCTTAGATTTAAGAACTATTTAGTTGAGAATAGTATTGCAACAGCAGAGGAATTAGATAAGATAGATGCTGATTCAAAAGCAACTGTTGAGGAGTCTGTTAAATTTGCGATGGCTAGTCCAGAGCCAAGTTTGGAGTCCGCTTTTGAGGATATTTATGCAGAATAGCTAAGAGTTTAAATTAGAAATCTAGTAATCATTTTATTATTTGTAATCTTATATAATAGGATGATTTACATAATATTAGATATATAAAATGGAAAAAGAAACAAAAGAAATGTCAGTAAGAGATGCAATCCGTATGGCAATGTCAGAGGAAATGCGTCGTGATGAAAATGTATTCTTGATGGGTGAAGATGTAGGTATTTTCGGAGGTGATTTTGGTACATCAGTAGGTATGCTAGAAGAATTTGGAAAAGAGCGTGTCAGAGATACTCCTATATCAGAGAATGCTATTTCTGGTTGTGCTATCGGAGCAGCAATGACAGGTATGCGTCCGATTGTAGATGTGACATTTATGGATTTTATCGTCTATATGATGGATAATATTGTCAATCAGGCAGCAAAAACTAGGTATATGTTTGGTGGTAAAGGACAGGTGCCTGTTGTGTTCCGTTGTGCTGCTGGTTCTGGGGTAGGTTCTGCTGCACAGCATTCACAGTCTTTGGAAGCATGGTTTACACATATCCCAGGTTTAAAGGTTGTAGCTCCAGGTACACCTGCAGATGTTAAGGGAATACTTAAATCTGCTATTAGAGATAATAATCCTGTAATTTTCTTAGAGTATAAGGCTCAATTTAATATGAAGGGCGAGGTTCCTCTAGACCCTGATTTTACAGTTCCTATTGGAAAGGCTGATATAAAGAGAGAGGGTAAGGATGTTACAGTTGTTACTTATGGTAGAATGCTCGAAAGAGTATTAAAAGCAGCTGATGAAGTTCGTGAAAGCGAGGGCATAAGTGTAGAGGTCGTAGATCTTATTACTTTAGCTCCATTAGATAAGGAAGCTGTTCTTAATTCTGTTAAGAAGACAGGTAGGGTATTGTTAGTAAATGATGCTTATAAAACAGGTGGTTTTATAGGTGAAGTTGCTGCAATGATTGCTGAAAGTGATGCCTTTGATTTCTTGGATGGACGTATATTAAGACTTGCAGGAGAAGATGTACCTATGCCATATAGTGCTGTCTTAGAGCGTGCCATGGTTCCAAGTGTTGATAAAATCAAACAATATATTGTAAAATTAGCTAATAAACGTTAAACTATATATTATGGAAGACAGAGAATTAGTCAGAGCAACTCCTGCTGCACGTGCATTAGCAGAGCGAATGGGAGTTGATTTAAATAATGTTATGGGAAGCGGTTATAAGGGAAGGATACATAAGGATGATGTTGCTAATTGGAATTTTGAAGCAAAAGTTCATATTTCTCCTTTGGCTAAAAGTATCGCTGAGTATCATAATTTGGATATAAGTTCTTTAAAGGGTAGTGGTCATAACAATAAGATTATGAAAGATGATGTAGTTAAGCTTATTACAGATCCTGCTCTTAAAGCTGCATTGACAGGAGTAGCTGTCAAGGACAATAAGACTGTTGAGAATACAGCTAAAGCAAGTGCAGCACCTGCTAGTGTAGCAGCGTCAGGAGATACAGAGGTAGTGCCTTTGACAATGATGCGTAAGATTATTGCTAAACGTATGAGTGAGAGTTATTTCTCAATACCATCATTCATTGTTACTGTTGAGTTCGACATGACAGAGATTTTGGCATTACGTAAGAATGTAATGGATGCCATATTGGAGAAAACAGGTAAGAAGGCAACTGTTACAGACTTTATATCACTTGCAGTTATTAGAACATTGATGAAGCATAAGGCTATAAATGCCAGCTTGAACAAGGAGGGTACAGAGATTATCTATCACAACTATGTCAATCTAGCTATTGCAGTCGGTATGGACGAAGGACTTTTAGTTCCTGTTGTTAAAAATGCTGATAAGATGTCTTTATCTGAGCTTGTTGTTGCTATGAAAGATATTACATCTCGTACAATGTCTAAGAAACTTTTACCAGATGAGCAGACAGGAAGTACATTTACTATCAGTAATCTAGGTATGTATGGTGTAGATCAGTTTACTGCTATTATCAATCAACCTAATGCTGCTATATTAAGCGTATCTTCTGCTAAAAAACAAGCAGTTGTGATTGGCGATGAGATAAAGATTCGTCCAATGATGAAGATGAGTATTACTTGCGACCATAGAATTATAGATGGCTTGGCCGCTGCTAAGTTTATGAGTGATTTAAAGGCTCTTATAGAGAATCCTTTATCATTGTTAATTTAGCTTTTTGTATAATATAATTGATAAAATAAATTAAAGAAAATATTATGGCTCAAGAAATTATAATGCCTAAGGCAGGTATAGATATGACAGAGGGTCAAATCGTTAAATGGTTAAAGAAAGTTGGTGACCCTATCTCAGAAGGCGAGGTTATTCTTGAAATTATGACAGACAAGACTAGTATGGAAATCGAAGCAGAGACTTCAGGTGTACTACTAAAAATCTTGCGTCAAGATGGTGAGACTGTCCCTGTTACAGAGGTTATTGCCTACATAGGCCAAGAGGGTGAATCTGTTGAGGAAGCTTCGACAGCTGCTCCTGAAACTAAGCAGGAAGAGAAAAAAGAGGAAACTCAAACAAAGCTTACAAGTCCAATGGATGCTGATAGCTTTAATGTAATAGTAATTGGTGGAGGTCCTGCTGGTTACGTTGCTGCAATTAGGGCTGCACAGTTGGGTGCAAAGGTTGCTATTGTTGAAAAATCAACATTGGGTGGTACTTGTCTAAATAGAGGTTGTATCCCTACTAAGACATATTTAAGAAGTGGAGAAATTATTGAAGGTGTGGAGATGGCTGCAGAGCGTGGTATTAACTTTAGCTCTACATCATTCTCTGTTGATATGCCTAAAGTTGTTAAGCATAAGGATTCTGTTGTTAAGAAATTAACAAATGGTGTTGAGGCTCTACTTCGTAGCAATGGTGTTGAGATATTCAAGGGCAGTGCTAAGATAAATAAGGATAAGGATGTAGTAGTAGATGGTGCTAAGGTGCTTAAAGCTGATAAGATTATCCTAGCCGGAGGTTCAAAAGTCTCTCGTATTAATATACCGGGTATAGAGAATCCAAATGTCTTGACTAGTGACGATATATTATCTTTGGAGGTATTGCCAGAGACTTTAGTAGTAATAGGTGGTGGTGTTATTGGTATAGAAATGGCCCAGGCATATACTGCTTTAGGAACTAAGGTTACTGTGGTTGAAATGATGGATAGAATTATCCCAGGACTTGATGTAGAGGTATCTCAAGCACTTACTAAGGTCTTGAAGAAAAAAGGTGTTAAGATATTGACATCTACTAAGATAAATGAAATTCAAGATGAAAATGGTAAGGTTAAGGTTCTTGTAGAAGGTGCTGAAGCTATCGTTGCTGATAAGGCTCTTATCTCAATAGGACGTGTGCCTGATTTAGAGGGTATAGGTGAAGTTGAATTCGAGTTAGAGCGTGGCAAGATTAAGGTGGATAAGTATATGGAGACAAGCATAAAGAATATCTACGCTCCTGGTGATATTAATGGTATCAAGATGTTGGCACACGTTGCATTCCGTATGGGAGAAGTTGCTGCAGAGAATGCTGTACAAGGTAATCACAGGGAGATTAAGATACATTCTGCTCCATCTGTTGTATATACTTCACCTGAAGTTGCAATGGTTGGTCTTACAGAGGAACAAGCTCGTGAGAAGTCTGATATAAGGGTAGGACGTTTCAATTTTGCTGCAAATGGCCGTGCCTTAGCTTCAGGTGAGGCAACAGGCTTTGTAAAGGTGATTGCAGATAATAAATACGGTGAGATATTGGGTATTCATATCTTCGGACCTGCAGCGGCAGAGATTATCAATCAAGCATCATTGTTGATGGAAATGGAAATTACTGTTGATGAGGTTGTTAAGACTATCTATGGACACCCTACTTATTCAGAGGCCTTATTTGAGGCATGTGCAGATGTATTAGGAGAGGCTATACACGCACCTAAGAAGAAAAAATAAGTTATAAAATAAAGTTATTACAAGGGGCTGTATCAAAAGAGATTTTGCTACGGCCTCTAGTATTATTATCTCATTAATACACATGATATATATATTAAGTGATTCATATCAGCCAGAGTATAATGTGGCTTTAGAAGAGTATTTTTTTAGAAAGTTTAGGTCCGAGGATAAGATTTTTATATTGTGGAGAAATCTTGCTAGTATAATAGTAGGGAAGCATCAGAATATTATTGAAGAACTTAACTATAAATATGTTAGAGAACATTCTTTACCTGTCGTTAGGCGTATATCCGGGGGAGGGACAGTATATCATGATTTGAATAATCTTAATTATACTGTTATAGTAAATAGAGACGGAGCAGAAGCATTTGATTTAAGACTTTTATCTCAGCCATTACTGAACACTTTACAAAGTTTGGGCGTGAAGGCAGAGTTGTCTGAACGTAATGATATACTAATAGCTGGTAAAAAGGTATGTGGTAATGCACAAGCCTATATTAGGGACAGAATGATGCAACATGCCTGTCTATTATTTAATGCAGATTTAGAAGCTTTATCCTTGGCATTAAAGAGGAATGATGATCTTGTAAGTTCTAGGGCTAAGCAATCTGTGAGAAGTGAGGTTGATAATATTAGTAACTATCTAGGACAAAATTTATGTGTAGAGCAGTTTTCAGATATTATTCTATCAAATATAAAAGAATTGTATCCGGATATAAGGGAGTATAAGCTTACAGGTGAGGATAATTACAACATAGAGCAGTTAAAGGCTGAGAAATACGATACATGGGAGTGGAATTACGCAAATTCTCCTCTTTGTCATATTACTAGAACTAAGAAATTTGCAAATTCTAAATTTGTTATAGATATGGATATTAATGCCTATCGCATAGATAATGTGAAAATTAAAACAGAGTCATTGGACTCTGCTAATGTACAATTACTAGAGTCTAGTTTAAGAGGATGTCGCTATTGTAGGGAAGATATTACTAAAGTTTTAAATAATCTTGGATTAGCAATGCCTATTAATTCTCTATCAGATCTGTTTATAGACTGATTAAGTGCACTTTCGTTGTTATAGTAGTTATGATATAATGATAATTTTTGTTAAAATATGTAATTAACAGTAAGGCTAAATCCTTGATTACCATCTTGTTTGTCGAATGCTTTTGCATACTCTGCAGATAGTATGAAATTATAGTTTATACCTAACTGCATTCCTATACCTGCACTATAATGAAGTTTATCTTTTTTGCCACTATATATAAGACTATTGTTACTAGATTTCATCTCTTCTAATCTAT
>JARIAS010000049.1 GCA_029257745.1 Candidatus Cryptobacteroides sp. | reverse complement strand
GGGGGGAGGATTGCAGCCTTGGTAGATGGCAATAATAATAGTTTTTATCATACTTTATTCAGAGATTTTTCACCAGGTAAAAAGCCGCATTATGTGCAAATAGATTTAGGTGAAGGAAAAGAGTCGTCTACTGAGTTTTATTTTAATTTTATGGCTCGTAAGGATGGAGATGGTTCAGGAGATGTAATGGAAGCAAGGATATATGGTTCTGAATCTGGAGTTGACGAGGATAATGCTTGGGTAGATTTAGGATTAATTAATTTTACGCAAATTCGTCCTCCTAAACATTTTGATGGTAATGCAAAAGTACATATAAAGGCTCAAAAATCTTATCGATATTTACGTTTTGTTCCAACTGTAAATTGGCTATCATTTTCTAATAGAAGTTCACGTAAGACAAAATATATGGATTCTAAGGATAAATCATATGCTTGGTGGAATATGGCAGAGTTATATTACTTTGAAGTAAGAAATGAAGAGTGGATAGAAAGTCATCACGCTTGGGGGGAATTATCTAGTCCATCTACATCTAACTAACATAAAACATATGCACTTAAGAGGAAAGAATTTTAAATTCTTTCCTCTTTTAATATATAATGATAGTCTATTTTGCATAAAGTTTATAAATTCATATATAAAGATGTAAAATAATATTTGCTACTTATTATATATACTTGTTTTATCTATTGAATTGCACCATTTTAGTAGAAAAATCTGTTATTATGTATAAGGAAGAAGATAAAATGATGACATGTTTAGAATGCGGAGAAGGTTTAACTTATGGTAGATCAGATAGAAAATTTTGCTCACAAGAGTGCAAAAACCATTTCCATAATAAACAGAATTCTAGTAGTCGTAGTATTAAACTTAGGGTATTGAATGCCTTAGATAAGAATTATCAAATATTAGATAACTTATTGAAGAATAATGTGCTTGAAATGGACATAGGAGAATTAGTATTAATGGGTTATAAATTATCTTTTATTACATCATATCATAAAATTAGAGGGCACTATGAGTATTATTGCTTTGATATGAAATATTGTATGTCTGATAATAGGATATACTCTATTAAAAAAATTAATATAATAGATAAAGGGAAAACGCTTAAAACTGCAAAGTAATGTTTAACTTTGTGGAATAATATGAGCTTATATGAACAATATACTTTTAGCCACTTCAGATTTACCATTTGAAGCACCACTATTTGATAAAATAGAAATAGAAGATTATTTGCCTGCTTTTAAGTTTGCAATAGATGAGTGCAAGCAGGAAATAGATGTTATAGCTGATAACTTGGAAGAAGCAGATTTTGCTAATACTATTATTGCGATGGAATATAGCGGAGAGAGTTTATCTAAGTTAGAGGGACTTTTCTTTAATCTTTTAGAGGCAACATCAAGTCCTAGAATGCAAGAAATAGCAGAGGAACTTTCTCCTATGCTAACTGAATTGTCTTTATATATATCCTTAAATAAAAAACTATTTAATAGAATAAAGACAGTATATGATAAAAAGGAGGATTTAGGCTTAAATACAGAAGAACTACGTTTATTAGAAAAGGTATATAAAGGCTTTACTGATGGAGGTGCTAATTTGGATGATGATAAAAAAGCCCTTTTCTCTCAGTTGTCTGAGGAATTATCTTTGTTGCAACTTAAATTTTCTAATAATGTATTGGCGGCTACAAATGCTTTTAGCTTAGATATTGTAGACAAAGAAGATTTGAAAGGTCTTCCTGATTCTGCGGTAGAAATGGCTGCTCAAACTGCACAAGAACAAGGGAAAAAGGGCTGGACATTTAGCTTGCAATATCCTAGTTTTTCTGCTTTTATGAAGTATAGCGAAAACAGAGAGCTTAGGCATAAGCTTTATATGGCACAATCTAGTAAATGTGTCGGAGGTGAATTTGATAATACTAAGATTATTAAAGAGATAGCAAATAAACGCTTGCAATTAGCTAAGCTATTAGGATATGAGAGTTATGCTGATTACGCCTTGTGTAACAGAATGGCAAAATCTAAAGATAGGGTAAATGGCTTTTTATCAGAATTAATGGAAGCAAGCCTAGATTATGCAAGGAAAGAAGTTTTGAATTTAACAGAATTTGCAAAGGATAAAGGCTTTGAAGCAAGCTCTTTGGCGGCTTGGGATTTTTCTTATTGGGCAGAAAAACAACTCAAGGAGCAATATGATATTGATGAGGAGATATTACGACCTTATTTTAGATTAGAAAACTGTATAAGTGCAGTCTTTGATTTAGCGAATAGGCTGTATGGAATAGAGTTTAAGCCAATAGATTATTTGCCAGTGTATCATGATGATGTTAAAGTATATGAGGTATTAGATGAAAACAAGGAACATTTAGCCTTGTTTTATGCAGATTTTTTTCCTAGAGCATCAAAAAGATCAGGTGCATGGATGACAGAGTTTAGGGGACAATTTGTGAAGAATAATAAGGATTATCGCCCATTTATCAGTATAGTAACAAATTTTACAAAGCCTACTTCTAACAGTCCATCTCTTATTACACATAATGAGTTTACAACTTTATTGCATGAGTTTGGTCATGCTTTGCATGGTATATTATCCAAGGGTACTTATTTGTCTTGTTCAGGAACTAATGTGGCAAGGGATTTTGTTGAACTGCCTTCACAGATAATGGAAAATTGGGCCTATCAAGCAGAATATTTGCAAAGCTTTGCAAAAGATTATAGAACAGGAGAGCCTATACCTAGTGAATACATTGACAGAATAGTGTCAGCAAAGAACTATTTATCAGGATATTATCAAGTAAGGCAGTTGCAATTTGCAATCTTAGATATGGCTTGGCATCTTTCTGATATTTCACAAATAGAAGATATTGTTAATTTTGAAAAAGTATTATTGGATAAATACAGAACATTACCTTTTGTTGAAGGAAGTGCTATCAGTCCTAGTTTTTCTCATATATTTGCAGGAGGCTATGCGGCAGGATATTATTCTTATAAATGGGCAGAAGTGTTGGAGGCAGATGCCTTTCAATTATTTAAGGAGAGGGGTATCTTCAATAAGGAGGTGGCAAATTCGTTTAGGAAGAATATTTTGGAAAGAGGCTCTTCTGATGATGAAGCTCTTTTGTATCGTAATTTTAGGGGAAAAGATGCAAGTATATCGTCATTATTAATATCTTTGGGTTTAGATTAAAAGCCATTAAATTGCAAGAATTATCTTTTAAAATTGGATATATTAAAGGTATAAAAGTTACAAGACATAATAGATTTATAATATTAGAACTATGAATAATCAAGTATTTGTTGGCAATAAATTTGCCTTAAGCCTTAGGCTTATAGTTATGAATTTTTTGCAGTATGCAATATGGGGAGCCTACTTAATCTCTATGGGAAGTTTTTTAGCTCAAATGGGTTTAGGTAAGGATATTTGGCTTTATTATGCTGTTCAAGGTATAGTATCTATATTCATGCCCGCTCTAATGGGAATTGTTGCAGATAAATGGATTCCTGCACAAAAAACATTATCACTTTGTCATGGTATATCTGCATTGGCTATGTTTATCTTAGGCTTTTATGCTATGACACATAGTAGTTTTGATGTTTCTTATACTAGTTCTTCTTCTTTCAATGCTACACTATTCTTTGTTATATATACTATTAGTGTGGCTTTTTATATGCCTACTATTGCTTTGTCTAATTCTGTGGCTTATAATGGTTTAGAACTTTATGGTATGGATACTGTAAAGAGTTTTCCGCCTATTAGAGTCTTTGGTACAGTAGGTTTTATTTTTACAGAGCTATTGGTTAATTTTGTGAAAGATCCAAATGCAGTGCAGGTTCAGCATAGTTATTGGCAATTTTATGTAGCAGCTACTTTTGGTTTATTATTGGCAATATATTCATTGACCTTACCAAAGTCTACTATAAAACCAAATAATAGCAAGAGCTTTGCAGATATTATTGGTCTAAAAGCCTTTAGTTTATTTAAGGAGAAAAATTTTGCGGTATTCTTTATTTTCTCAATGTTATTGGGGGCATCTTTGCAGATTACAAATGCTTATGGTAATACCTTTATATCCTCATTTAAGGAGATTGCAGAGTTTAAAGATTCTTGGGGCTCACAAAATGCTAATGCCCTTATCTCTATCAGTCAGATTTCGGAGACTTTGTGTATATTATTGATTCCATTCTTTATGAAAAGATTTGGTATAAAGAATGTTATGGTAATTGCAATGTTTGCTTGGGTACTTCGTTTTGGATTTTTTGCAATTGGAGATACAGGCTCAGGTCTTTGGTTATTGATATTATCTTGTGTTATATATGGTGTGGCATTTGATTTCTTTAATATATCAGGTTCTTTGTATGTAAATAATAATACAGATAAAAGCATACGTTCTAGTGCTCAAGGTCTATTTATGCTTATGACAAATGGTCTAGGTGCAACTATTGGAACATGGGCAGCGGGAATGGTTGTAAATAAATATGTCTTTATAGATAGCCCTGATTGGCATACTGCATGGTGTATATTTGCAATCTATGCCTTTGTCGTAGCAGTAGCATTTATATTGTTATTTAGGAATCCTAATAAGAATATATCTAGATAGTATATTAGTAGGTTCTAATTTACTTATATTTGTGAAAATAAAATTAAAAATATGGATTTTGTAAAAGTGGCTGAAGATAGCCAATCTTATGCTAGGGCAGGAATTGTTACCACTGATCACGGTCAGATAGAAACACCAATATTTATGCCAGTAGGTACAGTTGGTTCTGTGAAAGGTATATATCATAGGGACTTAAAAGAAGATATTAAGGCTGAGATTATATTAGGTAATACATACCATTTGTATTTAAGACCAGGATTAGATGTATTAAAGTCTGCGGGAGGTTTGCATAAATTTATTTCATGGGATAAACCTATATTGACAGATAGTGGTGGCTTTCAAGTGTTTTCGCTTAGCAAGATAAGAAAATTAACTCCTGAAGGCTGTAAATTTGCTTCACATATTGATGGCTCTTATCATACTTTTACACCAGAGAATAATGTTGATACTCAGAGAATTATAGGGGCAGATATTATTATGGCATTTGATGAGTGTTGTCCAGGAGATGCTGATTTTGCGTATGCAAGGAAATCTTTAGAACTTACTCAGTCTTGGCTTAAAAGATTTGTTAAAAGATTTGATGAAACTGAGCCTTTGTATGGTTATAAACAAACATTGTTTCCTATTATTCAGGGCTGTGTTTATCCTGAATTAAGAAAGAGGGCAGTAGAGGATGCAATATCTTATGAAAGAGATGGTTATGCCATTGGCGGGCTGGCTGTCGGAGAGCCAACAGAGCAGATGTATGAGATGTTGGAATATACCTGTCCTCTATTACCCAAAGATAAACCAAGGTATTTAATGGGTGTAGGTACACCGGCAAATATCTTAGAAGCAATAGCTAGGGGAGTGGATATGTTTGATTGTGTAATGCCTACTCGTAATGGTCGTAATGCTATGCTTTTTACTTGGGATGGTATAATAAATATACGTAATAAGAAATGGGCAAATGATTTTAGCCTGATAGATGAAAAGGGTACTTCTTTTGTCGATAAGACATATACAAAGGCCTATTTAAGACATCTATTTGTAGCAGGGGAGATATTTGCAGGCATGATAGCAAGTGAGCATAATTTGGCTTTTTATTTAGATTTAGTAAAGCAGGCTAGAAAACATATTTTAGCAGGCGATTTTGCGACTTGGAAGGATATGACAGTTCAACAAATTATGAGAAGATTGTAATATGTATTTGAAGCCAAAGTTATTAGATTGGTATATTATGAAAAGGTTTCTTTTGACCTTTTCTATTATGTTGTTATTGATAGTAGGTATTGTTATTATATTTGATATATCTGAGAAGATAGATGATTTTGTTTCACATAATGCACCTTTACACGCAATAGTCTTCGATTATTATCTAAACTTTATACCGTTCTTTATGAATATGTTTAGTCCTCTATTCGTGTTCTTAACGGTTATATTTTTTACCTCTAGAATGGCAGCACATTCTGAGATTGTTGCAATTTTATCCTGTGGTATAAGTTTTCATAGAATGATGATTCCTTATATTGTATCTGCAGCCTTGATTGCTTTAATATCCTTAGGATTAAATCTCTATGTTATACCTGCCGCAAATGCTGACAGAAATGCTTTTCAAGCAAAATATATGAAGGATAGAAGACCTTTTAACTTTAAGAATATACATTATCAAATTTCTCCTGGTCAGTTCGTATATGTGGGTAGTTTTAGTAAGTGGAATAATACTGCATATGATTTTACCTTAGAGAAAATTGAAAATAATAAGCTTGTATCAAAATTAAGTGCAGAAACTGCTGTATGGGATTCTATACAGTCGGCATGGACTTTAAAGAGGTATTTTATTAGAGATTATATAGAAGGATCTTTAAGAGATCAGGTGCGTACAGGTAATAAATTAGACACTGTGATTAATTTGGATATATCAGATTTTTATAGAAGGGCTAGCTCTGTGCAGAATCTACAATATGGAGAATTGAATAAATTAATAGATAAACAAATAATGAGGGGTGATGCTAATGTGAAATATTCTTTGATTGAAAAGCACCAGAGATGGGCATTACCATTTTCAGCTTTTATATTGACTATAATGGGGGTCGCCCTTTCTTCAAAGAAAAAGAGAGGAGGAATAGGCTGGAACTTGACTCTGGGTATAGGACTTAGTTTTTCTTATATTTTGTTTATGAAGTTTAGCCAAATGTTTGTTTATACAGGAGCTCTTAGTCCTGCATTTGCTATATGGATGCCTAATATAATTTTTATGATAATTACAGCATTTTTATATAAAATAGCACCTAAGTAAATTTTATTGGATTGATAAGCTAAGATTGTATATAAATGTTTATTTTTGAAAAAGTTAAATATAATAGATATATGAAAAAGATAATTTTTTCGCTTGGATTAATACTATCATTATCTGCTAGTGCTTATGCACAAAAGATAAGTTTTGAGGAATATGATTTAGACAATGGACTACATGTTATTCTTCATAAAGATAATTCAGCACCAGTTGTATCAGTAGGAGTTATGTATCATGTAGGTGCTAAAGATGAAATGGAGGGACGAACTGGTTTTGCTCACTTTTTTGAACATTTATTGTTTGAAGGAACAGAGAATATTGGAAGAGGAGAGTTTATGAAGATTGTTTCTTCAAATGGAGGTTCTAATAATGCCAATACAACTGCTGATAGAACTTTCTATTATGAAACTTTTCCATCAAATAATCTTCAGTTAGCTTTATGGTTAGAATCTGAAAGACTTAGGCATCCAGTAATAAATCAGATAGGTGTTGATACTCAGAATGAGGTAGTTAAGGAAGAAAAGAGGCTTAGAATGGATAATCAGCCTTATGGCAATATAATGAATGTTATAACTAAGGCTATGTTTAAGAAACATCCTTATAAGGGGACAGTCATTGGTTCGATGGAAGATTTAGATGCTGCACAACTATCTGAGTTTAAGAACTTCTTTAAAAAATATTATATTCCTAATAATGCAAGTCTTGTAGTTGCTGGAGACTTTGACACAGCACAGTTAAAAGATTGGATAAATGTTTATTTTGCAAATATACCAAGGGGTGAGGATATTATAAGAGATTTTCCTAAGGAAGACGATATAACAGTGGCTGAGGAAGTTACATATGAAGATCCTAATATTCAGATACCTGCATATCTGCTTGCGTACAGGACACCTTCTGATAGGACTAGAGATGCCTATGTATTATCAATGCTATCAATGTATTTGAGTACAGGTAAATCCTCTGTATTGTATAAGAAACTGGTGGATAAAGAAAAAAAGGCCTTAGATATTGAAGCTGTAAATATGGGGCAGGAGGATTATAGTGTATTTGCGATAATGACAATACCAATGCCTAATGTTCCTAAAGATATGTTTATTAAGGATATAGATGGGGAAATTAGTAAAATACAGAATGAATTAATCTCGGAAGAGGATTATCAAAAATTACAAAATATGATAGAAAATAATTTCGTCAATTCTAATTCTTCATTTGAGGCCATTGCTTCATCTCTTGTTACATCATATATGCTATTTGGGGATACCAATTTGGTAAATACTGAACTTGATCTTTATAGATCTATCACAAGGGAAGAAATACGAGATGTAGCTAGAAAGTATTTGAAGCCTAATCAACGTATCATCATCAATTATATACCAAAAAGATAATCACAGTTATGAGAAAATATATAATTACAATATTAGCTATCTATATGTCTGTAAGTAGCTTAATAGCTCAAGATATAGATATAAATAAGAGGCCTAGTCCCGCTAAAACAAGTAGCATAAAATTAAAGAAGCCAGTTAGTTTTGTATTGGATAATGGTTTGAAAGTGTTATTTGTAGAAAACCATAAATTACCTCGTGTAATTGTCAGCATAGAAAATGATATACCACCTATCTATGAAGGGGATAAAGCAGGCAGTTTGGCATTATTGTCAATGGAACTTGGTAAGGGTAGTAAGAATATGTCTAAAGAAGAGTTTGATAAGAGATTAGACTTTTTAGGGGCAAATGTAAATATAGGCTCAAATGTTTCAGCTGTCATGCTCTCAAGATATTTTGAGGAAATAATGACTATGATTTCTGATGCTTTATTAAATCCTGTTTTTGATATAAATGAGATAGAAAAGAGTAAGACACAAATACTGGAATCTATCCGTTCAAATGAAAAGAATGCACAATCACTTTCTAAAAAGCTGTCTTCTGCGTTGATGTATGGTGCTAATACTGCACAAGGGGAGTTTATGACAGAGAAAAGTGTCCAATCTATTACAAAAGATGATATAGAGAGAATGTATAAGAGATTTTCTCAGCCCTCATCTTATTATATGGTCGTAATAGGTGACCTTACTGAGTCTAAGTTAAAAGAAGTCTTATCAAATACTTTTGCAAAGTGGCGTAGCAGTTCTGATGAGAAAATCTCTTTTACTAATACGAGTAAGCAGCTAGATAAGGTGGAGATAGATGTAGTGAACTTGGATAATGCAGTGCAGTCTATTATAAAAGTCGTTAATTTTCATGATTTGAATATGAATTCAAAAGACTATTTTGCAGCAAAGATTGCAAATTATATCTTGGGAGGTGGTAGTTTGGATTCTCGTTTAAATATGAACTTAAGAGAGAAAAATGCCTTTACTTATGGTGCTGGTTCTTCTTTGAGTAATGGAAAATATTCTAAGGTCTTTTCTGCAAGTACAAGTGTTAGAAATGAGGTAACTGCAGCTGCTGTAAAAGAGATTATAAATGAAATGAGGGGAATGGACTCTATATCAGAGGAAGATCTTGAGAATGCCAAGAAGCAGTTTAAAGGTAGTTTTATAATGTCCTTGGAAAGCCCTTCAACAATTGCAAATCAAGAAATAGTAAAGATGCAGTATAATCTTCCTGAAAGTTTTTATGCGGATTATCTAAAATCAGTTGATGCTGTAAGCTTAGATGATGTGAAGGCTGCAGCTAAGAAGTATATACTTGCGGATAAAGCTCGTATTATCATTGTAGGTAAGGCCTCTGATTTTCTTGAAGATTTAAAGAAATTAAATTATCCTATACATATGTATAATACAGATGCAGAGTATTTGGGTAAAGAATAATAAGATATTTTAATTTATACTCAAATTTTGATATAAATTTCTAAAGCTCGAATGTAAGACGAATACATTCGGGTTTTTGTTTTTAGATTTGGCTAGTAATGCTATGTGAAAGTAAGTAATGCTTATTTTAAATGACTTTGTAAAAACTTATATTTATCTTTGCAAGTCTTCGAGTCTTGTGAACAAGATGTATATAAAAATGTGAGATATGAATTTTTTAGAGGGATTAGATAATAGTCAAAGAGAGGCAGTAGAGTGCACAGAAGGTCCTGTATTGATAGTTGCAGGTGCAGGATCAGGTAAGACTAGGGTCTTGACAAATAGGATTACAAATTTGCTAGCCAAGGGTATAGACGCACATCAGATTTTAGCCCTAACTTTTACAAAAAAAGCCGCTACTGATATGAAGTCTAAAATAGCTAGCATATTAGGGGAAAGACAGGCACGCAGTATTATATATATGGGTACATTCCACTCAGTATTTATCAGGTTAATAAGACCTTATGCTGAGGTTCTAGGCTATATAAAGGATTTTTCAATATATAGTACGAGCGATTCTGAAAGTGCTATAAAGGCTTGCTTAAAGGAATTAAAACTAGATGACAAAACATATAAGCCTAAAGATGTGCTATCAAGAATTTCAAGTGCAAAGAATAGTTTGGTAACATGGCAAATGTACAGAGCTAATGAAAAGGCAAAAATAAATGATGCACATGCACGTAAGCCAGAGATATATAAAATATATGAGCTTTACCAAAAGAATATGTTAAAATCTGGAGTTATGGATTATGATGATATTCTGCTAAATATGAATATCTTAATGTATCAGCATCCTGATATTGCACAAGAAATAGCAAGTAAATTTACTCATGTTATGGTAGATGAGTATCAAGATACTAATCATGCACAGTATAGTATTTTGAGAAAATTATGTGAAAAGCATAATAATATATGTGTTGTAGGAGATGATTCTCAGTCTATATATGCTTTTAGAGGTGCCAAGATAGAAAATATATTAAACTTCAAGAGGGATTATCCAAAGGCTCATATATTTATGTTGGAGAGAAATTATCGTTCAACACGAAATATTGTTGAGGCTGCCAATTCGTTGATAGAGAAGAATAGTGCAAGGATTAAGAAGAATTGTTATGCAGAGGGGGATAGTGGTGAAAAGATAAGATTAATAAAGGCATATAATGAGCAAGAAGAGGCACAGCAGGTAATTGCATCTATTATATCTAGAAGATTACAGAATGAATCTGATTATAAGGATTTTGCTATTCTTTATAGAACAAATTCTCAATCTAGAGCTATGGAAGAGGCTCTGCGTAAAAGGAATATCCCTTATAGAATATATGCAGGTAATTCATTTTTTGATAGGGCTGAGGTCAAGGATATGATGGCATATTTTAAGTTATCTGTAAATCCTAATGATAATGAGTCATTTAAACGTATAGTAAATCTACCTGCAAGGGGTATAGGTGCTACGACTATTAATACTCTTATAGACTTTGCCAATGCTAAATCTTTGAGTCTGATACAGGCCATAGAGTCTGATGAACTAGTAAATTCAGGCTTAAAAGCAGCACCTATTGAGAAGCTTAGGAATTTTAGTAAGATGATAAGATCTTTTCATGCAATGCTCTCAAGTTTAGATGCTTATAATATTGCTAATAAAATTGCCGATACTTCAGGCTTGTATGCAATGTATAAGCTTGATAATAGTATAGAATCTCAGGCTAGGGCTGCTAATATAGAGGAACTTATCAATAGCATAAAAATATTTGTTGAGGACAGAAAGGCAGAGTATATTAATGATGTATTGCTAGAGCAAGGGGCAACAGCTGATGAAATAGATATAGAGAGTATAGAGATTGCACATTTTTCACTTGCTCAATATTTAGAGGAAAGTACTCTTCTGTCTTCAGTGGATACTGATGATAAAGATGATGATAATAAGGTGACTTTAATGACAGTGCATAGCTCTAAGGGATTGGAATTTCCTTATGTGTATATTGTTGGTATGGAAGAAAACCTTTTTCCAAGTTTTTCAATGCTTTCAAGTCCAAGTGATGTTGAGGAAGAGCGTAGATTGTTTTATGTAGCTATAACTAGGGCAAAAATAGCTCTTTCTATATCATTTGCTGAGCAAAGAATGAGACATGGACAGCTTAGCAATAATCCTGTCAGCCGTTTTGTTAAAGAGATAAAAGATGTATACTTGCTTAATCCTGACTTATTAGCTTCGCCATATTCAAAAGAAGTATTTGCACCAAAAGATAATACTAAACCATGGGCTAAAAAAACAGTCACTACTTCATCTTATACAGTAATACCATCAAATAAACCTAAACAGGACGATGATAGTTCTTATGTACAGTTGCTTCCTTCTCAACTTCATATAGGCATGGAATTGGAACATAATCGTTTTGGTAGAGGTAGGGTAAAGGCTGTAACAGGAAGTGGAGATAGCCTAATTGTTAGTATAGATTTTCCCTCATATGGCGAAAAGAAGCTTTCATTAAAATATGCTAAATTTAAAATAGCGTAAATATTTATTAATCTATATAATAGAAATAGTCTACAAGTGTTATTTATATAACAAGTAGACTATTTTTTATAATTAATTATTTATATGATGCTATTTATATTATGGTGATAATATCTTCTTTATTTAATCTTGATTTAGGCATTTTACTTGGAACATTAAAGTCCTCTTCTTCTAATCTATAACCTAAAGATACTACGGCTACAGCTTTTAGTCCCTTTTCCTCTAATGAAAATTCTTGATTTAATATTCCCATATCTAAGCCTTCCATAGGCAAGGCATCAATTCCCATAGCTGCTAGACCTAGAACTAGACTACCCATATTTATATAGACCTGTTTTTCTAGCCAAGGTTCCAAGTCTTTTACATTATTTCTATGATTTTCAACAGAGGCCATACGAACCTGATGCACCTTATCTTTTATATCAGATGATTGATAACGCCCATCTCTTTCTTCCTTCTCAAGTAGTTTTAGCATATATTCATTGGATATATCTTGTTTTGCACATAAAACTATTACAGCTGATGCTTTGGTAACTTTCTCTATATTAAATGAATAATGCCCAACAGCAGCTTTAGCAATCCTGTTTTTACCTTCTTCACTCTCTGAAATAATGAAGTGCCAAGGTTGTAAATTAGTACTTGATACAGCCATTTGCAATAGTTCTTTTACTTGCTCCATATTTTCAGCAGAGATTTTTTTGCTAGGGTCGAAACTTTTAGTAGAGTAACGACTGTGTAATATTTCTTTTATATTCATAATTTTTAATTTTTATAAAACAAAGTTAAAAAAATAGATAGGCTTTACACAAAATTTATAAATAAAATATTGATTAAAAGTGCTTCAAAGCGGTAATTTATCTATGTGAAGTTCGCAGTTTGAGATAAGGCTAATATTTGGCTAAATATTTGTACATAAGAACTTGTGTGTTTACATTATCTCATGTATACGCGTTAAGAAGAATTATTATGATTAGTTATATTAAGAATTATACATTATGAAAACAGAGCATTTAATTATAGGTTTTGGTAAGGCTGGTAAGACACTGGCTAAGAATTTAGCTAAAATGGGTAAGGAGGTAATATTGGTAGAAGAGAGTCCTAAGATGTATGGAGGTACTTGCATCAATATAGCTTGTATCCCTAGTAAAAAGCTAAAATATTTAGCAGAAAGTGGCAGTGACTTTCATAAAGCAATGCAAGAGAAGAATAAGTTGGTAGAAGCATTAAATAGTGCAAATTATAAAATGCTCGATGAGAATAAATATGTCACCATACTTACTGGCACTGCAAGTTTTATAGATGAACATAATGTTAGAGTAGAAATGCCTAATGAGACAGTTAATATTCAGGCAGATTATATTTATATTAATACAGGGGCAAAGAGTTTTATACCTAATATTGAGGGTATACATAGTACTAATAATATCTATGATAGTGAGGGACTTATGCGTATAAAAGAGCTTCCCAAACATTTAGTAATTGTTGGGGGAGGATATATAGGCCTTGAATTTGCTTCGATTTTTAGGAAATTTGGTTCAGAGATTACTATTTTAGAAACTTCTGATAAATTTGTAGCAAGGGAAGACAGACAAATAGCTGATGCCTTACTGAATATTATGCAAAATAGTGGTATAAATATTAGATTTTCTCAAAAGATAGAGGCTTTTTATGACGCAGGCAAGCAAAGCGTAGTTAAGACTTCTGAAGGAGAGATATTGGCAGATGCGATATTAATAGCAACTGGAAGAAGGGCAAATGTAAAATCTTTAAATCTTGAAAATGCAGGTATAAAATTGACAGATAGGGCTACAATAGAAGTTAATGAGCATCTACAAAGCTCTAAACCACATATATATGCAATGGGAGATGTTGCAGGAAGTCCTCAATTTACATATATGTCATTAGATGACTTTAGAGTAGTTAGGAGTCATATCTTAGAGGACGGTACTTATACTACAAAAAATAGAACATTCCCATATTCTGTATTTGTAAGCCCTACACTCTCTGTTGTAGGTATGACAGAAGAGATGGCAAGAGATAGGGGCTATAAAGTAAAGACTAATACAATATCGGCAAGTGCTATTCCAAAGGCTAGGATTTTAAATCAAAGTGAGGGATTACTTAAGGCAGTAGTTGATGCCCAAACAGATAAGATATTGGGAGCCCAATTGTTATGTGCAGAATCTCATGAGATGATTAATTTTGTGGATTTGGCTATACGTCAGGGACTTAAAGCTAAGGATATAGCAAATCATATCTTCACTCATCCTACAATGATAGAAAGCTTAAATGACTTATTTAATTTTTAATAGAGGCTTATTATAAGGAATAGTATAAGTCTCTGAAGTATATATAATGCTTTTATGTAAGATATACTAATTAGTATGTATTAAATTTATTCTATTTTCTTAATTATATTATATTTGTGAAATTAAAATATAAATTAAGCTTCAATATTTAATTAAAACATATAAAATTAGTATAATATGTTATTTAAAAAGTGCTATTTTATAATTGAAATTATAGTATATGCCAGTATTCTTATAGGACTGCCTGGTATAGCACAAGAGGGTAAAGAATCTCTTGTATGTGAGGGGCTGATTACTGATGCTAAGTCGCCAATTGTAGCAGCGACTGTAAGAATTAAAGACTCTAAAATGTGGACACTTACTGATGAAAAGGGCTACTTTATTTTGGAAGGAGTAAAGCCTGGTTCTATATTACAAATAAGTTGTTTAGGATATATCAGTAGGGAGCTTCAATGGAATACCAAATTCTTAAATATTGTATTAAAAGAAGATTCAAATCTTTTAAATGAGTTAGTAGTCGTTGGATATGGTACTAGCTCAAATAGAGATTTAATATCTGCAGTAACAACTGTTAAGACAGATAAAATAGCGAATATTCCTAGTGCTATGCTAGTTAATAATCTGGCAGGACGTGCCTCAGGATTATTAATTAAATCTCAAGGAGGCGGTATAAATAATATCCCTACAATTAGCATACGAGGTGGAGATCCACCTATTTATGTTATAGACGGGGTTATTAGGGAACAGACTGATTTCTTAACACTTGCACCAGAAGATATTAAGTCTGTATCCATATTAAAGGATGCTTCATCAGCAGCTGTATATGGAGCAAGAGCTGCTAATGGTATAATACAGGTAACTACTTATAGTGCAAGAACAGGAAAGGCTAAACTTGAGTATAATCTTACATATAGTATAGCTCAACCAAGTATTTGGCCTAAGCAGTTACCTTTATATATTCAAGCCTGCTACGTAAATAAGGCATATAAAAATGATGGATTACAAGTCCCTTTCTCAAAAGAAGTTATAAGAACTATAAAATATGGTACAGATCCTGAGCATTATAGCAATACTAATTGGAGGAACGAAACACTAAATGATTGGTCAAATATGCAGAGACATAGTGTTAGATTGACTGGAGGCAGTGAAAAGCTTTCTTATTATCTCTCTATGGGCTATTTAAAGCAAAATTCTTTGTATAAGTCAGGAACGAACAATATGGATAGAACTAATATACGTTCATCTATTACCAGTCATCTTGATAACTTAAATCTAGAAGTTCGTGCTAGTATTGATGCCTATCTAACAAGGAGGAATGAACCTTATGCAACTAATGCAACAAGCTATGCAGAAGTCTTTAAAATGATAGAAGATCAGGAGGCAATTTTCCCTAGTAGAAATAAATATGGTTATTATTATAATATAGATAGAAATCCTTTGGCTTTAACATCTAAAAATGCAGGCTTCATTAAGAATAAGTCCAATGTATTTAATGCTAAGGGGGATATAATATGGCATAATCCATATATTAAGAACTTTAACATTACATTTAGTTCTTCTTATAATCATTACGCAACTCATTCAAAAACTTGGAATAAAGCTGCATCATTATATGCTTGGGATAGTATTGTAGCTATAAATCCATATAATCCAATATTATCGCAAGAGATATCTGATGGATATGCTTTTACAAATCAGTTGTTTGCAGATTATTCTTTAAATTGGAGAAGGCACAATATCTCTCTATATGCAGGTTTTGAGCAAAGTTATAATAGTGCAGTATTACTTACTGCAAAAAGGCAGAATTTTAAATTCTTGATACCTCAAATGAGTGTAGGTGATGCTAATACTCAGGAAAATTATGTATATGAGTTTGAACACGGAAGAGCTGCATTTATCAGTAATTTAAAATATAATCTTGATAAGAGATACTATTTAGAAGCATCTTTGCGTTATGACGGCTCAGATAATTTTGCACCTTCAAAACGTTGGGGAGCATTCTTCTCTACGTCTGTAGGCTGGGTTGTAAGTCAAGAAAAATTTATGCAGTATTTGGTTGATAGGAATATTTTAAATTTCTTGAAACTTAGAATCTCTTACGGTGAAACTGGTAATGATGCAGTGGCAGGTGAATGGAACTACTTGTCTACATATACCATGCTAAGTAAGGCTTATGTCGTTGGCGGAATTTATGCACCAGGTTTTAGAGAGGATAGGCTCCCATCACCTGATTTGTCTTGGTATACTACAAGGCAAAGGTCTTTAGGATTAGATTTTTCAACATTGGCAAATAGACTTTACGCATCTTTAGATTATTATTTTTATACTACAAAGGGATATTTGATAAGTCCAAAAGGGGGGAACTATCTAAATAATGTTATTGGCGTGGAATTGCCAAAAGTGAAGTCTAATAGTGAATCTCGTAGAGAGGGTATAGAGCTGAATATAGGCTGGAGAGATAATATTGGTGACTTAAGTTACGATATTAATTTCAATTATACACGTTATGAGAGCTTATGGGCATTGGATGAATCTGAAAGTGAGTCATCAAGTTTGAATCCATATACAAGGCGTCAGCAACAGACATCATATTATAATCTTATGTTATTGTATAAGAATCAAGGTTTTTATAAAGATGCTGACGATGTTATGAATAGTCCTGCATATACACAGGCCTTGTCTAGTGGCAATCTCACCGCAGGAGATATTAAGTATGAGGATACTAATGGTGATGGAAAGATAGATGGAAGTGATAAACGACGTTTGGGTTATGCTAATAGCCCAAGAGGACAATATGGCTTTAGCTTTAATCTTACTTATAAGGGCTTTTATTTTAGTAGTTTATTCCAAGGCTCAAGTAGTTATGACATTTATCTTCCAGGATCAGCCACATTGCAATCTGCAAAAGGTAAGGGACGTTTCCCTCTAAGGTATGAATATCAAAAGAATTATTGGACAGTGAATAATACCAATGCTACATATCCACGGTTAATGTCTAATACTGGATTAAATAGCAATAATAACTATATTGAGAGTGATTTCTGGTTATTAAATGCAGCTTTTCTTAGGATGAAGG
>JARIAS010000047.1 GCA_029257745.1 Candidatus Cryptobacteroides sp. | reverse complement strand
CAATCTGTTAGAGATAATTTCCCTGATATTTATCACAAAAAACAAAGGCTATTAGACTCAAAACAAAATAGCCTTTCTAATCAAGAAAATGACATCTTTGACACAGCACATTGGCTTATTAATCATTTGCATAGCAATAATAACATAGGTATTATTGCTGAAGACATAGAAAGTCTTTACAATTTATCTTGCTTAAAAAAGAAGCATGAAGCCATTAAAGCAATAGCCTATATCAATCCTTATCTAGATTTATATAAGGGTGCTAATATATTTAGAAATACAAACTTACAATATGGCTTTATTGATAAATATATAAATAAAAGTCTTAATACTATGGCACACACAGATATAGATTGCGATAATAGTCTTAATCTGTCTAGTACAACAATAGATGATAGTCTAAAAGTGCATGCTTATTACAGGAATATCTATGAAAAATATATAAGCAAGAGTATATCAGAGCATTTTAACAATGTTCCAGATAGCTTATGCTTCATAAAGAGGTTGCAATCATATGATAAACACTTCACAAATATATATGATAGTAAATCTTTTCATAACACTACTGCCAGTCTTGTATTAGCAGATTTAGCTGATATATCTAATCTTGATATGGCCATACAATTTTATGAGGATTTAGAAAAATATTCGTCTGCAAAAGATATATATCTTGCTATTGCCCCTGCAATTAGTAATAATATCTCTTATATTAAAAGTCAAAAAGAATTTCATTCAAAGGTATATAATTCTTTCTTAAACAAAGTCTTACTACCTTTCTTTTCTAAATTTTTAGAGAAAAATGACAGTCTTAAACTGAATAAATGGCAGTGCATATCCAGTGATAAATTTGTATATAATGAAGCTAATCTCAATTGGCTTCCTATCAGCGAATGGCCACTGTCAAGTATTGAAAATAGACTATACTATTTATCTACTGATAATAAACTAATTAGCAAAAAAAATAGGAGTAAAACAAGCTCTATAACATACTACTCTAATCCTCAGAGACCTATTCCATTTAGCAGAGATTTAGAGAACACTCTTCAAACAACAGATCTAGGCTTAGATCAGAGTTTTACATATTGGAGGTCTGATTGCTTAAACTTTGCTAGCAATATTCTAAAAAATACGACTAAAGTATGGGGAGATATTAAGGCTGATATTTATTTGTCAATAGATAGTAATGATGCTGAACTCATAGTAAAACTTATAGATGAAGACGAAAATGGCGTGCAGTATTTAGTAAACTGGAATAATATTATTCTTAGTGAAAGAATTGATGAAGGCAAAGCGTCAGCTGTAAGTCCTAATAAAATAATGAGGCTAAGTCTAAACCTAAAAAACATACTTCACAGCTTTGCTAAAGGACATAAAATAGTGGTACAGATACAAAGTTCTTTTTTTCCACGCTTGGCTATGTATCCTCAACGCTTTATGCTAGAGCCTCTAAAAGCTAAAGAAAATGATTATAAGACTTGTAATATCAGAATATACTGCAACAGGTATTACCCTTCTAAAATAGAGATACCTATATATGCAAATTAAACTTGCATATATAGGAGATCACGATAATTAGCTAATAATAGTTGTTGTGTAGCTAAAATATATCCTTATGTCAGAATATAATAATTAGATAGTTTATTATCTATGAGAAAAAGACTAAAGGCATAGTATCCCTTTCTTCTTGTGCTAATTTATTGTCCTTTACTACAATATGTCCATTAACAAACACATAGTCTATACTATTAAATTCCTGACCAGTATAGGGAGACCAGCCGCAAAAATAGGCATGCTCTTCTACTAGTTTATACTTATCTGGATCAAATACTACAATGTCTGCATAAGAGCCCTCTTGCAAACGTCCTCTCTTATCTATGCCCAAAATTCTAGAGATATTTTCTGACATAATAGATGCTAAATATGTCAATTTTAAGTCATTTTCCTTAAATAATTTTAACATGGCAGGAAAAGACTGCCCAATACTTGGTAAACCTGAAGGACATTGAATATATTTTTTCTCCTTTTCAGACTTAAGATGAGGTGCGTGGTCAGATCCTATACAATCTATTATCCCCTCCTCTAATGCCCTTATTAATGCTTGCCTATCTCTTTGAGACTTTATTGCAGGGTTACACTTTATAAATCCTTTCTTATCAGCATAATCTTCATCAGAAAAACTTAAATAATTTACAGATGTCTCTATACTAATATTAGGATTATACATTTTTGCTGCCTTTACCATCGCAATCTCTTCGGCAGTACTAATATGAAGAACATGTAAACGAGTATTATACTTCATCGCAGCTTCTAAGGCCTTGGCTGTTGCTTTAATACAAGCTAAAGATGAACGTATTTTACTATGCTGTTCAAAAGGTATATCATCTCCATATAAGGAAATTGCCTTTTTGGTATTTTCCTTAATTATATTTTCATCCTCACTATGAATAAATATTGCCTTATCTTTTATTCTAAACAAACGATCTAGGGTAGAATTATCATCTACCAACATATTGCCCGTAGAAGAACCCATAAAGACTTTAACTGCCCCAAATTCTTTTTTAGTATCTGCCTCTACTAAAGCTTCTATCTCTGATATATTTTCATTACTTGCTCCTATATTAAAGGCGTAATTTATATATGAGGACTTTTCTGCTAGAGACTTTTTTTCTCTAATCCTTTCAATCGAGATTGTAGCAGGATTGGTATTTGGCATGTCGATAAATGAAGTAACGCCACCCAAAACTGCCGCTCTACTCTCTGTCTCAATATTTGCCTTATGAGTCAATCCAGGCTCTCTAAAATGGACATGAGCATCAATAGCACCTGCAAAAAGATATTTACCACTTAGATCTATCCTTTGATAAGAATTATCTAAAATGCTATCAAGTCTTTCATCTGTCTTATCATAAAAAACAATCCGCTCTATCTTATTACCTACAATGCTTAACTCACCCTCTGACATATGGTCAGAGCGTATTATTAGTGCATTTTTCAATAAATATTTAGGCATGCCTTACTTTGATATTCTTAAATCTCAACTTAAATACACCAAATAAGGCTTCACTGAATATACCCCCACTCATTTTTGATACACCTTCCTTACGATTTACAAAGATAATAGGAACCTCTTGAAGCTTAAAACCTAACTTAAAGGCAGTATATTTCATCTCTATCTGAAAACCATAGCCCTTCATCTGTATGTTTTCAAAGTCTATATTTTCAAGAACTGTGCTTCTATAACATTTAAAACCAGCAGTACAATCATGTACAGGCATAGACAAGACAGTCCTAACATATACAGATCCATAATAAGACATTATAATACGACCTATGGGCCAATTCACTACACTTATGCCATCAGAATATCTAGAACCAATTGCTAAATCCGCACCATCTTTACAAGCTTGATAAAGTTTTGGTAAATCTTGAGGATTGTGAGAAAAATCGGCATCCATCTCAAAAATATATTGATAGTGCTCCTTCAATGCCCATTTAAATCCTGCTATATAAGCAGTACCTAAACCTAATTTGCCTGATCTTTCTACAATAAAGAGTCTATCGCTATACTGCTTCATTAATTCCTTTACTATCGTTGCAGTACCATCTGGTGAGCCATCATCTATTACAAGTACGTGATAATTACCTTCTAATGAGAATATCTCTAATATAATCTTCTCAATATTTTCTTTTTCATTATATGTGGGAATAATGACTAATTTATCCTGCATATTTACTGAATTTATAATTTATAATAAAAACTAGACACTTTATAACTTTATACAAGTAATTACAGGTCTTAGGTCGATGAAGTTAGAGATTTTTTTTAATATAATCATATAGTTCATCTATATTTTTGACTTTTTTCAGTCTATCAGATTCATACTCCTGCTGTTCTTCCAACTGCCATATATATTTTGATGGCATATATATCGCACTAGCACCTAATTCTAAGACTGGTGAAATATCAGATTTAAATGAATTACCTATCATTATAAAATCCTCAACATCAATATTATTTGCGTCTAATATACTCCTATAATTAGCAACTTGCTTATCAGACATAACCTCGATATAATCAAAATAAATGGCTAAACCTGAACGCTTTATCTTGTTTTCTTGAGTATTCAATTCTCCTTTAGTTAATAGATACAATATATAATCCTTTGACTTTAAATATTGTAGAATATCAACTATTCCTTCAAAAGGCGTAGCAGGATTATATAAAAGAGTTCTCCCTAGATTTTGAATATCTTCAATAATCTTTACCTTAAGCCTATCTCCTGCAATCCTAATGGCCGCTTCAATCATAGATAATGTAAAAGCCATAACTCCAAAACCATATTCAGGCATATTTTTAAGTTCAACTTCGTACAAAAGCTTAGCTATAAAGTCTTTATCCTCATATTCTGACAACATATCTATAAATACGGCCTCGGCATCCCTAAACAAATGTTCATTTTGCCATAGTGTATCATCAGCATCAAATGCAATTATTTTTTTATTCAACATATCAATCTATTTTTTCTTAATCAACAAACACAGACCCAAAAAGCACAACACAGTATTCAATATAAGTAACTCATAACTAAACACATAGCCATTAAACCACTCTTTTGAATTAGTCTGCAACATATAACAAATGGCAGGAGATAACAACAATATTATAGGAACATAGCTATCTTTTATATCCTTTTTAGATATAATACCAAATAAGAATAAAGACAATATTGGAGCATAAGTATAACTTGCTAACATATAAGTCGCATCTATTATACTTCTGCTATTAAAATATCTAAAAAGTAATATAGAGATAAACATCAATACTGCCATAAAGATATGCACAAGCTTTCTTTGAGTACTTACAAGACTATCTGTTTTCCCCTTAATACCTAAAATATCTATTGTGAATGAACTAGTTAAAGAGGTCAATGCTGAGCCCCCTGCCGAATAAGCACAAGACATAAGACCTATTATAAAAAATACTCCTACAAATGTGGGAAGACCTCCATTTATGGCTAATTCTGGAAAAATTCTATCGCCACTACTATTTATACCCATTTTTTCAGCATATATATAAAGCATCAAACCTAAAGATAAAAAAAGAAATATAACTACTATCTGCATTAAACTGCTTATAATAAGATTTTTCCTAGCTTCCTTATAATTCTTACAACTAAGGGTTCTTTGCATAATATCCTGATCTAAACCAGTCATTGCTATAACAATAAAGAATCCCCCCAAAAACTGCTTAAAGAAAAACTGAGGACTATCAACATTATCAAAGACAAAGACTTGTACTAGATCTTTATGAGAAAGTAGCATAGTAGACATATCCATATCTAATTCTTTGTAAATAAAGAGCATACACAAGACAATACTTGCTACCATTGTAAAAGTCTTAAGTATATCTGTCCATATTAAGGATTTTACTCCTCCCCTAAAGGTATAAATCAATACTATAAACACATTTATTAGGGCATTTATTATAAAGCTTATGCCAAGAGGTTCAAAGACAAGAACTTGTAGAGTAAGACATACTATAAACAACCTCAAAGAAGCTCCTAAGATTTTAGATATGAAAAAGAAATAAGCACCTGTTCTATAAGTATTTAAACCATATCTTGCTTCTAAATACTGATAGATTGATAATAAATTTAATTTATAATATAATGGACTCAACACATATGCAATAAATAAATATCCACAGAAAAAACCTATACACATCTGTAAATAGCCAAAATGAGAGCTAGCTACCATACCCGGTACAGAAATAAAACTCACACCTGACATGCTTGCCCCTATCATTGCTAATGCGACAAAAATCCAACTTGTTCTCCTGCTACCTATAAAAAATGAAGTATTATTACTATTCCTTGAAGAAAAATAAGAAACAGAAAACATTATAATAAAATATACTGCTATAATCAATATTATACTAACAGGACTCATAATTCATATTATACTGAAGATATAAACACATATAATCTCTTTAAATTGAATACTATAAACAGTCTATAAATCTTTTGGTGACTTCAAAACGCCTTCATCTATAAGTCTTCTCAAAATATTAAACACACTAGGATTTTCAAAAAAATCTGAAGACATATGCCATTGTTTTACATCCTCCAATGTGTAATCCATATTTGAGAATTTTTCTTCTAAAGCACAGGCTATCAACTTATTATCTTCCTTATGTTTTTGTCTACATTGATCGCATGTCTGACAATCTTTGCTATTATTCTGACCAAAATACCTCAACAATATCCTTGAGCGACACTCCCCTTGTTCCTGTACATAATGTAGCATAGCCTCTAATCTCTTTTTAAATATAGCCTTTAAAAAATCATAACTCTCTTTTTCCAATTGTATATTCTTAGGCTCTAACCTATCATGATGCAATATAATCAGATCTGTATGATTTTGAGGTATATACACTATTACATTCATTATGGATAGTTTATACAACAATTCACGTAAATGACTCACACTTATAGACAATGACTGGGCAAATTCCTTTTCATCTATTACCGCAGAGAAAGACATAATAGCCTCACATCTCCTTAGCAATAGCTCTATCAAGTCTACCATTTGCTCTTCCGGATAACTAATCTTATACAAGTCCTCCAAAGGCAATTTTATTTTTACTCTTGTAAAGGTATCAGTATCAGGCACAAAAGTCCAATGTCCAAGTCTATCGAGATAATTAATTGCAGAGCGAAATTTAGAAAACTGCTCATTATGTTCAATGGCATATTTCCTTAAATCAATCTGTATCTGTCTAGCTATTCCACTCCCATACGGAATATTAGCCTCTATATGTATCTTATGGTATACATCTTCTATATATTCTAAGCTAGGGAAGCTTAAATTTACTGTATTTTTAAGTCTAGCTATATCTCTTGCATTCCATAATAATACAGCATAGGCCCTCTTTCCATCACGTCCCGCCCTTCCCGCTTCTTGAAAATAGGCTTCCAAAGATTGTGGTATATTATAATGTATCACAAAATTAACATCAGGCTTATCTATACCCATTCCAAAGGCATTTGTAGCCACCATTACTTTCAGCTTATTCTCTATCCAAGCTGTCTGTCTTTCTGCTCGTAATGAAGACTCTAATCCTGCATGATAATAAGATGCACTTATATTATTTTGTAATAAGTAATCAGCTATCTCTTCAGACTTTCTCCTACTAGACACATATACAATACCACTAGTATTCAAAGATTGTATTATATGCAACAACTGTTCTTGCTTATCTTCTGACTTTCTTACTATATAGGAAAGATTCTTTCTTAAAAAATCTCCCTTTACTAATAATTTTTCTTTAAAAAGCAGCCTCTCCATTATATCCTCTGCTACATCAGGCGTAGCTGTTGCCGTTAGGGCTATGATAGGAACTCTAAGCATTGCTCTTAGCTCACCTATATGCAAATAGTCTGGTCTAAAGTCATAACCCCACTGAGATATACAATGTGCCTCATCTACTACTATATAATTAATATTCATTCTCTGAATATATGACCTAAATATAGAAGTATTCAAGCGTTCAGGAGATATGTATAAAAACTTATAATCACCATAACAGGCATTATTTAGTGTTATGTCTACATCTCTCTTGCTCATACCTGAATACAACGCAAGTGCCTTTATCCCTCTATTCTTGAGATTTTCCACCTGATCTTTCATTAAAGCTATTAGAGGACTTATAACTAATGCCATACCCTCACTTGCTAAGGCTGGTACTTGAAAACATATAGATTTACCTCCTCCTGTAGGAAGAAGCCCTAATATATCCCTTCCTTGCATGGCTAAATCTACAATTTCCTCCTGTGTTTTTCGGAATTGTTCATAGCCCCAATACTTTCTTAATATATCTAAAGCTTTTTTATTCACCCAACTATATCGTTTTAATATAAAACTATGTTATTTCAGTTTTAAACTCTAAATTATAACAAATCTAATTTATTATATTAAACTATTGATTTATAAGTATATAATTTATTCAAATTAAAAATTTAAAGAGCTTATCACAAAATTAATAAAATATTGTCCTATATTTTGAATTATGATTAAAAAAAATCTATCTTTGTACTGATTATAATTAGAATTGATAATAATAAACTTTAAATAAAAAAATTTATGGCTAAATTAGATTTAAGCAAGTATGGTATTAAAGACGTTAAAGAAATCGTCTACAATCCTACTTATGACGTACTTTTTGCAGAAGAGACTAAGCCAGAACTTCAAGGTTTTGAAAAAGGACAAGAAACTGAGCTTGGTGCTATCAACGTAATGACAGGCATCTATACAGGACGTTCTCCTAAAGATAAGTTCATCGTAATGGATGACAACTCTAGAGATACTATCTGGTGGACTACTCCTGAATATCCAAATGACAACCATCCTGCAAGCATTGAAGCTTGGGACGCTTGTAAAGCTTTAGCAATGAAGCAACTTTCAGGACAAAGATTATTTGTTGTTGATGGTTTCTGTGGTACTCACAAAGATACAAGGATGAAGATTCGTTTCATCATGGAGGTTGCTTGGCAGGCTCACTTTGTAACTAATATGTTCATTCGCCCTAAAAATCAAGAAGAGCTAGATCAAGAGCCAGATTTCATAGTTTACAATGCTTCTAAGACTAAGGTTGAAAACTTCAAAGAATTAGGACTAAATTCTGAGACTGCTGTTCTTTTCAACGTAACTTCAAAAGAGCAAATCATTCTTAACACTTGGTATGGTGGTGAGATGAAGAAAGGTATGTTCTCTATGATGAACTACTACCTTCCTCTTAAAGGAATAGCTTCTATGCACTGCTCTGCTAACACTGATATGAATGGTGAAAATACAGCTATCTTCTTTGGTCTTTCTGGTACAGGTAAAACAACTCTTTCAACAGACCCTAAACGTCTACTTATCGGTGATGACGAGCATGGTTGGGATGATACAGGTGTATTCAACTTTGAAGGTGGTTGCTATGCAAAAGTTATCCGTCTAGACAAAGAATCTGAACCAGATATTTACAAAGCTATACGTCGTGATGCACTACTTGAGAATGTAACTGTTGATGCTGCAGGTAAGATTGATTTCAATGATAAGAGCGTTACAGAAAACACACGTGTTTCTTATCCTATCTACCACATTGAGAACATCGTTCGTCCAGATTCTCACGGACCTGATGCAAAACAAGTTATCTTCCTTTCAGCTGACGCATTTGGAGTACTTCCTCCAGTTTCTATCCTAGATTCTGAGCAAACTAAGTACTACTTCCTATCAGGATTTACAGCAAAACTTGCAGGTACAGAGCGTGGTATCACTGAACCAACTCCAACATTCTCTGCTTGTTTCGGTCAAGCTTTCCTTGAGCTTCACCCAACTAAATATGCTGAAGAACTAGTTAAGAAGATGGAAAAGAGTGGTGCTAAAGCTTACTTAGTAAACACTGGATGGAATGGTACTGGAAAACGTATTTCTATACGTGATACTCGTGGTATCATAGACGCTATCCTTAACCATAGTATTGATGCAGCTCCAACTAAGACTATTCCTTTCTTTAACTTCACAGTACCAACAGAGTTAGCTGGTGTTGATTCAGGTATCCTAGATCCTCGTGACACTTATGCAAGTGCTGCAGAGTGGGAAGTTAAGGCTAAAGACCTAGCTGCTAGATTCGTTAAGAATTTCCACAAATACGAGACTAATGAGGCTGGTAAGGCTCTTGTTAAAGCTGGTCCAGTTGTAGAATAATCTACTCTCATTTGATAATCTAAGAGCTGTGGTACTTACCACAGCTCTTTTTTAGTATAGATTAAATATCTGCACTATCTTATATAAATAATACCTGAAGCGTTATGCAATTACAATCTCTTACAGTAGACATAAAAGGCATAATTAATTAGCTTTATCAAAAATAGCTTGTAATTTTTACTATTTATTATGCTATCTATTTCACGTATCTTGCTATATATAAGGCATAATTAATTAGCTTTATTGTATTCTATCAACTTTATCAATAGATATTTATAAAAATATAATATATTGAACACTAAAATATATCTTATATTGTCATATAATAGGACAATATAAGATATAAATGCAAATACTATAATAGCTTATAATCTTTTAATAAGTAAAAAGCTAGGTCAGAGTAAAATTTAACCTAGCTTAATAATAAACAGCTTCTTCGCTAATTTTCCTCAGTTACTTTTTATAATTAAGTCTAATCGTCCATATCCTTGACTGATTATTTGCAGCCACTACCTCATATCTATGAGGCTTTGACCAATCTGCTGGTACTCCCAATCGTGGGGCATCCTCAATTGGTCTTATAACTGCTGCTTCAGATATATTAAGAATTAGAACAATTCTTTTATCACTTATTTCATCAATAAGTTCTGAAGGAATATTACTAGGTTCACTTGCATTTATCTCACATACAGCCTTTTCTTTATCTAAATTAAGACTATAATTGAGAGCTATAACTTTAACTTTTTTCTGTTTGCTAGCAGGTATTTCCTCATCAGAATAATATCTATATGAGACTTCTGCGACACCCTCTATATCTGCCCCTTCATAAGTTTTTAAGCTAACTAGATTTCTTTTCAAACAGGAAGTGAATATAAATATTACTAATATTATAGATAATTTTATTATACTTTTCATACTATTCAGATTTTAATTACCAACCAGGATTTTGTTCATGATCTAAACCTTGTGCTTCTCTATTTGCTAAAAAGGCTCTGCTAATAGGCAAAAGATAACGTTTCTTAGTGAATTTTCTATTTGCCGTTGTAAGCAAGGTATGTTGAGATATTAACATTCTCCTCCTATCTCTTGATATTTCAATCTTATGAGCCGGAGCATCTAAATCTTGCACAACATCTCCTGCTTCTGCCCCATGATTAGCAAAACCTCCATATTTACCCCATCTTAAATAAGAAAAATAAATATCTCCTTGCTCATTACACATCTCCACTCTACGCTCTCTAATATAATCCTTCCAAGCCTCTTCCAAAGTATTAGCCTTAGATTCAGGCAATTTGCCATGTATCGTCCTTGTCACATTTAAGTATTTTACTGCTTCAGATACATTATTTTTAAGCAACATTAGCTCTGCCATATTTAGATAAGCCTCTGACAATCTAGCTATCACAACATGAGTAGAAACAGGAAGATTAGTATTTACAGAGCTTATATTCTCCAAGGTATTCTTCTTCCAGTAATAACTAGTAGTTGTATTATAATAGCCTCCACCTTCCATTGGTGAAACACCCATTGCTAAATTGCCATTAAGATTTAAGCCAATTTTAAAGCCCTTAATCCAAACAGCTCCATCGTATATAATCGAAGCATAAAACCTTGCATCCCTCTGCTCATACATAAGCTGACTTATATTTTTTGTAGCACTAGGCTTAAGCTGCACATATGTTGTAAAAGCAGGATAACCAGGCTTTCTATTATTCATATCATCAGAAGTAGGGAATGCACGAGTTGCATTATCAGCCCTTGTATAGCTATCCATAACTCCTGGCTCAGATAATAATGCGACATCCAATTTTTCTACATTTTCTAAATATTGAGATGTTTTATCCCAAGCTAAAGCCTCTCCTGTCTTAAGATCTTTCACTAGATACTGATCAACCATATCCTGTGTAGGAAAATAAACAGCCCTACCATCAAAAATTTGTTCACCATCTGAATATTGTTCAGGTGATTCTGCTGCCTGCATAAATTGAGCTAATATTCTAGGCATAGTCTCAGATATTTCACTTACATCCCCCAGCTTAGTGTCCTCAGATAAATAGTACCTTGCAAATAATATTTCATTGGCATTATCAGAATTTTCATTAAAGATAGAGGCATAGTCTTCTGTAATGCCACGGCCACTATTCTCTATAACATCTTTTGCATTCTTTTCTACAAGATCTAAATATTTAGCATCACTAGTATAGGCATATGCCTGAAGTGCAGCACGACTCAATATTAGTTTTGCTGACCATCTATTAGCTATCCCACTAGGACTTTGCAATGGCAAGTGCTCACTCGCATATAACAAGTCTTGTATAACATAGTCATAACTCTCAGCTACATCCTTTGTAAGAGCTATACGTGATTGCTCAAAAGATTGTGCATCAAGAAGATGTGTCATAGGGACAAAACGTCCCATAGTCTTTGCCTGATAAAAGAATATAATAGCTCTTAAAAAATGTCCCTGTGCCAATAACTCCTCCTTATCTACCTGTGGTAAACTTTGTGAGGCAGATACCTTTTCGATTATCATATTACACTTTCTTAATGGCTCAAAAAGATTAATGCCAAAATCAATATTTGCATCAAAATCTTCCGTAACCACCCTATCTAAAGCATTTGGTACAACAATAGCTTTAATACCATTAGGTGTTCTGGCAGACCACATTGTAGAGCCCCCATTTGCTACTCCTGTATAATTCAATACATAGGCATAAGTATCATTGATAAAATTATCTACACTGGTACGATCTGCCCATACTATATTATCAGTAATTATCACAGATGGCTTAGTATCAAGGGTATTAACGCAAGAGGATAATACCAGCATAAGAAAGAATATATATTTGTATTTAAACATAAGCTATAACAAATTAAAACCCTAAATTCAATGTAAGTGCAAACATCCTTTCTACTGGATATCCATAACCTTCAGGAGAAGAGTTTTCTGGATCAATTCCATATTTTACAGTCCGAGAAATTGTAAAAAGATTTTGACCAGAAATACCAAGTTTAGCAGTTGATAGCCATTTAACATTCTTTAACAATGAATATTTTAGGTCATAGCCAATCTGAAAATCCTTCATCCTAAGAAAAGCTGCATTTAATAACTATATTGAGAGTGAGTTCTGGTTATTAAATGCAGCTTTTCTTAGGATGAAGG
>JARIAS010000045.1 GCA_029257745.1 Candidatus Cryptobacteroides sp. | reverse complement strand
TCAGTCTACATTATAATGTAGACTGAATATAATATTGTTAACTATGTATGTAAGAATAATTGATAAAGGGGAATGTTTCTCTACCACTGGGGAACAAATAAATGGCATTTATGCTAATAAAAAAACGTGGGAAACATATAATTTCTACCCTAAAAATGGGATGGTTGGAGAAGTTGTAGCTTATAAAGATTATGGATATATATTAAAAATAAAAAACGGAATATATGTTCCTATGACATATCAAGGTGTACAAGAAATAAGCTATGAAGAATATATAAATGGTTTAGAAAATAATAATTGTACAGGTATGGATGAAAAACAAAAATCCATTAATGATTCAGTTGATATGATTAATAATATATCTGGTTATGATTGGGAAAGGAAATCTAAACCAACTATATTATCAGACTCTTGGGGAGAAGAATTAAAGTTAATATTAGAAGCATTTGATGGTGAACTACCAATATCATCAGACTCTTGGGAAGAAGATATAAAGTCAATTTTTAATATTAAATTCACAACTGTTATAATGTATAAACAAGAATTTAATGGAAAAGATTTTTTAAATATAGCAATACCTATTATTAATAATTTACGTAAAAAACTAAATGATACAGAAATAGAAAAAGCTGCTCGTATCATTGTAATGGAATTTAATAGTAGACTAGATATAGGTTTATCCTTAGAACAAATAAAATTGTTTATTAACATCCTAGTTAACTATTAATTTTTATAAAAATGGACTCTTATAGAAATATTTTAGAGAAACTATTAGTTGAATTAACTAATGATATTAATAAAGCTAAATCAATTGCTGATTTAATTAAATATGAACAAAAGTATATTTACTTTAATAATCCTTATAAACATTATTTATTGGGGAATAGTTATATAAATAATAATGATTACAGCAAAGCCTATAAACATTTTATACAAGCAGCTGAAATGGGTTTAGATAATCCTGGTAAATATTTAAATTCAATTTTTGCTGATTCAGTTGGGTCCTCTCTTTTTAATATATCTAGATTTAATCTTGAGAAGTATCTTATATCTCCGAATTTATTATATAATATGTATATTAATGCATATTATTTTTTATCAAGTTCAATAAATTTTCTAAAAGATACAGCATACGAATCTTATATGAATAGGGGCTCTTTGTTGTCGTTGAAACAAGATGAAACTAAGTCTTTTCTTTTTTCGTATTTAGGAATATTTAGTATACCGGAGGTCTTGATATTATCAGACTTTTACTTTTCTAGTGTTGGATATGCTAAATATGGATTTTTAGATAAATCAAATAAATATTTAAAAAAAGCAGATAACGTACATAAATGCTTAGAAGATATTAATATTACCGGAAGAGCTGCAAACACTTATTCAATTGAAGAATTGGCTAATATTGGTAGAGATAGACATAGTATTATATTTCATAACTTAAATGAAGATTTTAAAATAAATAAGTTCAAAATAGATTTTGAACTACTAAAAAATATACAGATATAAAAGTTAATAGTAATATACAATACTTATATTTTTGTAAATGATGCTTTTACATATTATATACAAGCAAATACTTAAAGTGTAACTTTACTTCGCATGGGGTATTGCAATATACACTCTTATAATTGATTAAATAATAAATGAATATTATGCCATATAATAAAGAGGATATTTTTTCAGAGGATATTTTTTCAGAGGATATTTTTGAATTTGTTGTTCGTTATGATAATAAGTCAAATAAATACCTTAATGAACAGGGAAATGGAAATTTTGATTCATTAAAGAGCTGGGTTAAGGATAATGAATGTCTTTATTATTTTAGTAAAAAAAATAGTGAAGAACATAAATTATTAATTGCAATAGAAAAAGAAAATAAGATTATTGAACTTAGTCTAAAATGGCAACCTAAAACATTTGATTATAAGGTTATTATAAATAAAAAGACTAAAAGAGTAATAAGAGAATTTGAGAGTATTAAAATTGATAAATACCTTATACAAGAAGATGTAGAATTGAAATTTATTGATTTTAATGAAAGTATTTTTCCAGAAAAAAAACAACGAGAATTATATCAAAGAATTTGTGAACTTGAAATATCACCTAAGTCAAATATAGAAAATCAACAAGAAATATGGGAAAAATGGATTGAAGCTCAAGAGTTAATTATACGTAGGAACTCTGAGCCTATATTAATTTCAGGATATGATAAACCAATTAATATTAGTCCCGCAAAAAAGCAATTTAGAATTAAACTAAAACAAGAAGCTAATTTGGAGTATGAGAGTTTAAATGAAGTTTTGAAAGAAAAACCTTTTAATATAGATGAAGAAATTAATCCTGATGGTTCAATACTTCTTAAATTAAGCGATATAGAAAATGGAATTGATAGAATTATAGATAAAAATTTTAAAGCTGTTTTTGAAAGAGATATTAGTATAGGTTGCATATTGAAAATAGCCCCATATTCATTAGCAAAAGAAATAAAAGAAAAATTACATAATAAAATTTATCAAGATACATATAGACGAAGATTATTAGTATATCTTAATGATAAAAAAGAAAAGGATGATATCATAAACCGAATGTATCTTGAAGGGTTTAAATTAAGCCATTATATAGGTACTTTTGAGATCAAATTGGATAAGGATATAGATCAAGATTTTATTAAGAAAAATAATATAACATTTGGCACCTCTTCAGGTGAAAACTATTTACCAGAACCTAAAGATAATACATTCATATTTACAAGTGAAAAATTAGTAGAAGGATTTGATATCTTTTCTAAAAAGTTGTATGTCTTTTATAAAAAGTTAGAAAAATTATTTAGTAAAGAAAATATTACATCTAAGGTACAACTAGAATTCTATCCCATTGATGAAAATATTATTTTTGAAGAACAATTATCAGAGACTGATTGGAATGAATTAGAACGAGAGCTATATTCCTTAGACTTTAATACAAATACAAATTTTGAAGAAAAAACATTATCATTCGACTTTACAAATGAAGCTGAATTAAGAGAACGTATAAAAAAACTTAATAGCTTAAATACAAAACTTAATTTTTTAAAAGATCCATTGGATGATGATTTTAAATTCAAGGTTAGAGTTGATATTAAATCAAAAAAAACAAAAAAAGAAGAATTTCAAGATAAAATAAAAAGCCTTTCAGGTGTTGAGTTTCATATTGAACTAGAAACTAAAAAAAAGAAAAATGATTATATAGTAATAGGAAATCTTGCAAGTGGTAAATCTGACTATACTTCCTTGGTTTTTAATCTTCCATATAAAAGTAAAGATGAAAAAAAACAAACAGATAGTTTTTTGAAATTTATAGAAAGTGAACCTAAAATTAGTAAAGTAATTCCTAATTTGAGAGGAGATCAAGCAAAGCTTTCTTGGTTGAGCGATGCTATGCATAAAATAAATAACCCACCAAATGAAGGTTTAGATTCCAAGCCTATAAATAAAAAACTTAAAGAATTTATATTTGATAGTTCTAAAGCTGAAGCAGTTTTTAGAGATTTGTCGGAAAATACAGAAGATTGGAATGAACTTAAGAGGCATGAACTACTTATACTAAATAATTCTCAACGAAAAGCTATCTTATCTGCATTATTTTCTACTGATTTAGCATTATTGCAAGGTCCTCCTGGTACAGGAAAAACAACAGTAATTGCGGAAATGATTTGGCAAATGATAAGGAATAACCAAACCCAAAAGATACTATTAACTTCTGAAACAAATCTTGCCGTGGATAATGCACTCGAAAAACTATTAAATAAGAACCATACTCTTGTAAAACCTATTCGTTTTGGCAGACATTCAAAATTTGAAGAGGAAGGTAAAAAATATTCTTTTGAAAGAATAATGAAGTGGATTGATGAAGAATCAATAGTTGATGATTTATATGAAAATGAAATTAATGAAGAAACAGAGGAGGAAAATGAAATTAACGAAGAAATAGTATATGATGATTGTTATAATAATGCAGTACAATTATGGATGAGAAGGATAGCAGATAACTCTGCTCAGGCAAATCCCAAATATGCTGAAATAATGAAAAATTGGGCTTTTGAAATGGCTCAGCCTCAGAAGGCTATGAAAGAATTATTTAAAGATAAATATTTTAAATATTGTAATGTTGTTGGAAGTACAAGTAGTTCGGCTGGTAGTCCTTCTTTTTGTGCTGATTATCAACGTATTTATAATGAGGAAAAAATTATACCTACTAAACATGGAGAAATTGAAGTAGAAAAATTTACTAAAAAGGTAAAAGATTTATTAAAAGAACATCAATCTAATTTTAAAGGATGGTATGCCGGAGTTGATGTATATAAAGCTATAAAAAATATTGAATTTGATATAGTAATAACAGATGAAGCAAGTAAAGCAACTCCTCCTGAGTTACTGTTGCCAATGTGTTATGGTCGAAAGAATATAATAATTGGTGATCATAGACAATTACCACCAATGTTGCATGATAAATCCTTTAAAGAAATACTTGAGACTCTTGATACAAAAGAAGCTAAGGAACTTGCTGCTGAAATAGATAAAGATTTTGTAGAGACATCTCAATTTGAAAGACTTATTACAAATCCTAAAGTCTCTCCTACTATAAAATCGACGTTTAATGAACAATACAGAATGCATCCTAATATAAATAATGTTATAAAACAATTTTATCTTAATGAAGGCGGTTTAGAGCCAGGAAAGCCCATTATTGAAAATGCAGATGATTCAGATCTTAGTAATCCTTTTTCAAGGTATCATGGATTTACTCTAAAGGACTTTATAAATCCTGATATTCATACAATTTGGATAAATGTAGATGAGCCTGAAGAGAAAAGTGGAACATCACGAATAAATAATACGGAAGTTGAAGCTGTTGCTCTTGTTTTAAAAATGCTAAAACAGTCTGATGGTTTTGAACAATATATGAAGCATTGGGATAGTTTAAAAGATGAGAACAAAAGAAAGGAAGAAAAGGAGATTGGTATTATTAGTTTTTATGGACATCAGGTTGGTAAGTTAAAAGATGTTGCAAAATATTCAAGAAATGAATTAAAAATACCTATAAGATTGAATACTGTCGATAAATTTCAAGGAATGGAAAGGAATATTATAATTGTTTCAACAGTAAGAAGCCATAAGTATATTGAAAATGGAGTCACAAAAAGTAATACAGATATTGGCTTTGCAAAATCTCCACAACGTTTAAACGTTGCTCTATCTAGAGCAAAAAGGTTATTAATTGTTGTTGGAAACAAAGACTTTTTTTCTAAATACGAAAATAAACAAGGTGAAAGAATATATAAAAATGTTATAGATATAATAGAAAAAGAAGGAATTATAATTGACTTCAAAGAACTCAAAAAAAAAGGATATGATAAGTAAGGTAGATTATGATATAAATGAAAAAATTATACATAATAAAAAATTAACTGAAATATATATAGGATATGAAGAGTTTGAATGGTATTATGCTAAAGTAAGGTATTCTGCAACTTGTACAAAGGCAATAGATTTTACACTCTTTGATAAGACTATTTGTGGTATATTGCTGGTAGAAGACCATTTAAGTCTTGAGGAACTTGGCACAATTTTAGGGTTTAATGTAATAGATAATCCTTCAGATAATCCTTCAGAGAGAAAATATAAGGATATCGCTGAATATGAAATATTAAAAGATGCTTTAAATTCATTAGAAGAGTATGGAATGATTGAAGGTGGAGATATTTATTTTTCACATTGCAAATTGACAGAGATCGGAAAAGAGTATCTTAAAAAAGGAAAGAAATTTAAGGTAGATGAAAATGAAGAATTTGATTTGTACTTTGACTTCATAAGTAAAGATCATTCTAAAGCAAAGGAAAACTTTGAATATATGAAAGGAGAAGAAATCAAAAATATTAATTGTGATATTGATTTTAATGATGAATCTTTTTTAAAATCATTTTGTCAAAGTCAAATTCCAGATATTTATAATACGGAAACTCTAGATTCATTTAAAGATGCTAAATGTATTAAAATTCAATATCTCAAAACTATTCTGTATAGAGTGTATATTTTAGATATTGAAACCGGAAAAATACATACGAAAATATTTGATCCTACAAATAAAAGCATAAACGATTTTTTTGCAAAATATGATGTGAATTATAATAAAGAGTCTTTTATAAAATCTAATTATAGTTTATATAATAATTATAACGAAAAAAATGAAATTGTTGACTATATAAAAAAATATCAAGAAAAAATAAATTCTGTTTCAGAAGGTTTTTTAGAAGTTTTAGGTGATTATTATCAAAATGCTTTATATTATGAGCCTGCAATATTTATAAAAGAAATTTCTAAAATTATTAATACTGCAACAAAAGAGATTTGGCTAATATTACAAGAAATATCGTACAAAGAAGAAGAAATCATAAAAGATTTAATTGATAATAATAAAGATAAAATATTTTTTATTTACATACAGAAAAATGAGGTATCTGAAAAGTTATCAGATGATATAACAAAAAACAAAAATGTATATATTATTTTAGAAGATGTCATAAAGGAGTTTAGTGTGGTTTTAAAAAATGATAATAAAAAATGTATAGTATTTAAAGAGAAGCGTTCGTTTATACCTATTTATATAGATGATAAATTAAAACAAATAGAAAAAGTTTTTATTCATCGTTATATTACGGATAGTGATTTAGAAAATGAAGATTTAAATAAGTTACGATTGTTTTTTGCAAATGTATATATTCCGTTAGAGTATAAAAAGATAAATGAGTTTTTTAGTAACATAGATGCTGAAAAAGAAACCTCAAAAGAACTATATGGAAAAATAAAAAATATAGATTTAAGATTGTTACCTTTTAAAGTTTTAGGAGATTTAAGTAATAGTTATTTTGAAGAAATAGAAACAAAAAAAAGAAATTTAATATCCTCTATACTTGAAAATAGAAAACAAAAAATAGAATGTATAATAGGAAGTATAAGCGAACAAATAGAAAAAAACAAACAACCGACAAATACTTTTGTTGATAATTTAGAAAAGCAACTAGTTTTAGAAAAAGAAGAATGTTTAGAAGATGAATTTGATTATTTTTCAGATATAGAAAAGAAATTAAGAATAATTAAAAATGATATTATAATAGCAAGTAAGAAAAAGTCGATTATTATAGATACGAATATTCTATTAAAAGAACCTAATATTATTGACATAATAGGTCATGAAAGTATAATTGTTTTTTCAGCAAAGGTTCTAGATGAGTTAGATAAGTTTAAAAATGATCCAAAGTTGAAGAAGCCTGCTCAGAAAGCAATACAAAATATTCATAAGCATATGAAGGATGGAAATATAAAATTTGAAAAAAGTAAACTAGAGAAGCTTCCTCCTGACTTTGATAGAAGAACCCCTGATAATATGATTTTATCTGTAGCTATTCAATTTGCAAAACACAATCCTATACTGCTAACAAATGATAGAGGAATGTCTATAAAGGCAAACACACTTGAAATACCTTCAAAAAACATAAAAGAATTAAAAGAACTTTTAGGGATAAAAAACATAAATAAAAAATAATTATGTCTTGTTTTGAATCATCAAAATTTTTAAAAAATCCACAAGTATTCTCAAAAGATATACTTGTGAAGGCTGTCAAACAACTCGGTTGGGAATATAAACTTGATAGAGATGTTTTAACGATAACAAAAATACCAAATCAGCATGTCTATGGAGAGTATGCTATTAGGGTCGATGCTAATAACATAGTTACTTATAATAGCTATTACCTAAAAGATGGTAATAAACTTATTGATAATATGAAACATGTCTTTTATGAATTAAATGTGGAATATGCTTATGAAACCGTTTTGAATGAGTTTAGAAGTAGAGGTTTTACATTAAAAAAAAATTATGACTTTGTTCGAAATGATAAAGAAGTTTATAGTTTTTCTATGATAGGTTATTCCAAGGATAAAGATGAAACAGAGAAGAAAACAGAAATAAAATTTAAGATTTTAAGCGATGGTACTATAATATCTGACTCAAATTATATCCCAAAAGATTTGCATGAGCTTGCAGATGCTGCAATGGCCGAAATTGAAGAGAAATTTGGAAATAGAAGGAGAGAAGGAATAGAAATTATTAGGAAGGTCGTGCCTGCAAAGTATAAAAATAAAGCTTATTGTGAATTAAAAAAGCAAAAAATAAATAGTTAAATTAAAATGGAGAAAAGTTTTGAAGATTTAGGAAATATGTTAGATGCAAAGTATCCATTAATATATCTTGCATCGTCAGAATATGGAAGGATTATTCAAAAAGTTAGGACTATAGCTTTCAAAAAAGGATATGAGTTTAGTACTTGGGATTTAGTAGATAGATTGCAGACCCATAAGAAAGCAGAAGGTAGGAATAGACTTGATAGTGTAGATAGGCATCAAGCTTATGAAGAAACTGAAAATATAGAGAGTTTATTAGATTTTTTGCTTAAGGGAAACAAAGACAAAGAAAATGTAAAAGAGATTTTCATAATAGAAGATGCTCATAAGCAATTTAGTGATGAAAAGTTTATAGTACAACTTAGAAAAATAGCACAATATTTTAAAGGTATAAATAAGCATTTATTATTGTTGTCTCCATTTTTTAAGTTACCTATAGAACTAGAAAAATATGTTACTGTATTAAATATTCCATTACCCGATAAGTCTGATCTAGAAAAAAGATTAAATGTTGTAATAAATGAAAGCAATATTAATGAAGATTTAAAAAAATTATTATTAGATGCTGCAGCTGGTCTTACAGATACAGAGGCCGAGCTTGCTTTTAGATTAGCACAAAAAAAGGTCGGCTTAGATAAAAGAGAGGCTATAAAAATAATATCAAGTGAAAAGTCACAAATAATACGTAAAAGTGGTATACTTGAGTTTTATCATACTAATGAGAACTTAGATAGCAGTGTTGGTGGGCTTGATAATTTAAAAAAATGGTTAAAACTCCGTAGTAAAGCATTTGATAGAAAAGCTAAAGAATTCGGATTAAAGGAACCTAAAGGTTTACTTTTATTGGGTGTTCCTGGAACTGGTAAGAGTTTAACTGCTAAATCTATTGCAAGTGAATGGAATCAACCTCTATTGAAATTAGATATTGGTAAAGTATTTCAAGCAGAAGTTGGAAGTAGTGAGAATAATATTAGACTTGCAATTCAAACAGCAGAAGCGATTGCTCCATGTGTGTTATGGATAGATGAGATTGAAAAGGGCTTAAGTTTTGGAGGAGAAAAAGATGGAGGAACTAACTCACGAGTGTTATCAACAATTTTAACTTGGATGCAAGAAAAATCAAAACCAGTTTTTGTTGTTGCAACTGCTAATAATATAAGTAATTTGCCTCCTGAACTATTGAGAAAAGGACGTTTTGACGAGATTTTCTTCATCGACTTGCCAACAAAAAAAGAACGTGAAAAGATTTTTGCAATACATTTAGAAAAGAATGGACAAAAAGGTATTACGGATTTTGATGAATTAGGGAAGCAATCTATGTATTTTAATGGTGCTGAAATTGAGGAAGTTGTAAAAGAAGCTATGTTTAATGCTTATGTTGAGAATAATGAGAATCCACAAGTTAAATTAGTATATTTGCTTGATGCAGCTAAAGAGGTTGTTCCTCTTGCTGTAACAATGAAAACTAAAATAGATGGCTTAAGAGAATGGGCAAGTTCACGTGCACGACCAGCTAGTTCTGATTCTGATGTGGAACCAATAGAGATTAAGGAACAGAATAGCATAAAACATTTGACTAAAAGAGAAAAAGAAGAAGATATATTTTAATGGCACTATAAAATATTTCATAGTGACTTCAAAACCCTGCTAATTAGCAGGGTTTTGTTTAACAATTTCCTTTACCATCTATGCTGCAAGCAGATGCTTGTGAGCCCATTGATACTAGGCCTGCATCCTCAGCTTTTAGAGTGACTGTGCCATCTTCAAGAACGAAGCAGGGAACGCCTGCTGCACCTCTTTGTTTTACAGCCTCAAATAGGGGATGACTGTCACGAATCTTTAAAAATTCTTTTAATTTAAATATGCTTTCGCCAATCTCTATAACTTCAAAGCGTGCATCATCTTTGATTTGTTCTTTTACAAACTTGCATTCAGAGCAAGAGTTCATGCTATAAACTTTTATCATAATATATTTTATTTAGTGTGATTATTACAAATTCTCTCTGCATTTACAGTAAAATCTTTCTCATTACAGGGCATAAACTTTCCTCGTTTTTCTAAAAAATCAACAAGCTCTTCAGCCGTCATATTACTCGCAGAGCAGGTATAAAAACGTTCCTCATCTCCAAACTTAGTCTTTATATCCTTAAGTAGTTGATCCTTACTAGTATAACTTTGTTCCATCATCATGTGAAGGACCTCATGCCCATGTATCATATCTCGAATTTTATATTAGTCAATCTTAACAAATATAATACCATATTCCTATTTATCAAAATATGAATATATCCTATTCTTTTCTATATGTATACATAGAATATTTGCTTATAGTTTACTTATTTATCTATTTAGTAATTAGTTAAGTATGGTATTGAAGATTAGATATCAAGTCATAGAAGTCGCCATGTTGATGTGATTGCTCTGATTTTACTTAATATTTGTGCTAAAATATCTTCACTATAATATGTTTATATGATTTATTTTATAACTTTGCGAGTTGTATAATAATTTAATTAAATATGAGTATTGCCTTAGTGTACTTGATATTGTTTTTGGCAGGTGCCCTAGTTATATCTTTCTTATGTTCTATACTGGAGTCTTCATTGATGTCTACACCTGTTACTTACTTATCTATGTTAGAAGAAAGTGGAGTTAAGTCAGCAAAATTATTTAAGTCATATAAAGAGAATATAGACAAACCCATAGCAGCTATACTTGCCCTAAATACCATAGCTAATACAATAGGTGCGGCAGGAGTAGGTAAACAGGCAACTGAAGCCTTTGGTTCAGAGTGGTTTGGCTTAGTTTCTGCCATCACAACAATCTTAGTTCTAATCTTTGCAGAGATTCTTCCTAAAACTATCGGAGCTCTATATTGGAAGAAATTGATAGGATTTACCTCTAAGACTATCAAATTTTTGATATTTATAATGTACCCATTGGTTATTATGATTCAGTTCATAGGAAAAATATTTGATAGAGATGGTAAAAATTCTGCAATAAGTCGTGATGAGGTTACAGCTATGGCTAATATAGGAGAGCAGGCAGGAGTTATAAAAGAGAATGAGAACAAGGTAATACAAAATATCATAAAATTAGATAAGATAAAGGTGATGGAGGTTATGACCCCTCGAACAGTTACAACAATAGCAGATGAGGAGATGGACCTTAAGACTTTCTATCAGAATGACAAGTATTTGCATTATTCTAGAATTCCTCTTTACTCAGATACAGCTGAATATATATCGGGTTATATACTGTTAAGTGATGCTTTGGAAGGTCTTGCTGATGATAAATTTGATTTAAAACTTAAAGAGATAAGAAGACCTATAACTTATTTTAAGGAAGAGCAGTCTATAAGAGATGCTTGGGAGACTTTATTGGCATCTAAAGAGCATATAGGCTTAGTTATTGATGAGTATGGCTCATTCCAAGGCGTATTGACATTAGAGGATATTATAGAGTCTATATTGGGATTGGAGATTATAGATGAAAGTGATGAAGCTACTGATATGCAGCAATTTGCTAAGGAGAGATGGGAAAGAAGAATGAAGCGTTTTAAGACCATAAATATACCTAACGATAATAAAGTGTAGGTAAATTTGCACCTATAATATTAGTCCTAATTTAGCAGTTTGCTCGTTTTTTGTTGCTCCTTGTTATTTTCTTAATTATATTTAATATGTGGGAAAATTTTGCACATTGGCTTCATGAACTTTTTCTTGAACCATCGGTTGTACAGACATTTATAGCCATCTGTTTCTGTTCAGGTATTGGCCTTTTTTTTGGAAAACTTCGTATAGGTAAAGTTTCTTTAGGTATTACCTTCGTGTTTTTTACAGGTATTATATGTTCACATTTTGGCCTACAATGCCAGCAAGAATTGCTGAACTTTGCTCAGAGTGCGGGTCTAGTCATGTTTGTATACGCTCTTGGTATAGAGGTTGGCCCATCTTTTTTCCCTTCATTAAAAAAGTGGGGAATACGCTACAATCTGTACGCAGTAGCGATGATAGTAATTAGTTTACTAATGCTAGTTTCATATCATTTTATATTTGATATATCCATGCCTAGTCTTTTGGGAATGATGTCAGGAGCTGTTACTAATACACCTGTCCTAGCTGCAGTACAAAGTACTATGATAGGTAATGGTTTGAATGATAAATTATCCTTAGCCGAAGTAGCATCAGCCTGTGCAGTCACATACCCTTTAGGTGCAGTTGGTGTCATACTCGCCATTATGTTTCTAAATAAATTGAAGCCAATTCGTTTGATTAAAACAGAAGATCCTATTAAAAAACCATTTATAGCTGAATTTGAAGTGATAAATGAAGAATTGGATGGAAAAAGTATATATGATATAGTTTTGCAATCAAAGATAAAGTTTGTTATATCCAGAGTTTGGAGGAATGGTAAACTTATTATGCCTTATACTAAAACAATATTGCATAAGTCAGATCATCTTTTAGTACTATTAAGGGAAGAAGATTTGAATAGTTTGGAGACTATTTTCGGTAAAAGAGATACTCAGCATGATTGGAATCGTAATGATATAGATTGGAACGCCTTAGATGTTAATATGGAATCTAAAAGAATAGTTATTACCAATAGTAAGTTAAATGGAGTTAAATTGGGTTCTCTTAGATTAAGAAGTAATTATGGTATAAATATTACGCGTATAGATAGGGCGGGCATAGAGATACTTGCTTACTCAGGCTTGCATTTGCAATTGGGGGATAGGATTACAGTTGTAGGTGAGTCAGGAGCTGTTTCTCAAGTTGCTAAACTTCTTGGAGATACTGTTAATCAATTAGATAAACCTCATTTAATATCATTCTTCCTAGGTATGCTGTTAGGCTGTGTCTTAGGTTCTATACCATTGTTTATACCTGGCATTTCTTCACCTATAAAATTAGGTCTTGCTGGAGGTCCAATCTTATTAGGCATTTTGATGGGGGCTTATGGCCATAGATTTAAGGTTATAACCTTTGTCCCTAATAGCGGTATACAGATTCTCAAACAGCTAGGTATAGTTGTATATTTAGCCGCATTAGGTCTTAGTTCAGGAGAGCACTTTATAGAATCTATTATGCAGGGTGATGGTATGATGTGGATAGTACTTGGCTTTACTATTACAATAGTTCCAACAGTCATAGTGGGGATATTTTGTAGTAAGCTGATGAAAATGAATTTTGGCGAGACTGCTGGTATGCTTTGTGGCTCTATGGCCAATCCTATGGCACTAGATTATGCACAAGGAATAAGTGAGGCAAAGCATTGTTCTATTGCATATGCCTCCGTATATCCTGTTTCAATGTTCCTAAGAATAATTACAGCCCAGGTGATATTAATGTTCTTCTTGTAATATACTATGCTTTATTTAGTAAATAATCTTATAATGGACTGAATAAGTCCCTTATTGCTTTTTGTTGTTTTAATATTATCAAATTCTTTTATCTCTCTTTGAATATTACGTAGTAATTTTTCAAATTTGATTTTTTCATTTTCAGATTCGTAAAGATTTCTATTAACCTTACTCAATGCTATATCGTAGTCCTGTTTAATTTTATTGACCTTAGTTTCAAAGTCTTTATTCAATTGTTCTATCTTAATGCTATAGTTGTTCTTAAGTTTCTCCTAGCCAGCAGGAAATTTTTCTAATAATAGATGCGTTCATTTTTTTATGATTTTATTAAAATAAAAATAGGGTGGCAAATATGTCCTCACCCAAGCCCTCAAAAAAACTTTATTTAATTATTAAATATACTGTTTTTATTTCTTGTTTATTTATAAGGAGTTGCACATAGCCCTTAATTTATTAATTTTGTATATATCTTTATATTACAAAGTTTTTTAGAGATGGATTTATTCTATGTTGGAGTGTATATATCCTTGTAGGATAAGTGATTATATAAATAGCATATTCAAAACACAATTAGATATGGAAGAAGAAAAAATAAGTGTAATTATTCCAATATATAATGTGGAAAATTATTTAAGAAAATGCTTAGACAGCGTAGTTAATCAAACATATAAGAATTTAGAAATTCTATTAGTTGATGATGAAAGTTCGGATAGCTCAGGTCTAATAGCTGATGAATATGCTCAAAAAGATAGCAGGATAAGAGTCTTTCACAATAAAAATATGGGAGTAAGCGGTGCACGTAATTATGGCCTTGATCATATGAAAGGGGATTATGTAGCCTTTATAGACTCAGATGATTATGTCGATTTAACCTACTTTGAAAAGCTATATAAGGCACTTAAAGATACGGCATCTGATATGTCAGTATGTGGCTTTGATTATATTTTTGAGAATAGAGATAATAAATTCAAGATAAAACATTTGTTCCCAAATAGAACAAGAGTTTTAGGAAAGGAGCAGGCTTTAAAGAATATCTTTAGTTATTCAAGAAGGACAGTGTCTTTTACAACAGCTTGGGCAAATTTAGCAAAGAAAGAATTATACCAAGGAGTTAGGTATCCCTTAAGGAAAATAGTAGAGGATATGTATACAACATATAAACTTTATTTAAATGCCGATAAAATAGCATATTACAATGAATCCTTATATTTTTATGTGCAAAGAACAGGAAGTATAGTAAATAGCCCTTTTACTTTGGAAAAAACATCTATGATAGACTTGTATGATGAAAAATTAAGATTATTAAAAGAAAATAATCAATTTGAAGCTTATAATCTTACCTTGTACAGATATTATTTAATGCTCAATTTTGTGAAAATCCAAGTGGAGAGGAATAATTTAGATTTTGATACAAGATTAATAGATGACAAATTAAAATCACTTAATGATAAGGAACTCTCTTACAGGTTTAATCCTAAACTTGATTTAAATAAACTATTGGAAAAAGATCTGAGCAAATATATTTTGAAAATCTTTTATAAGTTTAGATAATTCTTTAATAATATCTAATCGTTATCAATTTTTACTTTTTGAAGCATAGAGCTTTTTATATGCAAAGACCTTACTCTCAATAGAGTAAGGTCTTTTATACAGTTATAGTATAATTATAACTGTATTGTAAAACAGTTTATAAGCTATGATTAATTATATATAATAGCAAAATTCAGTATACGGAAAGGCGATTTAACGATGCTAAAAGTTAAAGATTAATCATATATTATAGCAACATAAATTGTCAGGGTATTTATACTTTAAGCATATAATTTATTAAAGTAGTTGTGCTAATGCAATATAGGTAATGGACTCTACGATTACAGGGCATCTTAGTGCAAAGCAGACATCGTGCCTGCCTCTTATGCTCTTATCTATATTTTTGCCTAATTGTAAGTCATAACTATTTTGTGTCTTAGATATACTTGAGCTAGGCTTAAAGGCAAGTCTGAAATAAAGAGGATTGCCATTACTTATACCTCCGTTTATTCCACCTGCCCCATTTGTATTGCTTTGTAGGCCTCCATCTTTGTATATCCAAGTGTCATTATGCTCTGAACCCTTCATTTTTGCAGCCTTAAATCCATCACCAAACTCAATGCCTCTAAGTCCTGGTATAGAAAAAGCAAGGTGTGATATTAGGGACTCTATGGAATCAAAAAAAGGTTCTCCATATCCTGCTGGCAGAGCACTAGTCTTACATTCAATTATTCCCCCAAGAGAATCTCCTTCTTTGATAGCCTGATTAAGCAAATCTTCCCAATCTTTACTTCCACCAATCTCATATATAGATGCTTTTGCACTAAAGTCTGCTAAGGTATTCTGAATAATTTTATGAGCAATCACTCCTGCTGCAACAAGTCCGAGGCTGAGCCTGCCTGAAAAATGACCTCCACCTCTTGGATCATTAAAATTATGAAACTTTACAGAGGCACTATAATCCGCATGTCCAGGGCGTGGCCAATACCTCAAGTCCTCATAAGCCTTGCTATTAACATTCTTATTATAAAATAGAATTGTTAGAGGTGCTCCAGTGGTATAGCCATTATATACTCCACTTATAATATGTGGCTTGTCATCTTCACGTCTTGGACTAGTACCCTTAGCTCCAGTTCTTCTCCTTGCAAGAGAAAGGCTAAAGTCCTCTTCATTAAGACTAATGCCACTAGGGACTCCATCAAGGCATATTCCAATGCAATCCGAGTGTGATTCGCCAAAAATACTGAGTCTAAGTTTTGTACCAAAAATATTCATAATCTTATTGTTTTATCGCAACAAATCTTGTCTTAATAATTATATCTAAACCTTAAAAATTAGATAAAAGCCTACAATATTATCAAAAGTCTAATAATTAAGTAAAACCTTATAATATAATCAAAAGCCTGTAATAATTATCTAATTATTAAAATTAAAACCTTAATAATCAAGTGAAAGCCTACAATATTATCAAAAGTCTAATAATTAAGTAAAACCTTATAATATAATCAAAGGCCTGTAAAAATTATCTAATTATTAAAATTAAAACCTTAATAATCAAGTGAAAGCCTACAATATTAGCAAAAGTTCGTAGTTATTATTTAATCTTAAAATCTAAAACCTTAATAATTAAATATTATGTCAAAAACACAGTTAAATTTAATTATAAATAAGAGCTTATACGTATTTTATAAATAAAAACTTTATAAAGTTATTCTATTATTATAGCATATCATATAGTTTGATAAAATCAGGACAGGATTTGTTTATACAACTGATATTATCAATGATAAGAGGACTATCACAGCCTAGAGCAGCAATTTTAAGTGCCATAGCCATGCGATGGTCATCGTGAGAGCTGAACTCTCCTCCTTTTAATAGATTGTTTGTCAGCAATCTTTGACAAAGGCTATGTCCTTGTATGATAAGACTGTCCTTTTGTATAGAAGCCTTTACTCCAAGCTTGAGTAGCATCTCAAGAATAGCTTCAGCCCTGTTACTTTCTTTATTTATAAGTCTTGATATACCTTTAATTTTAGATTTTCCATTGCAGAAAGTTGCCAATATGGATATAATAGGGAAAAGATCAGGACATTGTGAGGCATCAATGTCAAAAGCATATAGAGCAGCTCTTTGTACTCTTATAATATTAGTCTCCTCCTCGCTAGACATACTAGCCCCAGCCTCCATAAGAATATCCAATATAGAAAGGTCAGCCTGTAAAGACTTAGTATCCAGATTATTGATAGCAATCTTGCCAAATATAGCAGCTGCCACAAGAAAATTAGCTGCCGTGCTCCAGTCAGCTTCAAGCTCAATACGCTTGTTAGCCTTAAATTGAGAAGCCTTAGGTATATTTAGTCGTATAGCATCGCAAAGGTTCCAATCTTGACTTTCTATAAATTCCTCTCCACCTTCCATCTCATTATCAATATTTATAGAAAAATGCTTAAGCATATCAAGTGTCATAAATATATATGGCAGGCTCTTAGGTTTCTCAATATAAAGACTACTTGCATTTTCGTCTAAAGATAGGGCATATATGAGTCCAGAAATAAGTTGTGAACCATTTTCTCCACTTAGTTCATAGTTACCTGATTTTAGACCATGACTTATATTAAGTGGAACTATCTCATTATCAACATTTATATTAAATATATCCATAATTCTTTTAAGCCCTGCAAGTTGTCTTTGCTTCAAGGTCTTTTCTCCCTCTATCCTTACATTATTTTTACTTATCTTGGCTAAAATTGGTATCATTAGTCTACTAAGTAGTCCTGATTCTCCACAATTAAGATGGTCTTTGTCAAAGCTTAAGTCTTTGCCAAGTCCTTCTATCTCTACTTTAGAGTTCTCTACTTTGATTTTTGCACCAAGACTTAGAGCAACTTGTAAAGCAGACTTATTATCATCACAACTACTATAATTGTACAATGTACTCTTACCCTCTGCAAGGCTTGCTGCAATTATTGCTCTTTGGGCATAACTTTTAGAGCAGGGGATAGATAGAACAAGTTCTTCCTTATTAAGGTTTTTAGAGCCTATCATTCTAAACTTACCATAGATTTTATCAATCATAGTAAATGTATCCCATTGACCATCAGCTGTCTTATCCATATCATTTAAGCTGGCATAACTAAAGGGACTACCTTTTTTTAAGCAGTCAATACGGCTTTCTTTGCCAATCTCACCCATACAAAAGGCTACAAGGGCTTTTTCTCTTTTTTTATCATAAAGGGACATTAGCCTTTCACAATCTGCAAGACTATTGGCTTTACAGACAATCTTAACAATATCAGCACCTAGATGTATACACTTGTCAATTATGGCTTCAAGGCTAGTGCTTGAGTCGCAGGACTCATAATTGTGGTAAGAGCGTATCAGATTTGTACCACATTCAAAGGCTTCACGTCTTATCCTTTTAGACATCATTGCAGGGCTATCTATATCTAAATCAACATAGTATGCACCTGCCTGTATGGCCTTTACCAATTTTGCCTCTGCGATATTGCTCATAGACTTATCACTTAGTCTGTAAGTGGCTATAAGAGCTTGTTCTGCCTCAGAAAAGAGGTAGTCTATCTCATCAAGACTAAGTTCGCAACTATCCAGTCGTATCTCTGCCATTTCAATAGCAGGATTATCCAATATCTCAAGTATACTATCTAAATTTTTATTCTGTATTGATGTACAAATCATAAATTATTCTTTAATCTTTCAATAAGCTCGCTAATATTTAATTTTTTTAGAACAACAGCTCCAATATCTTTTATCAGCACAAATTTAAGTAAATCTCCTTCATTTTTCTTATCCTTAGACATAGCTAGCTTAAGTTCTTCAAGAGGGTAGTCCAGTTCTAGATTAAAGCCACAGGCCTCTAAATCTTCTTTAATTTTGCTTGAAAGTCCTTGATTATTAGGATAATATTTGTTGCATATCCCAATAGCCTCTGAACATTTTGCAGCTAGATATAGGCCCTTTGCTACTGCCTTACCATGGCTTATTTTTCCCTTACTTTTCCATTCAATGGCATGGGCAAAACTATGTCCTAAATTGAGTACGGCCCTAAGATTTTGCTCATAGGGGTCTTGATTGACAATATTAATTTTTACACTAACTGCATATTCTATAAGTGTAGCCAATTCTTCTATGTATTTGTCAATTTTTTGGCTCTTATGTATATTACTACATAGTCTTATAGCTTCCTCATATTTATTACTACTGTTATCAATGATAAAAGCCTTTATCAGTTCTGCCATACCATCTTGCAAAAAGCTCATATCAAGGCTTTTTAGTAGACTAGGACAGATATAAGTAAAATCAGGCTGATTGATAGTACCTAATATATTCTTAAAAGATTTAAAATTTACCCCATTTTTCCCACCTATACTTGCATCAAGCTGTGCGAGTAAACTTGTTGGTACTAGAGCAAAATTCATCTTTCTTTTGTATATACTACCAGCAAAAGCCGCTATATCGCATACTATACCACCACCTATACAGAGTAGCAAATCCTTGCGATTGGCATTGTGTTGAAGAAGCTTATCACATATATCAATACAAGTATCCAATGTCTTTATATCTTCATCTGCCTTAATGTATAGGGTAAAAGCAATGGGAATATGCTCTTGTATGAATTTGCATACATATTCTAGCTTTGAGTCAGAAACAATATATACCTTATCGTATAGTTTAAGTTTATCAATAAGACTATAAAGCTCATTGTCAAATATTATTTCAGATGTTATATGTGAGTTAATCTCGATATTCATTATCTTAAAACCTTAATTCTCTTTTCTTTTAATAAATTATCGACTTTTTCATTATCTCCAAATAGATATACAACTCTTAGAGCGAGAAGATCTAATATTTCATCAAGGCTTTGTCCTGCCTCATTTTCCAAACTATTCAAGTCAAATACAAGTTCTTCAATATGCCTGTTCATAAAGCTCTCAGGCAGATCGCCTATTAATAGCAAGGGGGTGCAGCCATATATTAGCTCATCACTATCAGAGCTATCATTAGCCAATTTGTTCATGACTTCCATGCAGGCTTTGCAGTTCTTTGGATTTTTACTAAGTTCCAGTCCTATTATGCCCAGATTTTTCATATCAATCAATATCCAATTTAAGTTCTTCTATTTCCTTATTAAGTGACTCTATTAGTTCGCATTTAAGTTTTATTAAATCATCAGATATGTCCACCTTATAAAAATGTGGATTAGTTAGTCTGATTTCAGAAGGGCTAAAGCTATATAGATTCTCTTTATAATACTTGCATTTATCTTCAAGTTTAGTCTGTTCTTTTATTCTATGTCCTTTTTCTATAACTTTTGCCTGTAATATTTTATAACTATATTCACCTTGATTAATTTTAGTCTTTTTGTATTGATCATATTCGTCGTGTATAGTTATACTCTCTCCGGCTATAATTGCCTTTGCAAGATTATCTTCCTTGAGACAGCTTACATCAGCAATAAAGCTTGTCTTACCATCTTTTACTTGCATTAGTCTATATGTGAGCTGAAAGCCCGGATTAATTAGTTTAATCTTATCTTCAGATCTTTTTAGCAAGGCTTGATTATCAATTTGTACAAGTTTATAAACATTACCAAAACAAGGCTCCTCCTTGCTAGTCGCAATGGCATCTCCAACACCATAGCAGTCTATTGCAGCTCCCTGTCTTTCGAGGTCCATTATAAGGTATTCATCTAAAGAGTTAGAGGCTATTATCTTACATTTTTTAAGTCCACACCTATCTAATAGTTCTCTTGCCTTAATAGAAATATATGCTAAGTCTCCGCTATCAAGTCTAATACTATATCCTGCCTTATAGTCATCATCTATATTATTATCTTTGAATGCTTTAATAGCATTGATTAAACCGCAGTTGAGGCTGTCGTAGGTATCTATTAGCAGACTTATATTTTCTCCCTTATGACTATTTATGTACTTAGAAAAAGCTTCATATTCGGATTTTACAGAGCAACCAAAGGAACTTATATAACTATGTGCCATAGTTCCAACTGACTTAATTCCATAGTTAATCTCATTCAGTATATTTGATGAAGCCTTGCAACCTGCAATTATAGCAGCTTTTGCCCCATATTTAGCAGCCCATGGTCCGTGAGCCCTTCTTGCACCAAACTCAAAAACGTCTTTATCTGTTGCCCTGCATACTCTAGAAGCCTTGGTTGCAACTGCCATTTGGTGATTCATAATACAGAGCATAGGTGTTTCAAGTATTTGAGCCTCAATTAGTGGGGCTTCAATAATTATGATAGGCTGATTAGGAAAAACTATTTCACCTTCCTGCATTGCGTAGACATTGCCTGTGAATTTTAATTTACTTAGGTATTCGCAAAAATCAGAGTAGGATTCATCTCTTAAGAATTTCTTGAAAAAAGCAGCATCTTCTTTTCCAATATTAGCAATCATATCTAAGACTTCATCTATGCCACTAACCACAGCCCAGTTATTATGTTCAGGGGCTTTTCTATAAAAAAGATTAAAAACAGCAATTTGTTGGTCTTTATTATTGTCCCAAAAGGACTTAGCCATAGTATATTGGTATCTGTCCGAACAGTAAGAGTATTGAATATCCATAATATTTTTGTAATAAGGCTTAAAGGTAAGCATTTTATTCAATTATTTTTATCTTTGCATTTATTAAATTGATTATATGAAAACAAGCAGATTAGAGGCCTTTAGTGATGGGGTATTAGCTATTATCATAACTATTATGGTGTTAGAATTAAGACCACCTGAGGATGCTGATATTCATTCAATATTAAAAGTTATTCCAGTATTTTTAAGTTATGTATTTAGTTTTATGTATATAGGAATTTATTGGAATAACCATCATCACTTATTTCAAATCACACAAAAGGTTAATGGTAAGATACTTTGGGCCAATTTACATCTCTTATTTTGGTTGTCTTTAATACCATTTACAACAGCATGGATAGGGCATAACCATAAAGAGGTCCTACCTGTCCTTAGTTATGGCTTAGTCTTGTTATTCAGTGCCATAGCCTATGCTATCTTGCAAGCAGTTATTATTAAGTCTCACGACATAACTTTTGCCTTACGTCGTGCCATAGGTTCAGATATAAAAGGTAAAATATCTATTGCCATGTATAGTTTGGGAGTTGTACTTGCTTTAGTAAATACATGGTTATCAATTGCTTGTTATATATTTGTGGCTATAATGTGGATTATACCTGATAGAAGGATTGAGTCCAGTCTTAAGGAGTAAATAAAAGAACTACAATAGCTTAGTTATAAATATACAAGATTATAATATAAGTGGATATATAAAAGCAAAGCCATTATGGAGATTCACATTGTAAAAGAACTTTTTCAAGAATATACAGGAGAGTCTGTTAAAGAAGTTATTCAGTTAAATAATTCTGCTAGCAATAGAAGATATTATAGATTAAAAGCAGATAATATATCTCTGATAGCAGTTGTTGGTACAAATAGGGATGAGAACCTAGCTTTTATATATCTAAGTAAACATTTTATATCAAAGGGCATTAAAGTGCCAAAGGTATTGAAGATTAGTGAGGATTCAATGTCATATCTTCAAGAAGACTTAGGGGATAACATTCTGTATTCTCGTTTTTTGTCTGCAAGAGAGAGCGGCGAGTATAGCCCTAATGATAGAGCCTTGTTAATCAGAACAATAGAAGCATTGCCTAAGATACAATTTGAAGGAGCGAAAGACTTGGATTTTTCAAAGTGCTTTCCTCAGGCAAGTTTTAATGAGAGAATGATAATGTTTGATCTTAATTATTTTAAGTATTGTTTTCTTAAAAGTGCCATTACAGATTTTAATGAAATACTCTTGCAAGACGATTTTGAACAAATGGCTAAAGATTTATTGGCAGAAGATTTTAATACATTTATGTATAGGGATTTTCAAGCAAGAAATATTATGCTCTATAATGATGATATATATTTTATTGATTTTCAGGGAGGTAGAAAGGGACCTATATATTATGACCTAGCCTCTTTTATATGGCAGGCAAGGGCTGCATATCCTGATGATCTTAAAGAAGATATGTTGAGAGCTTATTTGTCTAAGCTTAAGGATTACCTTCCTCATCTTGATGAATCTTCTTTTAGACAATCTTATAATCTCTTTGTATTGTTTAGGACATTGCAAGTCTTAGGTGCTTATGGCTTTAGGGGATATTTTGAAAGAAAAGTCCATTTTTTAGATAGTATACCTTATGCAATAGCTAATGTGAGGCAGATTGTAGAACAGGGACTAGTAGCTTCTTATCCATATCTTAATCAAGTTCTTAAGCAACTATGTAATAGTATTTAATATGTTAAAAGATAAAAAACAATTGGAACTTAGTATTTATAGCTTTTCATATAAGAAAGGCATACCTGCAGATAGTAGTGATAATGGTGGGGGTTATGTCTTTGATTGTCGTGCAATACACAATCCGGGGCGTTATGAGCCTTATAAGCAACTTACAGGCAGGGATAAAGAAGTAATAAACTTTTTAGAAAAAGAGTCAAATATTGCAGATTTTCTTAAAAGTGTCTATGCCTTGCTAGATGCACATTGTTCAAACTTTATTGAAAGAGGATTTCAGCATATACAGGTCTGTTTTGGTTGTACAGGGGGACAACATCGTTCAGTCTATTGTGCAGAACATCTTGCAGAGCATTTAGTTGCAAAATTTGATCTTAAAATAAGCTTGGAACATAGGGAGTTAGGTATTAAAAAGCAATATTAGATGAAGGCATTTATTTTTGCGGCAGGATTGGGAACAAGATTGAGGCCTATTACAGATAATATGCCTAAAGCTTTAGTTCAAATTGGCTCTAAGCCTATGATATATTATATTGTACAGAAGTTAAAAAACGCCTCTTATGATGAGCTTATTATAAATCTTCATCATTTTCCACAGCAGATTCGTAGCTATTTTAAGGAAAATAATAATTGGGGACTAAAGGTTTATTTTTCAGATGAAAGCGATTTGTTGAGAGATACAGGTGGGGCATTATTATACGCAAAGACCTTATTAACCAGCCAATCTGCCCCTATTGTTAATATAAATTCTTCGGCTGTTTTAGCAAATGATAAAAAGTCTTCCTTAAATAGAGACAATGATTATTTTTTGATACATAATACTGATATATTTTCAAGTGTTGATATAAAGCAGTTTGTAGACTCAACACCACAAGATGCCTTAGCAAATTTATTGGTTTCAGAGCGTAAAACATCAAGATATCTTGCCTTTGATGAAAATAATCGTTTAGTTGCGTGGTATAATATAGATACAGGTCAGATACGTAGCCCTTATAAGGATATAGATATAGGTAAATATAGATTACTAGCCTTTTCAGGAATACATAATGTTTCTAATAAGATATTTGATATTTTTAGTGAAAAATCCTACCTTGAGTGTTTTTCAATAGTTGATTTTTATATTGATAATTGTAAGGATTACCCTATATATGCTTATGATAGCACAGGTGCTGAATTTATAGATGTAGGAAAATTAAATAGTTTGGATATGGCAGAAGATTTTGTTAAAAGATATAAGTTATGAGATTAGTAGCAGAATGGGAAAAACAAAGTGCAGTGCAACTTACTTGGCCTGACGAGAATACTCCTTGGGAGGCCTTGGAAGATGTACAGTCTACTTATGTAGATATAATTCACAATATTGTGGAGTTTGAATTAGTTTTGTTAGTCTGTTTTGATATAGAGCAGGCTAGACAAAAAATAGTAGGTATAATGTCAGACAAGGCTTATCCTCTATCAGATTTATCACGAGTTAGATTTGTGCAGACAGAGATTAACGATACATGGGCAAGGGATCATGGTGCCATATCTGTATTTGGTGATAAGGGGGAGAAATACATTTATGACTTTGTATTTAACGGATGGGGGCAAAAGTTCGCTTCCTGTTATGATAATTACATAAATAAGAATATATTTTTCCAAAATGTATTTCAGCCTGATGTTATGATGGTTGATATGAGACCTTTTGTTTTGGAGGGTGGTAGTATAGATACAGATGGTAAGGGCACATTACTTACAACAACAGACTGTCTGTGTTCTAAGAATAGAAATGAATATTTGACAAAAGAAGAGATAGAGGGAGAGTTGAAGCAGGCTTTTGGCTTAAATGAAGTTATATGGATAGAGGGAGCATCTATAACAGGAGATGATACAGATAGTCATGTTGATATTTTAGCACGATTTGTCAATGAGAATACTATTGTCTATGCTTCTTGCTCAGACAGCATGGATGAAGATTATCAGTCCTTAAAACAAATGGAAGCCCAATTACAGAAGATTGCACAAGCAAAAAATTATAAGTTGGTAGCATTGGATAATCCTAAGCCTATGTTTTTGGATTCTTACCGTCTGCCAGCATCTTATGTCAATTTTCTTATAATAAATGGGGCAGTCTTAGTACCTCAATATAATTGTGAGGAAGATAGTAAGATATTGGACATTTTCAAGAGTCTTTTCCCTGATAGGCAGGTACGTGCTATCAACTGCTATCCATTATTATCTGGACATGGCTCTTTACATTGTATAACAATGCAATTCCCCGATGGATATGTTAAATAAATATAAGAATATGAGAAAGTTAAAAATAGGAATGATACAGCAGTCTTGTTCTGCTGATATAGAAAGTAATATAGCAAAGTTAAAGCAAAATATACGCAAATGTGCAGAACAGGGTGCAGAATTAGTGGTCTTGCAAGAATTACATAATTCATTATACTTCTGTCAGGTAGAGGATGCTAAGTTATGTGATTTGGCTGAACCTATACCTGGTAGATCTACATCAGAATTTGGGGCTTTGGCAAAAGAATTGTCCATAGTCATAGTCTTGTCTTTATTTGAAAGACGTACAGCTGGTATATATCATAATACAGCAGTTGTAATAGAAAAAGATGGTAGTATTGCAGGAAAGTATCGTAAGATGCACATACCAGATGACCCATGTTATTATGAAAAGTTCTATTTTACACCAGGGGACATGGGTTTTGAACCAATTCGTACATCTGTCGCTAATTTAGGTGTACTTGTATGCTGGGATCAATGGTATCCTGAAGCTGCAAGACTAATGGCTCTCAATGGTGCAGAAATATTGATATATCCTACCGCTATTGGAGGAGTTGCGAGCGATGACAAGGCAGAGCAGAAAATGCAGATGGAGGCATGGCAACTAGTGCAGAGGGGACATGCCGTAGCAAATGGTCTTCCTGTTATCACAGTAAATAGGGTAGGGCACGAGGATGATCCTTCATCTAATACTGAAGGAATAGATTTTTGGGGTTATTCTTTTGCCTTAGGACAGCAGGGCGAGATTCTAGCACAATTTGATACTCAAAATGAGGAGATAAAAGTTGTTGAGGTGGATATGGATAGGACAGAGTATGTGCGAAGAGGTTGGCCTTTCTTTAGAGATAGGCGTATAGATGCTTATGGGGATATATTGAATAGATATAATAAGTGAGATAATTAATATAAAAGTATAATATTTGTCAAAAACTTTATTGTTCTACATATTGAGGTATTATATTTTATTATTACAAATGGGGCAGGAACTTAGTTTTCTGTCTCTTTTGTTTTGGAAAAAGCTTTGTATCAATTCTTTAGCTTCTTCTTCAAACAAGCCGTATTTAACTTCTGTTTTGTTATGTAAAAGATTGGGACTATATTTTGAGTATCCTTGTTTAGTATCTGGACAAGCATATACTACTTTAGATATTTTAGCCCAATTTAGTGCAGCTGCACACATCGGACAAGGTTCGAGGCTTATATATATGCAAGAGCCACTTAGATATTTATTTGAAAGACCTGAACTAGCTGCTGTTAGTGCTATCATCTCAGCATGTGCGGTCGGGTCTTTTAATCTTTCTGTCATATTATGCCCTCTTGCTATTACCTGATTTTTATATGTAATAACAGCACCAATAGGTACTTCATCTTCTTCAAAAGCTGCCTGTGCCTCTTTCAGTGCCTCTCTCATAAATTTTTTATCTAAATCTGTGAAATTCATTTTTAGGTATATTTTTATTCTTTTGTCTTTGTATTATCATTATGTAAATTCATCAAAGGCAGCATTTTCATAGAAAACTTTTATGCTTAGTTTATTGCTTGCAAAAGGTTTATATCTACTTTTTAATTTATTGCCTGTGTGCTATTCTTAGTAAATATATCTTAATTTAATATCTCTAAACTTGTCTTGTCAAATATATCTTAATTTAATATCTCTAAACTTGTCTTATCAAATATATAGCTTAATTTATTACCTGTAAACTTCCTTAGTCAATGTATATTTTTATACATGTAAGCAATCCTTATCAAATTGTCTCATAAGACTTGTTATAATTATAGGATAAAGCCTAGTCTATAAGTTTATAAACTAGGCTTTTAGATCATTAATCAAGGTTAAACCATCTCTTATAGTAAATAGCCAAATATAATTTCAACTAAGATATTAATTGGCTATATAATAAGTAGAGCATCTCCATCTGGCCCAAATAAGTAGTCTTGCTCTAATGCTACTTTGTACGCCTTCATTACATTCTCATAACCTCCAAAGGCAGCTACTGACATTAGCATAGTTGAGCCTGGACGATGAAAATTAGATACAATAGCATTTGGTACTGCAAAGCGATAAGGAGGGAATATAAATTTATTACTCCAACCATCATAAGGATTGACTTCATCATTTGTTGTAACATCTGTTTCAAGTCCTCTCATTACTGTTACACCTACTGCAAGCACTCTTTTACCTGCTCTTTTTGCCATATTAATTTGATTAGCAGTTTCAGGACTAATGATAAGTCGTTCTGAGTCCATCTTATGCTTGGATAAGTCCTCTACATCTACCTGTCTGAAATGTCCTATGCCCATGTGCATTGTTAAGAAAGCTTTATCTATATCCTTTAGTATCATCATATTAAACAACTCTCTACTAAAGTGTAGACCTGCTGCAGGTGCAGATACAGCACCTTCATGCTTGGCATATATTGTCTGGAAATTTTCAGCGTCTTCTTCATTTACGTCTTTGGGATTTTTAACCCAAATAGGTACAGGTGTTTTTCCTAAGCTAAATAGTGCTTCTTTGAACTCTTCATAAGGTCCGTCATATAAAAATCTTAGTGTACGACCCCTTGAAGTAGTATTATCAATTACTTCAGCAACCATGCTATCATCATCACCAAAATAAAGTTTGTTACCTATCCTTATTTTTCTAGCAGGGTCTACTATTACATCCCAAAGTCTTTGTTCTCTATTGAGTTCTCTAAGTAGGAATACATCAATAGTTGCTCCAGTTTTTTCTTTTTTACCGTCTAAACTAGCAGGGAATACCTTTGTATCATTTAGTACAAAAACATCGCCTTTACCAAAATAATCAACAATATCCTTGAAAATACGGTGTTCTATTTCTCCAGTATCTCTGTGAAGAACCATCATTTTAGCCTCATCTCTCCAACGTGGAGGCTTAGAGCTTATTTTTTCCTTTGGTAATACAAAGTTAAATTGAGATAATTTCATATTATAATCTTATATTTAATTCGATGTAGATATCATATATTATACGGGAAAAAATAAATTTTGTTTCATAATATAAGCTAAAATTGTTGATTATATTGATTTTACCTGTTTAAAGACATCTAATATAGATGGGTAGCTATTTGTTAAATAAGCGTCTACCATAGATTTGGCAAGCCAAATGGCCTTAGTTATATCTTCTTCTTTTTGTGGAGTAAGTACCTCAGGGCGACTGTCATACATCTTGTACCAATAGCTATGTTTAAGATGCCATATATTATCTCTTAAGTAGCAATGCTCTGTTCTGCATATAAACTCACCAAGACGAAGATTATTTATGCCACTCTCTTCTTCAACCTCACGCAGAGCAGTATCCTCTATTTTTTCCCCTTCTTCTTGATGCCCTTTAGGTAGATCCCATATTCCGTTTCTTTTTATTAAAAGATAATCACCACGCAGATTTTGCACAAGCCCTCCACCTGCATTTACAAGCTTAAAGAGTTTGCAAAAATTCTCATAAGTCTCTTTAGTATTGTCATTTGTAATAAAGAGTTTATTGATAGGACTTTTATTTATGAACATGTCTACAATATCAGGAAGCTCTTCCTTATTGTTTAGCTCTAGTCTTATAGCATTGGGATCCGCAAGACTAGCTTCATTTTTGTCACAAATGATGATGCTTCTTTCATCAAAATATATCTTATTCATCGTGAAATGTGTATATTTGTAAAATATATTACAAAAATAATAAAAGCTAATAGATGGAACAAATCAGTAAGAAATTAGCCAAATCATTGCTTGATATACAGGCAGTACTTTTACGACCTAATAATGCCTTTGTCTGGGCTTCAGGTTGGCATTCTCCAATTTATTGTGACAATAGAAAAATATTATCATATCCTGCAATACGGGATTTTGTCGCAGAAAGTATGGCAGCAAAGATTGCACAACTTTATCCAGATGTAGAGATTATTGCAGGTGTCGCAACAGGAGCCATAGCTCATGGCATGCTTGTAGCAGATAAGCTTAAGAAAGCGTTTATATATGTACGAGCTAAGGCAAAAGATCATGGTACTGGTTCTCAAGTAGAAGGTGTCTTGCCAAAAGGTGCAAAGGTAGTTGTTATAGAAGATCTTATTTCTACTGGAATGAGTAGCTTAGCAGCAGTACAAGCACTTAAGGACGCAGGTGCAGAGATTTTATCTATGCAGGCAATTTTTAGTTACGGTTTTGATGTAGCTAAGCAAAAGTTTGAGCAAGAGAATATTAATGTAGATACATTGACCAATTATCAGGATTTGATAGAAGTAGCCAAAGAGTCTTCTTATATAAAGGGAGAAGATGTAGATATTTTAATTGAGTGGAGAAAATCTCCATCTACATGGCGACATAAGTAAGTGTATACTATTTTGAAAATATTTTGGTAATAATTAACACAAGAATAAATAAATTATAGTATTTTGCTCATTGTATACTGCCAGCAAGCAGATAGTAGATAGGTTCTAGTAATCGTGTACAGCCAGCAAGCAAATACATAAGACAGATTAAATAAAATAGATAATAACAATAAATAGCATAATATGACAACAATAAAAAGTAAGCATAAAATAATATCAAGAGCTCCTAGCACCTTATATATGGGATTTACAGACATGAGGAATTTTTATCAGATGTTGCCAGAAGATAAGAAGGCAGGAGTAGAAGCTGATATGGATACAATAAAGGCTTCAGTATCAGGATTTAATATTGCTGTTCAAATCGTAGAAAGAGTGGCTTATAGCAAGATTGTAATGAAGTCCATAGATTCTCCTTTTGACTTTACAGCAAGTTTTTATTTTGATGCAGTAGCTAATGAGTCGCAGAAGACAGAGTTTTATATAGAGGTAGAAGCAGAAATGAACTTCATGATGAAAATGATGCTTAAACCTAAAATACAAGAAGGTTTAGATAGGCTTGTAGAAGGTCTAGAAGCTCTATCTGAGGGGAAAATGCCAGATGGTATAGATCAGGAAACATTGGATAAAATGAAGGAAAAGTTTAAAAATCATGTCTAGATAAGGCATTTAAAAGTATACAGCATTGATTAATAGTGAGTTTAAGAGAGTCTTGACAGAAGCAGTAGGTGAGGATAATGCACTTACTGTTATTAATTCTTTTGATACAAAGCCGTCAGTATCTATACGCTTTAACCATAATAAGTTTGAGCATCTTAGGCAGTCTAATCAAAGCTTTGATGTAAATAGCTTATTTGGAGAAAGCCCTGCACCAATAGAGTGGTCCAAGAACGCTTATTTTTTAGAGCAGAGACCTGTTTTCACCTTAGATCCTTTGTATCATGCAGGCTTATACTACCCCCAAGATTCATCATCAATGTTTGTTACGCATAGATTTCGCTCTTTATTAGAGTCTTATAAGAATAGCAGTGATAATGTTAGAATTTTAGATCTTTGTGCAGCACCAGGAGGTAAAAGTACAGATATTTTATCGCATTGCAGGGAATTATTGGGAGATAGATTTATTTTGCTCTCTAATGAGGTTATAAAGTCACGTGCAAGTTTATTGGCCGAGAATATTGCAAGGTGGGGGGACGCAAATGTTTTAATTACAAATACAGATGCTAAAACTTTTCAGCAATATCCTAGTACCTTTGATATTATTTTAGCTGATTTGCCTTGCTCTGGAGAGGGTATGTTTCGTAAAAATGAAAAGGCACAGCAAGAGTGGTCTTTAGCAAATGTCGAGTTATGCCGTCTCAGGCAAAGACGTATTATAGCAGATGTGTGGCCATCATTAAAGGAAGGTGCTTATCTTATTTATTCTACTTGCACTTTTAATAAGATGGAGAATGACGATAATGTCGCTTGGATTTTAGAAAATCTAGGGGCAGAAATTGTACTTTCATCTCATTCTTATAAAGATGTTATTTCTACTGAATATGGAGATTTATTATTGCCTGGTTTTGTTGCAGGTGAGGGACAGTATTGTGCTATATTGAGAAAGACTTCGTCTTCTAATCCAGCAGCTATGTCAAATCCAGCAGATATTAAGTATAAGAAGCCTGTCTCATTAACAATCAAAAAAGAAGAAAGTCAACTATTGTCAAGATATTTGATAGGAGATTATGTTTTTGTTGAAAAGTCGGACTTATACCTTGCTATCCCTGAGAAAATATATGCTGATTATCAGTACTTCTCCAATTTGCATCCTATATATTCAGGTCTAGCAATTGCAAGTATGAAGGCAAAAGAGATAATACCCTATGCAGATTTGGCATTATCGCAAGCCTTAAATTACTCTGCATTTCCTATATTAGAACTGTCTAAGGATATGGCATTAAGGTTTTTAAAAAGAGAAGCACTTCCAATATCTACACCACACAAGGGTATAAATTTAGTTAGCTATAATAATATGCCTCTTGGTTTTGTGAAAAATATAGGCAGTCGTTGCAACAATCTTTTACCTCAGTTACGCAAGATAAGAATGGATATAAATAACTGATTATGAAAAAGATAATTATAATAATAACTTTTTTGTTTTTTACCTTAATCTCTTTAAATGCACAAAATACAGACAAAGAGTTTCAAGATAGGTATAATCTTTTAGTATCAAAATTAGGTTATGATGGTGTAGGTATAGAGACTTTATTAGATAAATGGGAACAAAAATCTCCTGATAATGTAAATATGTTAGCGGCAAAGTTTAGCTATTATTTTACTAAATCTATTGAATATAAGACAGAGGATAAGTCTGAAAGTACTTATTTAGGTGCTAAGCCTATATTGTCTTTAAAAGATAGTCTTGGCCGGAAACATAATTTCTTTAGTGTAGAATATTTTAAAGCTGACTTATTTAAGAGGGCTATGGAGTATATAGCAAAAGCAGTACAGCTATATCCCAATAATTTAAGTCTTAGGGAGGCAGAGATAAGGGCTTATATGAGGTATGAAAAGGAAAATGTTTTAATATCTAAGACTAAGATAATACAGTTAATAGATTATAGTTATGATAAGTCCATTAAAAACTGGGATTTTTTAGAGGGTAATTCTGTTTGGACTTTTGATGAACTGATACAAAGTTTCTGTTATGACTATTATAAGATTGCAAGTCCTAGTGCATATGAGGCTTTTAAAGAAGTATCAGAGAAAATGTTACAGTTCAACAAGAAAAATTCGGCTTTTATAGATAATATTGCTAGCTATTACTTCGTTTACAAAAAAGATTTTTCTAAGGCTAAATCATTATATAATAGAGCTTTAAGGTATAAGAAAGATGATTTAGTAGCTATTAAAAATTTAATTTTATTGTCTAGGAAGATTTCTAGTGAACGTTTGGAGAAGAAGAATCTAAAAAAACTGATAGAGTATAGTAAGGATAGTTTAGAGATAAACTCAGCACTGGCAAGGTATAACTTTCTTAAGAATAAATAATGTTAAACAGCATATTATTTGTTTCAAGGCGTTTGCATTTTAATTTAAGACTGCCTTTTATAAGTATCATAGTATCTTTTCTTGTTATGATACTTTCTATTTCTATTTCATCTGGTTTTAGAAAGGATATAAGGGAAGATATAAGTGATTTGTCTGCTGATATTCAGATAAGTGACTATTCTAACTCTTTATTAGATGATAGTCGTAGTCTTATATATGATAGTACACTTGTAGATATAGTATCAAAATATAAGAATATATGCAATATAGAGCCAGTTGTTTATAAAACAGCTATCCTAAAGATGAAGGATAATATCTATGGTTTGCTGTTTAAGTCTGCACCCTTTATACAAGAGAAAGATGCTGTTGCCATACCTAAATTTTTAGCTGATAATCTTAATTTGAAAAAAGGTGATTACATATTAACTTATTTTATGTCAGATAAAATGAGTGTAAGAAAATTTAAAGTAGACTCCATTTTTTCATCTGTATTTGTAAATAGTGACAATCCCATTGTTTTTGCAAATGTATCCAGTTTACAGAGTTTAAATAAATGGGATACAAGTCAGTTCTCAGCCTTAGAATTGAGGGCAGAATATGAGGATATTCAGGAACTAGAAAATATAAGTTTAAGTATTTCAGAAGATTTAGTAGAGAATGATGCTACTGCCAATCTTTTTGCACAGACAAGTTATAGAAGATTTTATAGCCTATTTTCTTGGTTGGATCTTATAGATATGAATGTAAATTTTCTACTCGTTCTAATGATTTTAGTTGCAGGTTTTAATATGATATCTGGCTTGCTTATTTTCTTATTTAGAAATATATCAAATATAGGCTTATTAAAATCAATGGGAATGTCAGATTGGCATATATCATTGATATTTCTGCGTTTAGCATCTAAGCTTATATTTAGGGCTATGATGCTTGCTAATGCTTTTGCCCTGATGTTTTGCTTTTTTCAAGACAAATATCATTTTCTCAAACTTAATCCTGAAAACTATTTCTTATCCTATGTCCCAGTTCATTTGGATATAATTAATATAATATGCCTTGATATATCTGCATATATAATTATACTATTAAGCTTATTGCTTCCTTGTCTATTTATTTTAAGGATTGATCCTGCAAAAACACTTAGACTCAAATAGATGAGGCTATTATCTTCTTAAAGCCCTACTTGGATTGGCATTGCCATTAGAACTACTATTATTCATAGTTGAATTTCTATGTGCTTGTATGTAGAAAGGCCAAAATATTCCAACTTTTAGTATTCTAGATGGTCTAATGTAATTAGCTGCACTAAAATAATCCCTAGGTTCAATAGGCCAGCCCATATTAACATTAATTAGTTTAACAAAGATAGAGGCCCTTTTCCACTGCATATTAGCAAATAGGTCTATGTAGGGGCTGTTGCCATACTTTTCACTTCTTTGATTATAGAATTGGCTTATTACAGGGTTAAAAGCAGGTGCATACCAAGAACTTGTGTAGTCAATATTAGCCCCTAATTGCATCTGCATAGCAACAAACTCTCTATTAGGGGACCATATATTAAATTGCAGATACCATTTCAGATTAGTTGCAAATGATGGCACATTTACAACTTCTGTATTAGAACTTGCTTGGGCTAGTATTTTATTATCAAAATGGAATTGCCATATCTTAAATTTATATTCTAAAGCTAATTTAGCAACATTTACAGCAGGATTATGTTGTCTGACAATTGCATCTGCATCATAGTAGATATGGTTTTTCAATATAGTATATCCCATATCTATTTTGAGATTCCAGTAAGGAATATCAAGGCTAGCAGCTAATACGCTATTATAACTTTTACTAAAATTATTATTCCATTTATAGTGATTTGTGTATAGATATTGCTCAAAATAGTCAGGCTCGTCTACATTCAATTCAAATTGTCCATTTATACTAATAGGGGAGTTCTTAGCTCTTCTAAAAGGATAAATATTAAATTGTATATTAGAGTTTAAATGAAGATCATTTACCTCTTTTCCCAGGAATGTATATGAAGCTAAGGCACTCCAATTAAAATATTTCTTAATCTGTCCCTTTGCCCCACCATATATGTAGCTAGAGTTCCAAAGTGTGCTTGTCTGCTTAGTAAAATAAGATTTATCACTACTGCCATAGTATGCTTCTAACTTATTACCTAAACCTATATTTAACTTAGAGACTATTGCATCTCTAGACCAAGGCTGTAATTTAAGGAAGATTTTATTATCAAAACGTATTACGCTTAGAGAATCGTAAGAGCGTAGTGGATTAATATTAAAAGTATTCTTATAAAAATCCCTAGCTGCCTCTTCTCTACCTATTTGATCTGTATAGATTTTCCTATAATAGCTATATTCGCTATTATGTCCTATAAAAGCAGTAGTAATATCATTATCAATACTATCAGCCTTATTCTTTATACTATCTTTTTTTGCTTTTAGGAAAGAAAAAGGTATTCTGTAACTTTGGTCAATGAAGAAGATATGTTTCTTTAATATACTTTTTGCATTATTTAGTTTTACAGGCATCTCTCTAGACTCAACTAAGGTATCTTTGAGCCAATAACTATTAACTATACCTCCATTTTCTTTTTGATCTATTTTGTTATAGATATACCCATAGTGAGCTAAATACTTTTTACCTAGATAGTTGGCATTAGTATAGAATGTCCTGTTATCAATAGCTTCATTGTTTAGCAGCCCTCTAGAGCCATATCTGTCGTAGTTGATTGTGAAGTTAAACTCAGGTGTTATGTTTTGGCCTGTAAGTATATGTACATTACTTTCTTCTATTTGCGATGAACTAAGAAGATTACCCCAATATGCTAATTCTGTATAAGGAGTTTTAGTATTTATCATAGCAATAGTTTGTGGAGAGTAACTATATACTTCATAATTCTTATAGAATGAAATATTTTCTTTGCTAGCCCTTTTAAAGAAATCATACATTTGGCTTGCTGAGCCACTTGTGCCAAGGTAAGAGGCATTTATATCTTTCCTTCTCATAGGGGAGTCATTGAAATAATAATTGTATGATGTATCCCTCTCTCCTACATTTAAATCAATAAAATAAGGCTCTCTAGTCCATTGTATAATACGCTTATACTGTAAACTGTCAGCAATAGCAAAGGTGCTTAATATACGTGGTGTATGCTCGGTTATGCTATCTTTTCTAGCCTGTTCTTTATCCTTAATTTTCATCAGGCTGTCAAGTTGCTTTTGCTTAAGCTTCATCTCTTGTTCAAAATCGTACTTTTTTCTTTCAGCACGACTTAATGACTTGTACCATTTATCAAATTTTGCCTTTGCCATTAATGTGCTATCGGCATAGTAGATGGAGTCTAATCTATGTGCAGTAAGACTGTCTTTTGCTATTAGCAGGGAATCCCTAGTCAGTTTATGGCTAAGAGAATCATTGAGTGCAATATAGAATCTGTATCTGAAAGGATCGGTAATTCTTAGAGAATCAGGAGCTTTTAAACTATCTCTTAAACTCTTGACTATATTTTTCTTTTCAGCTAAATCTATTTTAAATTGATTAGAGTCTAGATATGAATTATTCTTTCTGTATTTTGTGAAAATAGTATTGTGATAAATCACAGTATCTTTTAATCTAGCTGCCAAATCCTTGCTACGGTATAGATGCTCTAAAATATCCTTTTTAGATTTGCTTCTGTTTTTATCTTGATAGTTCTTTGTTGTTTGTTTACTGTTACCCTTATAATTGCTATGGCTGTAAGCATAGCTGTGTAGGCTGATAATGCAAACAATGCTTAAAAGTATGATGTATGAATATTTATTTTTCACCTAAATTAAAGTCTTTATTACAATTTGCAAATGTAGTAAAAATATGCGTCTTATATACTATGTTTTACAGTGATTATCAGTTATCACTATT
>JARIAS010000043.1 GCA_029257745.1 Candidatus Cryptobacteroides sp. | reverse complement strand
GGAATAATGCAGTTAAGAATAAGGTGTTTACGATAAAGGATGATGTTACATACTATAAAGATTCACATAAGATTACTGCAGGTTTATCTTATGAGTTTCAAATGGCTCAGAATTCTTTTATGACAGTAGGTACAGGGTATTATCAGTATAATTCTTTGGAAGACTTCTTAAATAAAAAAGCTCCTGCAGCAGTAAGTCTCACTTATGGTTTAGATGGTAACAATAATCCTTCGGCTATAGTTGCATATAGCAATATGGGCTTATATGTTCAGGATGAATGGAATGTTAATAGCAATTTTAAGCTAACTGCAGGATTGAGATTTGATACTATATTGTTTAGAAATAAAGACCTTAAAAAGAATAAAGCTATTTATGATCTAGATTACAATGGTACTCATATAGATACAGGTAAATGGCCTAATACAAGTCTTCAATTTTCTCCTAGACTAGGCTTTGTTTGGGATATTTTAGGTGATAAGAGTTTGAAACTTCGTGGTGGTACAGGTCTTTTTGCGGGTCGTCTTCCATTAGTGTTTATGACAAATATGCCTACTAATGCAGGATTTTTACAGAATTTATATACTATAAATGACGCAGAAAGACTTAATCAATTTGAAGGAAAATTTATAACAGATGCACAGGGTTTATTAAATGAATTTACTTCTTATAAGAAAAATCCTGCTCCTACAAATTTCGACGAGGAAAAAGGAGTAAAACCTTACGAACTTAATGGTATTGATCCTAATTTTAAGATGCCTCAAATATGGAAGAGTTCATTGGCAGTCGATTATCAGTTGCCAACTTCTTTCCCAATGTCATTGTCAGCTGAGTTTATATTTAATAAAAATGTTAATGCTACAGTTATGAAAAACTTGAAGTATTCATCTGTAGGTAACAAAGAATGGGATAAACTTAAGAATGGTGGGGATAATAGATTTGTTTATCCTAAAGAACTTGTAAAGGATAAAAAACATCCAAATGCTTACGTGTTGGGAAATACATCAAAAGGATATGGATATATAGCTAACATTACTTTAAATGCTGAACCTGTGAAGTCTCTTAATATTATGGCTTCATACACATATACAGTATCAAAGGAACTTACAGGTATGCCAGGAAACAGAGCTTCATCTGTATTTACAAACTTACCATCAATAGAAGGTCCAAGTTTTGCAATTTTACAAAATTCTCAATATGTTAATCCTCATAGACTTATGGCTTCAATATCTTATAGTGATAAATCAAATAATCACTTTAGCATATTTTACCAAGGGATAGTATATAGAGGTAATGTATATATGTATGATGGTGATATAAATGGGGATGGTAATAAAGCTGACTTAATGTATATTCCAAAATCTGATGACGAAATTAATTTTGCAACTGAGGATGATAAAAAGCGTTATATAGATTATGCAAAAAATGATCCTTATTTAAATAGTCATAGAGGACAATATGCTGAGGCTTATGCTGCTTACGCTCCAATGGTACATACTTTCGATTTCCGTTACTCACATGATTTTAAGTTTAAAGTGAAAAAATCAAGCAATATATTGAGATTAAGTCTTGATTTTCTAAATGTAGGTAACTTTATCAATTCTTCTTGGGGAGTAAGATATTCACCAGCTAATAATGGTGCAAAGTCTGATGCATATGGTGCATATAGAATATTAAAAATCAAGGAAGTAAAAGATAATGTACCGGTGTTTGAAACAAAAGTTAAAAATACTAATGTATGGGATAAACTTTATAGCCCAGGCCAAGCATGGTATGTACAGGTTGGTATAAAGTATATGTTTAACTAAATCAAATTATTAGATGTATAAGACTCTGGTAATTATTTGATGGAGTTAATATGATAAAAGAGGGAGGAATTCGACATTTTTTTCGAATTCCTCCCTCTTTTTATTTAGTATAGATATTATAAGGATATACCACTGTGTATAAAAAATTGTAAGGATATATACTAGTTTTAGCTTATAAATTATAATAATTTGTGTCTTTATGCTTAAAATATTTTTTTAGCCAATGAAAAAGCTTATATTTGTATAGACGACAAAATAAATACAAATCACATAAATTAAAATGCTATGAAGATTAAATTCTTATTATTATCAATCTTAGCTTTTATGTCAATTACAATAGCTTGTAATAAGGATAAAGATGTAAAAGCACCTAAGTTAGACCTAGATAAAACAGAATTAACTTTTTCTAAAGAAGGAGGCAAACAAGCAATAGTTCTTTCTTCCACAAGGGCTTGGAAGTTAGTTTCTGATGTGGACTGGATTACTGTTAATCCTAGCAATGGCTTGGCTGCTGATGCTAAAGAGATTTCAATCTCAGTATTGCCCAATACTGGCTCATCAAGAAAGTCTACTTTGGTGTTTGATGGTATGGCTAAAGCTTCACTAATTGTTGTTCAAGAAGGTGAGACAAGTGATCAGTCTGTTGGTTCTAATACAGATGATAATTCCAACTCTAATAAAGGAGCTAATACTGAAATATTCCCAACTTTTAAGACAACTCTATTCTCTATTAATTTTGGAGTAGGAGCTGAGAAGAGTGAAAACGACCGCTGGCCATATTTTGATCAATTCTCTGGAGATAAGGGAATTTCAGGCATTCTTTCTCAAAGTGTTGTTATTGCTAACTGGGGTGCTTCTATTCGTACAAATAGTCATGCTTCTAAAGGTTATTCGAATGCTTCGGGAGGTAATAATTTGTTTTTATCTAAACCTAAAGCAGGTGTTGATAAGAAAAATCATTTTTCAATGGCTGGACTTAATGTAGGTACAAGTACAGAAATGGCTATATCTATGGG
>JARIAS010000038.1 GCA_029257745.1 Candidatus Cryptobacteroides sp. | reverse complement strand
ACTCAGCAAACTTAGAGTAGAAGAATTAGAATCCTTGTTAAGGATAAATAATAAATTAGCCATTGAAAATTTTAATAGATACCAAACATTCATCAGTGATACGTCAATAAAAAGCCCTGCCCTACTAACTTATCAGGGCTCTGTATTTAAAAATATAAATGCTGCTAATTTTAACGAAAGAGGTATAGAATATGCTAAAAAACATCTGCTTATAACCTCCTTTCTATATGGAATACTAAGGGCATATGACGGAATAAAAGAATATAGACTTGAGGGAAGCAGCAAGATTAATGGAATAAGTAGATTTGATTTTTGGAAAAATAAACTTACTGACTTTATACTTACAGAGTGCAAAAAAGATGAGGGCATTCTAATAAACCTTGCAAGTGCAGAAATGAAAAAACTATTCCACTGGGATATTTTACAAAAAGAGCTTAAGCTATTAGACATTGATTTTAAAATAGAAAGAGATGGAAAACTAAAAAGCCTTGCCACCTATTCTAAAATTCTTAGAGGATTAATGGTAAATTATATATGCACTAATCAAGTACAGGAAGTGGAAGCTCTATACAAGTTCAAGGCCAAAATAAAAGATGAAAAAATCTTTATGAGCATTAATCAAGACTTAGTACAAATAAGCTAAATATTATTGCTTATCCAAATATTTAAGTCTATTTATATTAGGCAAAGCAATAGCAAAAATAATTAAGATAATGCCTAAAATCTGCAATACAGACAGTCTTTCTGAAAGCACTAAGGAAGAAGCAATCACGGCTACTGGAAGCTCTGCTGCACCTAATATTGCTGCCAAGGAAAGCCCTGTCTTTGGAATAGACTTAGAATAAAGGAAGGGCGGGATAACCATACCAAATATAGCTAAGGATAAGCCCCATGGCAGAATACCACTAGAGAACAAATCGCTAAGTATAAACAATTTAGGAAATATTATAAATGTTAATAAACACGCCCCACTTATCATCAAAGCACTTTTATAACTATGTTCCAATTCATTACCTATTCTTGCACTTGTAAGCATAAAAATAGAATAAGATAAAGCCGATGCCAAGCCATATATAATACCCCTTATATCCAAATACACCCTATCTTCAAATACACCAGCAGCTAAAATGCTGGCTATCAAGACAATTATCATTGCATATAGCTGTCTACGGGAAGGTCTTTTCCTTAGGAATAGTTTTTCTATAATAAAGCTCATCCAAACATTCTGCATAAGTAATATGATTGCAATAGAAGCAGGAAGATAAGACACCGATTTATAATATAATACTCCTACCAAGCCTGTAAAAGAGCCAGCGAACATTACTTTGCAAGCAAGCCACAGCTTGTTAGATAAAGCCAATTTTTTGCTATTATTAGTCTGGGACTTATTCTTAAAAGTTTTATTTACAAAATATATTAACCAAAGTATACACATTCCGATAATAGTCTGACTACCTGTTACATCTGACAAGGTAAAGCCATGAGCATAAGCGGTTTTAACTATTGTTGATAATACACCAAAGCTACAAGCTCCTAGAAAAACAAATATGCTTGCTCTAAGTTTTGATTTCATATATTCTTGCTTATAAACACACAAAAAACTACTATGACAATGCCATAGTAGTCTAAAGTATAAATCATCTATTATTTAAAAAAATATCTAGGATATACTAATATTAATATAGCTGCACCTACTGATACGCAACTATCTGCAAAATTAAATACAGGATCAAAGAAGGTAAAACGCTCCCCTCCGATCAAAGGTAAATAATCAGGTAGTTGCCAATCTATCATAGGAAAATAAAACATATCAACTACCTTACCTAAAAATATAGGTGCATAGCTTCCTCCAAAACTTGATACAGAATATGATGTAGACTCTGAAAATATCTGCCCATAAATCACGCAATCAATGATATTACCAAATGCACCTGCTGTAATCATTGTTAAGGCAATCAGCATTGGTACAGGTGTCATGACATATTCTCCCAAGTCATTCTTAATACCCTTTTTGATTAATTTATATATCCAATATAGCAAAAAGAAAAAGAAAATTATACGGAATGAAGTCAAAAATATTTTACCTATATCTCCACCGTAAGATAGGCCAAAAGCCATACCTTTATTTTCAACAAAATATATTTTTGCCCAATCACCAAAAATATCGAAGTGCTGTCCTATACTCATATTTGTTTTTACCCATATCTTAATCACCTGATCTACAATAACTAATATTATAGCTAAAACAGACAAATTAAGTAATAGACACTTCTTTTTCCTTTCTATCATAAATATTATTTCTTTGATAAAGCTTCTTTTGCTTCTACTGTAAGAGTAGCATGAGGCACTAATTCCAATCTACCCTTAGGTATTAATTTTCCTGTCAGACGACATATCCCATAAGTCTTATTCTCTATACGCACCAAGGCAGCCTCAAGATTTTGTATAAACTTATATTGTCTTTGAGCTAACTGGCTTGCCTCTTCTTTTGACAATTGACTTGCACCATCATCTTCAACTGTCTTAAATGATGGATTAGTATCTTCTATATCATTTGAGCCACTATGGGTTACAACTTTTCTAAGAGTATTATACTCTTCCCTTGCTTTTTCTAGCATATCTAAAATTATAGCCTTAAAATATGCTAGTTCTTCATCATTATATGACGTTTTTTCTACTTGTGAAGATTGTTCTTCTAGTGTATTTTTATTTAACTCTGCCATAATATTCTAATTAATTTTTTATTACTAATATATGTATAGATGAATCATTCCACTCTATCTCTAAAGCTTTATCATCTATAACAGATCCCTCATTTGCTAATTGAAGAGATGTTGATAAGGTCTGACTACAAATATAATCTGAAAATGCTGTGAGAGAGTTTTCTATATCATGATAATTTTCTTTACCTGCATAAATTAGAACACTCACTTTATCAACAACGTCAAAGCCACTATCTTTTCTTATATTCTGTATTCTATTAATAAGTTCTCGTGCAATACCCTCCCTTAAAAGTTCTTCACTTACCTCTATATCCAAGGCTAATGTCAAACTGCCTTCAGTAGCTACCAACCAACCAGGCATATCCTCTGAACTTATCTCATAATCTTCAGGTTTCAAAACTATATTAGCACTAGCCAAGCTTAGGGTATAGTCAAGAGACTTAGATTGAGCTTCCTGTAAATCACTTATGCTTTCTTGAGATAAAGCTGTGATTACACTTGCAATTTCTTTCATCTGCTTCCCGTAAGTCTTACCCAAGGTCTTAAAGTTTGGCTTAATCTTCTTTGTAATAATACCCGCTGTATCAGACATAAATTCAGCATCTTTCACATTTACCTCTGTTAAAATTAGATGTTTTACTAATTCTAGTTGTTTCCTAAGTTTTTCTGATATTACAGGTATTATAAGTTTTGACAAAGGTTGTCTTACCTTTATATTCACCTTCCTTCTCAAAGCTAATACCATAGATGTTGCCTTTTGTGCTAAAGACATTCTTTCTTCTAAATCCTTGTCTATGCACAATTCGTCCACCTCTGGCATATTTACATAATGTACTGACTCGCTTCCATTTGGTTCTAAATCTAGATAAAGTCTATCCATAAAGAAAGGAGCAATAGGTGCAGCTAGTACTGCAATATCCCTAAGGGCCTCATGCAATGTTTGATATGCAGCTAGCTTATCATTATCCATACTTCCACCCCAGAAACGTTTTCTATTAAGACGTACATACCAGTTGCTCAAATTATCACAAACAAAATCTTGCAACATTCTTCCTGCCCCTGTAATGTCATATGCCTCATATGCTTTTATAACGTCTTTCTTTAAACTATTTAATAAAGAAATTATCCATCTATCTATTTCAGGTCTATCCTTATAGGCAATTTTCTCTGCACTTGGATCGAATTTATCTACATTTGCATATAGTGCGAAGAAAGAATATGTATTATATAGGGTTCCAAAGAACTTTCTTCTAACTTCATCCACACCTGTTTCATCAAATTTAAGATTATCCCAAGGCTGTGCATTTGTTAGCATATACCAACGCAGAGCATCTGCACCATATTTGTCTAGTTGCTCAAAAGGATCAACGGCATTACCTAGACGCTTACTCATCTTCTCTCCTTTCTTGTCTAAGACTAAGCCATTGGATATAACCGACTTAAAGGCAGGAGTACCACTCACCATTGTATGTATGGCATGCAAAGTATAGAACCAACCCCTTGTCTGGTCCACGCCTTCTGCAATAAAATCTGCAGTCGTACCAAAACTTTCAGAGCCTAAATTTCTAAGGCCTTCTTGAGCATAAGGCATTGCACCAGAATCAAACCACACATCTATAAGATCTGCCTCCCTTGTCATAGGTTCATTATTCTTAGAGACTAATATAATATCGTCTACATAAGGTCTATGTAAGTCAATCTTATTATAATTCTCCAAAGACATATCTTCAGGATTAAATCCTTTATCCTTTAATGGGTTAGAACTCATAAATCCCATCTGCACAGACTTTTCTATCTCTGCATAAAGTTCTTTTACAGAACCTATACATAGTTCCTCTTTTCCATCTGCAGTTCTCCAAATAGGCAAAGGTGTACCCCAAAATCTACTTCTTGAAAGGTTCCAGTCCTGAATATTCTCTAACCACTGACCAAAGCGTCCTGTACCTGTGGACTCCGGACGCCAATTTATTGACTTATTAAGTGCAACCATCTGCTCCTTAACTGCAGTAGTCTTGATAAACCAAGCATCTAGAGGATAATATAATACAGGTTTATCTGTCCTCCAACTATGAGGGTAACTATGCACATGCTTCTGAATCTTAAATGCCCTGCCATCTGCCTTCATCATCACACATAAGTCTATATCTAAGGTAGGAGCATCAGCAGAAAGACTATCATCATAAGCATTTTTAACATATCTGCCTGCATACTCAGCATAGTCTTTTGCTACAAAATCTTTCACAAAATTAGGGTCAATCTCTTCCAATGGATAGAAACGACCTTCTCTACTCACCTGTGCCTGCCTGTTACCTGCTTTATCAACAATCATCACAGCACCTATGCCAAAGTTATTTGCCACCTTTTTATCATCAGCACCAAAGGTAGGTGCAATATGAACTATACCTGTACCATCTTCTGTTGTAACATAATCTCCCGATATAACCTTAAAAGCATCGCCATCTAAAGGCTTGAACCAAGGAATTAACTGCTCATAACTAATACCAACAAGCTCGCTACCCTTAAATGCTTCACCTAAAATCTTAAATGGGATTAGCTTATCTCCAAGCTTATATTCAGACAGGGCTATATCTTGTGCTTTTTCATTAAAATAACTATATACTAGATTTTTAGCAACGACATAAATAGCTTCTGCTCCTGTATATGGGTTAAAAGACTGAACCTTAACATATTCAATATTAGGACCAACACAAAGAGCTGTATTTGAAGGAAGAGTCCAAGGTGTAGTAGTCCATGCTAAAAAATATACAGGAAGAGTCTCACAAGCATATAGTTTTTGTGATTTCTCGTCCTTTACAATTTCAAATTGACATGTAACAGTAGTATCTGTAACATCTCTATAACAACCTGGCTGATTTAGTTCATGTGAACTTAAACCTGTACCATCAGCAGGAGAAAATGGCTGTATAGAATAGCCCTTATATAATAATCCTTTATTATATATATTCTTAAGCAAGTACCATAGAGTCTCAATATATCTATTATCATAAGTTATATAAGGATCATTCATATCAACCCAATAACCTATACGCTTTGTCATATTCTCCCACTCCTTTGTATACTTCATCACTTCGGTACGACAAGTAGCATTATATTCTTCTACTGATATTTTTGTTCCAATATCATCCTTATGTATACCCAATTTCTTTTCCACTCCTATTTCAACAGGAAGACCATGAGTATCCCAACCAGCCCTTCTGTAAACTTTAAACCCTGTTTGCGTCTTAAATCTACATATAGCATCTTTAATAGAACGAGCCATTACGTGGTGAATACCCGGCATACCGTTGGCTGAAGGAGGACCTTCAAAGAATACAAAGCTAGGAGCCCCTTCCCTTAATTCTAAAGATTTTTCAAAAGCCCTATTCTTACTCCATCTTTCCAAAACATCATTAGCAATAGATACTAAATCTAATGATTTATACTCTTTGAATATCATATTTTTTCTTATTTTTGCATTTATATTAATAGCTCTTAACTACTTATTAAGAGAGCAAATATAATTAAAATTTAATTAATTATGACAGTTTTAGATATCATACTTAGCATCTGTCTTATATTATCCTTATATCACGGATACAAAAAGGGAATAATATCTCCAATAATAAGCATTTTATCTATCTATATAGGTGCTAAACTTGCATCAATATATGCCCCTGAATTAGCCACATGGATAGGAAAACATATTAGCGAATTACAAACATCTGCTTACATTATATCTTTTATAGCTATAATTATGGCTTGTTTTTTAGCAGGAAAAATCGTTCAGAAAATTATAGAAAGCATTTTATCGGCTATTCTTCTCGGATGGATAAACAGAATTCTGGGTATGATACTATCATTTTTTCTTGCTATCTTAGTTTTAGGCTTAATTATAATGCTAGCTGAATATATAAACGAGAATTATCACCTATTTGAGCCTATAAGTAGAAAGGATTCCTCAATTTACTATTATATAAAAGATATAAGCAATATCTTTTTACCAACTCTTAAACAATTAATTATAAAATAAAATGGCAAGATTTATACTTATCGAGACTTCTACTAATCTCTGCTCCACTGCACTAGCTGAGAATGGGAAGATAATTTCATACAAAGAACATTTTAAGGAACACGCAGCTCAAACAGCACCGATGATTAAAGATATGTTAGATGAGCATAATTTAAGAGTTCAAGACTGCGATGCTGTTGCTGTAAGTATGGGACCAGGCTCATACACAGGATTAAGGATAGGTGTAAGCCATGCAAAGGCACTATGCTTTGGTGCCAACATTCCTCTAATTGCAATAAGTTCTCTCGAATGTCTATTTTATCAGGCTAAAAATGATGGACTTATATCCAACAATCAGCTTATAGTACCAATGATAGATGCAAGAAGAATGGAGGTCTACCAAAGTATATACACTAAAGATGGTGAGCTAATAGAGGATATAGCTGCTAAAATAATAGATGAAAACAGCTATTCTGAGCTACTCAAAGATAATAATATGATCTTTATAGGTGACGCGGCAGACAAATGCAGCAAGGTCATAACAAGTAGCAATGCACATTTTATCCAAAGCGACTGTAAGGCAAAATATTTGTTAGAACCATGCCTAAAGGCATATAAAGAAAAACAGTTCAAAGACATTGCCTACTTTGAACCGTTCTACCTTAAAGAGTTTGTTGCTACTGAAAGTAGAAAAAAACTATTTTAACTTCTTATCTAAATAAGCTCGTAGACTCTTCTCATCTTTTATAGTATTATCTAAAAGTAACTGATTATCAACTATAAAATATGAGACAGGTAGGCTTTTTATATTATATAATCTAGCTGTTACGGATTCTAATCCAAGGCCATCACATACATTAATCCAGCCTAAATTCTGATTACGAACTACCTTTGCCCAATCAGCCTTATTATTCGCAATACATACAGAATATATTTCAAAGCCCTTACTATGATATTTATCATATATAGGCTTCAATACGTCTATATTATTCATCTTTCCATTATTGTCTAAGCCCCAAAAATACAACATAATAACAGGAGCTTTTACTTCTGACAAAAGAACCTCTTCCCCTTTTAGATTAGGTGCGACTATGTCAAAATATGATAATTCCTTAGCTTCAGACATCTTTTGTTCCAGATTCAGGCTCTTATCCAAACTTGCAATCCTCGCATCTAATAAATTCAAATACACAGATTTAGGATATAGAGTCCTTAAAGAATCTGCAAGTTGTTTTAATAAAAATACATCTGTTGGCCTATTAAAGATAGGAAGCTGATTATTCTTAGCAGATAAGACTAGTACAACAGTAGACAGAGAATGGATATTATCAAATACATATTTTATACTTGAACGATAATAATTAACATAAATATCACGTATTTTTCTCTCTAAAGCCTGCCTTTCATTCTTAGGCAACTTAGTATCAGCAAAATCTTTTGACAGTAATTGTAATTGAGATAAAACCTCTTCCCTATTCTTATCTATTTGTTGCAATTTAACTGACTCTGGTGAATTTGATACAACATAATTACCCAAACTATCTGCACTCAAAACCACTTTCTCACCCTTTTGCACCATCAAAGATGCTATCTCCCTATTATTATAATATACATTTACTAATTCAGGCTCAGATTCTGGTAAGTCAAACTTATAAACAAGCTTTGATTTTTCATTTGTAACTAAGCTATCTATACCTGTACTCCTGCTGATAAGTACTTGCTTATTGGCTAAGCCATCTAATTGCATCTCTATACTCGTATTAGCACATAGGCTAGTCCTAGTCTTTATTAAATAAGCAGCAATAGCAACTGCTATAACAGTTGCTACTATAAGTAATATTATTCTTGTTTTATTCATTGTTAAATTCTTTAGCTATACTATCTGCAATTTGCTTATACTCCTTTGCGTCCAGAGATAGTCTAGAAGCCCTAAAATCCATATCAGCTTCACTATTCATAGGTACCAGATGCACATGAGTATGTGGAACTTCCATACCTAATACAGCCATTCCTATTCTTTTACAAGGTATTGCTCTCTTCATAGCTATTGCTAATTTCCTTGAAAAGGCCATTAAAGCAATATAGCTATCTGCATCTAAATTAAAAATATAATCTTCTTCAGTATGCTTTGGAACTACAAGTGTATGTCCCTTTGCTAAAGGACTAATATCTAAGAAAGCATAAAAATCCTCAGATTCTGCAACTTTCCAAGAAGGAATCTCACCTTTAACAATCTTTGTAAAAATTGTTGCCATATTATATACTTATATCAAGAATTTTAAACTTCATAAGTCCTGATGGCACAACAGCTTCTACTACATCGCCTTTAGAATGTCCCATAAGTGCTTTCGCAATAGGTGTTGTTGCTGCCAGCTTACCTTGAGAAAAATCAGCCTCTGCTTCGCCTACTATGGTAAATTCCATAACAGCCTTATTATCAATATTCTCAACTTTCACCTTATTCATCATCTGCACCTTATCTGTTCCAATTTTAGAACCATCTATAACCTTTGCACTTGCAACTAACTGCTGCAATTTAGCAATTTTAAGCTCCAATAAGCCTTGAGCCTCTCTTGCCGCATCGTATTCTGCATTTTCAGATAGGTCTCCCTTCTCTCTAGCCTCTGCAATAGCTGCAGAAATTTTTGGTCTTTGAGCTAGAGCTTCATCTAAATCTTTTTTAATTTTCTCAAGACCCTCTTGGGTCAAATAATGAGTATCTGCCATATCTTTATAAATTAAAAAGAAGTCCTGCCCAAAGGCAGAACTCATATATTAACTTTTACAAATATAATAATTTTTATTTTGTTATAATAATGATTTTATTTTAAAGCTAGTATTAAAGACATACAAGTTTCCTTGTCCATTATAAGTTGTTCTTTTAAATCTTGAAGATTTGAGAATTTCCTATCCTCTCTCACCTTATCCAAGAATTCCAGGCGAATGTTTTCTCCATATATATCACGATTAAAATCAAAGATATTAGTTTCAACTCTAAGTTCTAAACCCTCTGCAATAGTGGGTCTATAACCGATATAACACATGCCATAATATTGCTCCTCACTTATAAAAACTCTGACAAGGTAAATAGCCGAAGCAGGTAGTAACTTATTATCATCAAGAATCTGCATATTAGCAGTAGGAAAACCAAGAGTACGGCCCAACTGATCGCCTTTAATTACTGTCCCAGCAAGAGAATAATTATAATTGAGCATAGCTCGTGCTTCTTTTACATCTCCTCGCAAAAGAGATAGCCTTAATATAGTAGAACTTACAAGGTTTTTCTCCAACAGTATTGGCTTCAATATATGTACTAATAGTCCTAAACTAGATGCAAGCTCTGATAACTGTTTAGTAGTCATAGAGTCAGAACCCATCTTATTATCATAGCCCAACAAAATAGATGTTGCCTTATACTTTTTGATTATATAAGTCAGATATTCTCTTGCTGACAGACTACTAAATGACTCTGTAAACTCTATAAACTCCACATAGTCTACACCCAAAGAATACAGTATCTGCTCTTTCTCTTCTTTTGTCATCAATATAGGTATCTTCCTTGCCCCCTTATGCAACACATTGCGAGGATGGGGGCAGAAAGTTATTACCATACTCTTATCATTATTTTCCTTGGCTAAACGCACAAGTTCTTTAATGAGATATTGATGTCCAATATGAACGCCGTCAAATACTCCTGTGGCTACAACCATCTTACTAAGGCAAAATCTTGTCTATGAGGCAGTTCCTCATGTTTAGGATAAATTCTAGCAGCCATCTGATACATACCTGTTGTACTTGGCATAATAGATACATGATATTTAGCTATACCATCTTTATACTCTATCATACTAAATTCAGATCTGTCTTGAATGTGCATTTTACCCTTTTTATCTGTTGTAGCAAATAAAATCTCCACTCCAATATCCTCAGGCTTAAGATTTGCAAGATTAAGCTGTACCTCTACATTTAAATCTTTTTTAGATGATAAATTATATGAAGAAGCAGGTTGTGTATATGAAAGCACTTCTATCTGATTCCATTCTCTTTCAACATTTGACTTCCATGATGCTAGGCTTTTTGCAAGCTGATAGTCATCTTTTATCATTCTCTCATATCGATCAGCCTGTGGAGCATAATATTGAGCGACATAATCACTAAGCATACGGTTAGTTGTAAAATCACAAGCAACTTCTGCAATTGTCTTTTTTACACTTTTTACCCAATCCAAGGCTAAGCCAGTCTTTTCATCTCTATTATAATATAGTGGTGCAATCTCACTTTCTATTGTAGCATAAATTGTTGCTGCATCCAACTCATTCTGATAACCTTGATCATCGTAAGTTTTCTCCTCTGGTAAAGCCCAGCCTGCACCTTCACGATAACCTTCTACCCACCAACCATCTAATACAGAGAAGTGCATTACGCCATTCATAGCAGCCTTTTCTCCAGATGTTCCTGAAGCTTCCTGAGGTCTTGTAGGATTGTTCATCCAAACATCAACACCCTGTACCATACGTTTAGCCAAACTAATATCATAACCAGGAACAAACACAATCTTACCTAAGAAACGTGCTTGCTTAGAAATTGCAACTATCTCTTTTATAAGGTCTTGGCCAGCTTTATCTGCAGGATGAGCCTTTCCTGCAAAAACAAATTGTACTGGCATCTTAGGATTATTAACAATATCGCTTAGCCTATCTAAATCACTAAATAGCAATGTTGCCCTCTTATATGTAGCAAAACGACGAGCAAAACCAATTGTTAGAGTATCAGCGTTAAAATTCTCCTTAATTGCAACAATCTCACTAGGAGAATAATGATTACCTAAAAGAGTATCAGATAACCTTTCTTTCACAGACTCCACCAATATGTTCTTTAGTTTCTTTCTCACATTCCAAATCTCCTCATCAGAGATATTATAAATACCTGAAAAACAAGATTTATCATAATGATGAGTCTTAAACTCTTCACCAAAGACCTTATCGTGAACATTTTTCCAGTCGTGTGCAGTCCAAGTAGAATAATGTACACCATTTGTAACATAGCTAATATGCAACTCCTCAGGAAGGTATCCCTTGTACATATTTGCTAATATCTCCTGACTTACCTTACCATGCAACATAGATACACCATTAACATTTTGTGATATATTTGTTGCTAATATACTCATTGAGAACTTCTCATTAACATCTCTGGCATTTAGCTTACCTAAAGACATCATAGTTTCCCAATCAATTTGCAATCTCTCTGGATAATGTCCTATATATTGTCTTAATAAGCCCTCTTCAAAGGCATCATGACCAGCTGGAACTGGAGTATGTGTAGTAAATAATGAAGAAGCTCTTACAACTTCCATAGCTTGATTGAAAGACAGTTTTTCATTTTGAACATACTCTCTTAATCTTTCTAATCCTATAAAGGCAGCATGACCTTCATTACAGTGATATACCTGAGGATTTATACCCAAACTTCTTAGAGCCCTAATACCACCTACACCAAGTAGCAATTCTTGTTTCAACCTATTTTCCCAATCTCCACCATATAGATGGTATGTTATCTGCCTATCTTCAGCTAAATTGGCTTCATAGTCTGTATCTAACAAATATAGATCTGTCCTTCCTACTGCAACTTTCCATATTCTAGCACTTAAAGTTCTTCCTGGGAATGCGATTGTAGTAGTAAGCCATTCTCCATTTTCATCTTTAACAGGCTCAATAGGTAACCTAGAAAAATCTTGGGCGTCATAATTTGCAATCTGATCGCCATGAGACGAAAGTACTTGATTAAAATAACCATATCTATATAGAAAACCGACTGCAACCAAATTAACATTCATGTCACTAGTTTCCTTAAGATAATCTCCAGCCAATATACCTAAACCACCTGAATAGATTTTCAACGAAGTATCCAAACCATATTCCATACAAAAATATGCGACAGAAGGTGAGGTTCTTTCAGACTTAAGAGCCATATAGGCATTAAAATCTTTCATTACATCAGCTAGCCTTGAAAGGAAGTCTTTATCTTTAGCTAATTCATTGAATTTCTTTAAATTAACCCTATCTAACACCTCTAAGGGGTTATGTGATGAACTATGCCAAACTTCTGGGTCAATAGACTTAAACAAGGCTTTTGCATCCTCATTCCAACACCACCAAAGATTTTTAGAAAGTTTTTCTAAATCTGCTAATTCTTCAGGTAACCTTCTAGTCACCATAACACTCTTCCATGACGGAGCGTTTATTTCAATATTATCGTACTTCATTGTTTTATTTACACTTGTTTTCTGAAAAGAAATCCTCTTTTCCAATATTTTATCTAAGGCCTGCGTATAAGCCTCCTTATAATACTTTATCTGCGTATTCCATAATGCTATAGAGGACACCTCTTTAGCATTCTTTCTGTAATAATTCAATGCCTCGGCATCAAGATTGGCAATCTCTATAATTCTATCATACAATGCCTGCTTAAGCTCTAAATAATTACTATCATTTCTTTCTACTACTGTAATACCTGGGTGCAAATCTTTATAATAATCATTAACCCAAAGGCCAAAGCCTGCCAATGTTGTTGTAAGTGTTGGTACACTAAAAGCAAGTGCCTCTAATGGGGTATAACCCCATGGTTCATAATATGATGGAAACAGAGCCAAATCCAAGCCTATTAACATATCATAATAAGGCATGTCAAAAATTCCATCATTTCCATTAAGATAAGATGGGACAAAATATAGCCTTACATTTGAAGACTTATCATTTAATAAAGATAATTCGGTTAATCTCCTTGTAATCTGGTCATTATCTGGATAGCTAAGATAATGAGAAAGCTGTGTTGTGTATCCGCCTTCATTGTGATTCAATTTTGCCTGTAAAGCCTTATCTGGACCACTATGACCAGAAGGTATCATAATAAAAGCTAGTATTTTCTTCCCGGAATAAGCAGAATTTTGAATACTAGATAAGGCATCCAAGAATAAGTCTATCCCCTTATTCCTATACTCATATCTACCCCCTATTCCTATTATAAGACTATCACTTGGAAAATCCTCTTGAGACATAGCAGAGGCTACTTGCAATAACTTTTGTCTTGCTTCATTAAACTTTTTATTATACTCATTATCAGACTGTGGAGTAAAAACATCTTCAAAGCCGTTTGGAGTAACTATATCAACCTCTCTACCTAAGAATTGCTTACATTCCTTTGCAGTAATATCACTTACAGTTGTAAATACAGTTGCATTTTGTGCAGACTTTTTCTCTAATGAGTGCATCGCAACAACATTGAAACGTGCTGCCATCTCATCAGCATTATAAGATTCTAAACTGTCATATAAAGGGAAATTATTACCAGCAAGGCAACGTCCTATAACTGTAGCATGAGTAGTAAACACTGTAGCGATAGGCAGGTTTGAAGATTTTAAACGTAAAACACCTGCACCTGTCTGCCACTCATGGAATTGTGCAATAACCCTATCTGAACTAGATAGATAAAAATTATAAAAACTTTCTATCAATCTTGCAGACACATAGCCAAATAGTGCAGATTCCACATAGTCCCAATTACCAGATAGAGAATCTACGCCATAGCCTTCCCATAACTTTGCCAATACATCATTCTTAGAACTTAAAAATTGTTTAAAATCTACAAGAATAGCTATCGGCTCACCTGGTATCTGCCAGCGACCTATCCTTATTCGTAAACCCTCTTGTGCAGCCTCTGCCTTCCAAGAACGATAAAGATTAAAATCCTCTACAAAATCTGGATTAGCCTCTGTATCCATCCATACATCAGGACCTATAAATATATGATGTTTCTTTAATTGAGATTGTAAAAAAAGAGACTTACTAGCTATTACAGTATAAATTCCCCCTACCTTATTACAAACCTCCCAACTTACTTCAAAGAGATAATCCAAATTGTTAATTACTTCTTTTGTCATTTTATTTGTTTATATACAGATAAAACTAACAGTGCTGTACTTATTTAGCCTTTTCTGTTTTTTTTATCTTCTTACTACTAACTTTCTTTTCAGCCACAAGCTTTGGCTTCTTAGCTGCCGTCTTTTTTGTTGCTGTTGTTCTAGTCTTTTTTACAGCACTTTTTACTGTTTTCTCTACAGTTTGAACAACGACATCTTTCTTTTCGACTGCAAATTTAGTATCTAAAAGTGATATTTCATCATTTATACGAAGAATAAAATCACTTAAGACATTCATATAATTAATAAATGCTTCATAAGGTGTATCATAAGGATTAAAATACTTATGAACCTCACCATCAGAAAAGAATTTTGTACACATATAATAGAAATGATCACTTTCTTGAAGATGACCAAAATCTTCCCAAAGAGCAGAATCACCTAAGAGTGCAAGCTTTTCATATTGTGCGTATAACTTATTGAAGGCATCTTGTTGCAACTCATTACCAAGCCATGCTGTAACATCCCTCTCTTCATCTGCCCAAGAGATAGTCTGTGGTACATCTATCTCTGCAATAGGATTATACATCTTAGCTATTTCAGAAGGAGTATTAAAACTAAAACTTCCATCATTGATAACAACTTCAGGAAAATATCTCATAAAATCAAAGATACCACTCGATTCTGCCTGGTGCTCACCAAATGTTTCATAATCCATAAAAAGATTAATGGTATCCCCACCATCTTTCACTGCATCCTTTAACCAATCAAGATACTTTTCTCCTGTCAAAGGCCAATCAGCCCAATTTTTATCTGAAAATCTAAATGCTATATCATCGCTTAACTGATAGTTACGCAAAAACACTGTCTGCTTTGGACTCTGTGGATTAAAATACAAATAATTAGGACTTCTCCATGCCATTATATGCCTAGCCCCTTCTGTCAAAATAGACTTAAAGCCCATTTTATAAACACTAGCACCTATCGAATTACTATATATAAGCTCTGTATTCCTAAATGTCCTTGGTGTCACACCAAAATAATTTTCTATTGCCTCTTTATGTTTACGAACTTGATTATCAAACTCTATATCAGAAGCCAATGAAGCAAGAGAGTGATTATATGTTTCTGCTAAGAACTCCACATAACCGGTATCTGCTAATTTTTTAAAACTAGACAAGACTTCTGGTGCATATCTTTCAAACTGACTTAAAGCAGAACCAGATATTGAGAAAGATAGCTTAAATGCTCCTTTATATTTTTGTAACATCTCATAAAGAAGTTCATTCATAGGTAGATAGCATCTTTGCACAACTCTCTTAAGAATCGTTCTATTTGCGAAGTCATCATAATAATGAGAATCTTTACCTATGTCGAAAAATCTATAAAGCCTTAATCTTGCAGGCTGATGAATTTGGAAATATAAGCAAATACTTTTAGACATAATAGAGTTATTTAATCAAGGTTTCGTAAATTTGTTTCATTTTTAAGGTTGCATTATTCCATTTTAGGGAATTAACCTCATCATAGCCTTGGTTGGCCGCAAAATGAGATAATGCAGAGTAATTTAGTAAGGCATATATCTGATCTGCCATTGTATCAACATCCCAGAAATCCACCTTGAATGCGTACTTTAGAACCTCTGCAGCACCAGACTGCTTTGATATAACAGAAGGGACATTACTCCTCATAGCTTCCAATGGGGATATACCAAAAGGCTCTGACACAGAAGGCATAACATAGACATCAGAAAGAGCAAACATCTTCTGTACATCGCTACCTCTCAAAAAGCCTGTAAAATGAAATTTATCAGATATACCTAGTCGGGCAACATGACGTATTGCCCTATTCATCATATCACCACTACCAGCCATAACGAATCTCACATTATGACAACGTTTGAGCACCTTAGCTGCAGCATCAATAAAATACTCTGGACCTTTTTGAAAGGTAATTCTTCCTAAAAATGTTACAATCTTCTCTTTTAAAGCCCTTTCAACTTGCATCTCATCCCTGGAACTAAAATCGACCGCATTATGCACAGTGACCACTTTATCGGGATTTATGCCATATTTATTGATTACGATATTTCGTGTCAAATCACTAACAGTAATAACCTTATCAGCAGCTTCCATTCCACGCTTTTCAATATCATAGACCCTTGTATCAATATTATTATCACTGCTTCTATCAAAGGATGTTGCATGAACATGGACTACTAAAGGCTTATTAATCACTTGTTTTGCAGCTATTCCTGCGGGGTATGTAAGCCAGTCATGAGCATGAATAACATCTACCTCATTCTTATGTTGCAAGGCAATAGTACCTGCAACCATAGCATACCTTGCAACTTCTTCCAAAAGATTTGAGCCATATTTTCCAGAGAATTTATATTTCTGACCATAGTTCAATTTAAAATCTCTAACTTGACGTTTCCTTTCTGTTTCTACAAGTTCGTGAAAATCCTGTGGGTCAAGATATGGTAACATATTTGTGCCTATGTGTAAAAACTGAACCTTCTCCAGAAAAGTATTGGGATTTAATTCTTCCAAAAAATCAACAGCTACATCACTAGCATTTATTATCCTAGCAGAACTCTGATCTTCATCTCCAGAAGCAGAGGGCATGACAAATAAGGTTTCTACACCATTGTATGCCAATCCTTTAACTATACCATAACAAGCTGTTCCTAATCCACCTGCTATATGTGGGGGAAATTCCCATCCAAACATTAATACCTTCATAAGCTACAAGTTACTTATATTGTTTAATAAGATAGTTTACTGCCAATAATGCTGCAGTACTCATTGCTGAGGATATAGCACCATGGGCTTCATGAGGCGGGTCTCCGTCATATATCTCTGCAAAAGCTCCAATTCCATGTTTATTAAGGTCATCATAAAAGCCTTCAACCAACCACTCTGCTTTTTTCACAAAGGCTTTGCCCATCATACGAAAACAAGTATCAACATAAGGATACAAAAGATATGGTCTGGTAGAACCTTGATGATATGCCAAATCCCTCTCTTTTTGGGTCCCTTCATACACTCCTCTATACTCTGAGTTTCTAGGCGATAAGGTCCTCAAACCTCTTTTTGTCAATAATTCCCTACTTATAACATTGACAACTGAGCTTGCACAAAAATCATCTATTGGACTATTCTTAAGCCAAACAGGGAATAGCATGTTAGGGCGAACCTCCATATGTTGGCCTTGAGTATCTACATAATCAGCTAAATATCCATAATTATCATTCCAAAATACCTTTTGATAATTTTCTTTTGCCAAATCCCTTATATAAGACCACTCTAAGACAAAAGGAGAATCTTTTTGTCCATACTTTTTCTCCATATCTATGGCAAAACACAAACTATTATACCAAAAAGCATTAGTCTCTACTTGAAAGCCCTCCCTAGCAGTAACAGGTCTTCCATCTATATAAGCATCCATCCAAGAAAGTGCTATACCATCTTTTTGAGCCCATAACAAGCCATTAGGTTGCAGAGAAATCTCTTCTCTTTTAGCAGGAGCATAACTTTCAATTACTTTCTTAACTGTATCTCCATACTTATTCCAAACACTTTTTGCTTTAGCACCAAAAGCTATATATTCTTGCAATACATCAGCAAGGCGTAATGGTGCCTCTACATGCTTTGTCTTACGGAAGAAACGCTCTTGATTATCGGCAATCAGATTGTCAAGTATCTCTTCAAAAAGTTTTTTATCCCCATTAGCATATAGAGTAAGTCCTGTCAAAGAATATAGAGTAGCACGCATCTGACCAGGATATAACCAAGAAAAACCAGAATTTATCATCTTATGAGCATTCCTATCCCTGACTAAAAGGTCAGCACAATGTAATAATTGCTGCTCATAATCCTTAATTTCCATAGACTTCTTTTCTTCAAGATTAAAAGTCCTTTTCATACTAACAGGCTTTTCTTCCTGAGTAGATGCAGAAAAGATAAGACTCTCACCTTCTTTCAGTTCTATATTAAAGACAGCTGGGACATATAAATCTTCTACAGATTCAAAACCCCTTCTTTGCTCATCTGAATATGTCAAACCCTTATACCAATGACCTTCATCATCTATGGACAAGCCTGAAGCCTTATTTAATTGAAGGAATAAACGTGGAAAACCTGCATACATACAATAAGATCGACCATTTACAGCTGAAGCAAAATTTGTGTCTGCTATATTATTCTCTTTTGTAAGAGAATGAATATTTCTAAAGGCTAAAAATGGCTTTAAGGATAGGCTTATTTTTGAGGGTGAACTATGTACCGTATATCTTATAAGCAGTTGATCTTTATTTTCTGCTAAGACTAAAGTTTTAGATATCTTAACATCACCCACTTTATAGGTAACTCGTGGAAGAGGATCTGCCTCAAAATCCACTATATATTTGTGACCTCTAGGCTCATAAACATCACCATAACGATGAATACCTAAATTAAATTGTTTACCCTCCACTAAAATACTTTCATCTATGGAAGATAATAGCACATGTTGCTCGCCCAAGAACTCATCTACAGGCAATGCCAATAAAGCATGATATTTTCTTGTATTACAACATACTATACTTGTATTACAATAAGCACCTGTTTTATTAGCACTAATAATTTCTCTTTTCAGAGAGTAAGACAGATTAACTAGTTCGTCTTTGTTGAATTTAATAAATGCCATACTCAATTTATTTTAGGCTATAATAATTTTTTCTTTAACACTAAGGCTGACCGACTAGGAATATAAAGATATAAACTCTGAGATGCTTCAGCATCCTCATGTTCAAATATATCATCTACCGTATAATGCACTTCTGCATCTTGCAAACGTGAAAATCCATCGAAGCGAGATTCATCGGTATTAAAGCACATATGATACTCTCCACCAGCCACATTAAAGCCATAATCCTGATAAGAATTGTTAGGGCTAAAATTGAAAACAAATATACAATTTTTACGTTCAATTATCAATACCTGCTTTTGTTCATCAAGCCTTAATGATATTGCTTTTTCTGATAAGATCTTATTTGTTCTAAAAAATTGAATCATAACCTCATCAAAATCTCTCAGATATTTGTATCTCAGGTAGTCAGGTTCAGCTAAAGACCATTGCCTACGAGCATATTTATATGACCAGTTATTCCCCTCTCTAGGAAAATCTATCCACTCAGGATGACCAAATTCATTACCCATAAAATTCAGATAACCATCTCCTGCACATACTAGGGTCAAAAGTCTTATCATTTTATGTAAGGCTACCCCCCTATCAACTATCAAAGAGTTGGAAGATTTATTCATGGCTGTATACATCTCCTTATCTATCAATCTGAAGATAATAGTCTTATCTCCCACCAAAGCCTGATCATGACACTCCGCATAACTTATCGTTCTCTCATCCTCCCTTTTATTACTTAACTCATAATAAATCTCACCCATACTCCACTGTTCATCAGACTTTTCCTTTATCCATTTTATCCAATGATCAGCGACACCCATTGCCATTCTAAAATCAAAGCCTATTCCACCTTCCTCAAAGCTTGTAGCCAATCCAGGCATACCACTTACATCTTCTGCGATAGTAATAGCATCTGGATAAATCTCTTTTATCAACATATTAGCTAGTGCTAAATAGGCCACTGCAGACTCATCTACCCCCTCATTAAAATAATTATCATATCCCACAAAATCCTTACCAAGACCATGATCCCAATAAAGCATACTAGTCACTCCATCAAAACGAAAGCCATCTAGATTAAAGGTCTCTAACCAATATTTACAATTAGATAAGAGAAAATAAATTGTCTGAGATTTAGAATAATTAAAACAACGAGATCCCCAAGCAGGATGATAACCTTTTTCTCCACTATAAAAATATAGGTCGTCCTTGCCATCAAATAGACTCAAACCCTCTGCTTCATTTGAGACACTATGAGAATGGACTATATCCATAACCACAGCTATATCCAAACGATGAGCTTCATCTACCAAGGCTTTAAAGGAGTCTATTGAGCCAAAACGAGAACTTAAGGCAAAGAAATTAGACACCTGATAACCAAAAGAACCATAGTAAGGATGCTCCTGCAAGGCCATGATTTGTATCGTATTATATCCTAATTTAGCAACTTTAGGAAGAATATTTATTCTGAAATAATCAAAATTTGCCACCTCCTCTTCCTCTGAAGACATTCCTATATGACATTCATATATAAGAGGATTGTCCTTACGACTTGCCCTAGAATATTTCCATTTATACTGTTTTGAGTCATCAATTACTTGAGCTGTAAAGTCCTTTGTATATTCATCTTGAACAGCTCTAGTTAAATAAGCTGGAAGCCTTGTTGCTGCACCTCCCGGCCATTCTATATATATTTTATAATGCTGCCCTTCATGCAAGAATCTTTCACTAAGCCTCAACTCCCAATCACCACCAGACAAAGCTTGCAACTGATATGCTGAAGTTCTTTTCCAATTATTAAAATCTCCTATCAAATATATACGTGTTGCATTAGGTGCATACTCTCTAAAAACCCATTCTTTAGCGTCTTTATGCAAACCATAGTACATATGATTATTTATCGCAGACGAAAGAGATGCACCAGAACTGATGCTATTACGTAAATCCTCAATCCTTTTAAGCCTTAGCTTTATCTTCTCTTCATAAGGCTTTAAATATGAATCATTTTCATATATCATAATTCATCAATACCTTCTAATTTTTCCTTTGTCTTTGTTAGATACTCTCTACACCTCTTAATTAATATCTCAGATTCTTTAATAGCATCATCTATGGCATCTAGAGAAGTGCTGGGATCTTCCACCTCTTTCACCAAGGCTTCCAATGCCTTTATATCCTTTTCATAATCATATTTATTGTCCATTTTCTTCTATATTTTGGATTATACAATCAATCTTAGCTTTATCAAATAACAGAGTTACAGAATCCCCCTTTTCCAAGCTTTTTGAACTTTTCAACACCTTTCCACTTGCATCTAAGGCAAGAATATAGCCTCTTTGAATAATCTGACGAGGGTCAGCGGAATGTATTTTATGCTCATATAAGTCAAGTTTTGACAACATTAAATTTATCCTACTTAGACATATATTCTTTAATCTAGCCTGCAACATATTAAGTTTCTCTGCCTCTTTATTCAACTTTAGAATAAAAGCAAATTTAACACTTGACAACAATCTATTAAGTTTTTCTTCCTCCACAGCAATCTTAGCCATACAAGCTTGATGCAATCTAGACTGTAATTGATATAGTCTTTCCTCCTGTGCATAATACATTGAGAGGACATAGTCAGCCAAAGCTGTTGGTGTCTTACAATAATCATATGCTATCATATCACATATATGGTAATCTTGATCATGCCCTACTGCCGTAACTACTGGAATCTGACTTTGAGCTATTCTCTTACACATTTCATAATCATCAAAGGCTGCCAAGTCTAGCTTTGAACCGCCTCCTCTTAAAATAAATATTAAATCAAATTTAGTTGTTGCCTCTTCAACCCTATTAATAGCATCTACAACAGAACTTGGACATTCCTTGCCCTGCATCACTGCCTCAAATAACTCAAATTGCAATGATGAAGAATATACACTTTCGTTAATATGCTGTATAAAGTCCCTCAATCCCGCAGCCGAAGCAGAGGAAATTAAGGCTATTGTACGTGGCAAAAGAGATAATGTAAGACTTTTTTGTCTTTGCATTAAGCCATCAGCATTAAGTAGCTCTATATTCTTAGTTCTTTTGCTTTCCTGTTCCCCTAGACTATATTCAGGCTTGATTTCATTAATTATCAAAGAAAATCCGTACAACTCACTGTAATTAACATCTACCCTGACTAATATTTGCATTCCTTCGGACAACTCAGAGCCCGTATTTGCCCTGAAATAAGAAGAGATTAGCTGATAACGTGAACGCCATATAATTGCCCTCAACCTTGCAATTTCCTGAGCATTATCGTCACTTTGTGATAATTCTAAATAACAATGCCCAGAACGAGTCTGTAAAGAACGAATCTCTGCTACTAACCATATACCTGAAGGCATATTAGTTGATACCAATTCTTTTATATTGTTCTGTAAAGTAAATAAATCTATATATTCCATAGCAAGATTATAAGTCCTAAGCAAATTAAGGATTTTTACTCATTTAAACTATAAAAAACACAAAATCTTTAATAAAATAATTAATATCTATCATAAAAAATCCATTATCATATACTATAATATATTTTAATAAGGCATAAGACAATAAATCTATTTATCTATTATCATCTAGAACATAGTTTAATAAGACATAAATAAGGCACTAAACTTTATTCATCTACTACCACATATAAAAAGTTTAATTATAAGAATATAATATTATTAGTCAATTACAGCATATTATTTTCACTCTACATAGTATAAACGAGAACTTTGGCACGATGATTGATAAAGTTAATATAAGGTTAGTTTAGTTGATAATAATAGGGTTAATTTATTTTGAGCAATAGAGACAAGTTCTATTGCTCTTTTAGTATACATACTTAATTAATACTAAATAAGATATAAAACATATTACTCTTATACATTAATTAAACATAAAACACTCTATTTATTTCCATAAAACAATAAAGGTGTATCAAATATCTATTTTGACACACCTTTTCTAATAATAGCATTAGAACTAATTACTATCTACATTTTCAGTAAATAATCTTTTCCAAGCCAATTCCTTTTCTAAATCATTAACATAGCCTTGCATTACACTAAAACCTCTTGATGGAACATATAATTTTACTGCAAGATATGCTGGTATTGAAGAAATTCCATTTTCTGCTTCTGCAACAGGAGACATATCACCTTGCGTGCCATGGTATTCATACTCACCTTGACTATCTTTGGAAGCAATATAATCCATGTGCAAAATATAAGCCTCTTGACTTGCATCCAATACATGTTTTTCAAAATCATCTACTGACAAGATCTTTACCACTTTATCCCCATCAGATTTAGTATATTCACAAGCCACAGAATACGATAAGACCTTTGTACTAGGAAAGGCAGAGAAACTGACCGTTAAGACTTTTTTACTTTCGTCATAATCAAATAGTAAACTTTTATTGGAACTTTTTATAGTTTCATCTACCTTTGTTACGACCCTTCTCTTATCATTATTAATAAGTGAATTTATTTCATTTGTATTACTAATCCTAGAAAATGACCTAATATATGAATTTTGAGTATACAATACTAGTTTTGATTTATCAAATACTTCTGAAGCAGCAAGATTAAACAACTCCGATGGATTTTCTATACTAATAATATACTTCATAACAGCCCTTCGCAAACGAATAGTTCTATGCTCTGAATTAAGAGAAGATTTAAAACTGCTTAACGCAAAATAAGTATCCCAAGGCAGAGGGTCTTGAAATACCATAGTCTTACTTGTGTTATCATAAAATTTTATATTTGAATTTATTAGAAAATAATTATCTATTGTATTCAAATCATTTTCACCAGACTTAATAAAATCCACCTTAAGCTTACTAGGATCAAATATTGCATCCAATAGTACTATATCCTTATCTTCTACATCAATTGTCTTTTCTATTTCTCTATAATCTTCTTTTCTAAATTCTTCTAATATTTCTGAATTTTGTCTTCCAGAATTTAAATATGAAAAAGGAATATCCCTCTTTACATATCTACTACTATTAATATTAAAATCAAACCAAGTACTCATATGAGTAGTAGTAGTATTAGATAAAAATGCCAACTGATTATACTTCGAATTTACTGCATAATTATATTCCTTAGGATTTTCATTAAAAAAATAACTTAGGTATAATTTATCTTTTAAATTAACTTTCACAGTTCTAGTAAAAGTTGACCTTGTATCATCTTGAGCAGTAAATATAAATTCATACTCATCTGAGATTTTATCCCATGTAAAACTTGGAGCAGTTATATAAATTCTTTTATTTGTATTATCTATTTGAATAGAAAAGCCCCTATAATTAGATGATGTTTGAACATCCGATAAATCATCAGTTTTTTCAAATGCAAATGACAATAATTCTCCCCTTTTAGAAAAGATAATCGTATTACTATTTGCATTATATGAAGCTATTGAAGATGCACCATCCTGATTAACTAAAGAGGAAAAATCAAATTTAAATACCTTTTTAAGTGCTTTATATGGCAATACGACTTCTTCTAATCCCTTTATACTAGTATGAAATATAATAGTCTGATTTTTCTCATCTTTTGATATGCTAATAATAGGACTAATCATAAGTGCAGGATCTTTAGCAACTAGCCTATTACCATCTGAATCTTTTATATAAGTAGCTTCTTCTTTTTCAGAATATTTAATTGTCCAATAATATTTAGGGTCGCTTTCATCTGCTTCATCTCTAGCGACTCCAAGTATAGGAGTTCTTGCAACTGCAGGCTCATTTGTATCTTCCCCATCTATAAGCCAAGTCCCCTTAACAGGGTCTATAGAGACAGATACAGGAATAGCATCTAGTCCATTTTTACCATCTTGGCCAAAAGGTATACGTATTCTTTGTTCTCCTATTGTCAAAACCTTTGCAATCAATCTTCTAAAGCCATTAACTTCACCGTATTCGTCCTCAATATTAGACACAATACTTTTTTGCTGCAAAGCATCTATTAATAAGGAATGCCCCTTTATTTCTTCATTTATCTTATTTATTTGCATTGTCAGACTAGCTATCTGCTCTGACATAAGTTCTTGCCTTCTATAAAGATTATTAATTTGTTCTTTATAACAAGTTGTAAATATAAAAACGCAAATAATGACTATGACTACTTTCTTCATATCTCTTATTTTTTTCTCATGAATATCTGTATTGGACAACCTTGAAAGTCAAAATTTTCCCTCAACCTATTCTCTAGATACCTTTTATATGGTGCTTTAATATACTGAGGTAAATTGCAGAAAAAGGCGAAAGATGGAGAACGACTAGGCAATTGTGTTGCAAATTTTATTTTCACAAATTTACCTTTCCAAGCAGGAGGTGCATATTTCTCTATCTCTGCAAGCATAACCTCGTTTAGCTTAGAAGTTGAGACCTTCCTTCTATAATTTTCACTCACATGTGCAATTTCATCAAGCACATCCATAAGTCTTTGCTTCTTAGTCACAGATGTAAAAATAATAGGGACATCATCAAATGGTGCTATTCTGGCACGCAATGCTGCCTCATATTTTTTCATAGTATTACTATCTTTTTCAAATGTATCCCACTTATTTACTACTATGATACAAGCTTTCTTATTTTTAACTATAAGATTAAATATACTCATATCCTGTGCTTCCATTCCCTGCTTTGCATCAATCATCAGCACACAAACATCTGAGTGTTCAATAGCCCTTATAGACCTCATTACAGAGTAGAATTCAAGGTCTTCATTAACCCTATTTTTTCTCCTCATACCTGCAGTATCAATAAGGATAAACTCATGCCCATATTTATTATAATGGCTTGATATAGAATCCCTTGTAGTACCAGCAACATCAGTAACAATATTTCTATCTTCACCAAGCAAAGCATTGGTAATAGAAGATTTACCTACATTTGGTTTTCCTACTATGGCTATACGAGGCAGGCTAGACTCTTCTTCCTCTACAAGATCCTCTTCTGGCAGTTGTCTTACAATTTCATCCAATAAATCACCTGTACCTCCACCATTTGCGGCTGAAATACTCCAAATCTCACCTAGCCCCAAAGAGTAAAATTGAAAACTATCATAAAGTTTTTCTCCACTATCCACCTTATTTACACATAACACAACAGGTTTCTTAGATCTTCTTAGAATATCTGCAATCTCAGCATCATAGTCAGTAATACCAGTTGCTGCCTCTACCATAAATAGCACTATATCAGCCTCTTCAATGGCTATAACCACTTGTTTTCTTATCTCTTCCTCAAAAACATCATCTGAACCAGAAGCCCAACCACCAGTATCAACTACTGAAAATTCTCTTCCAGACCACTCACATTGCCCGTAGTGCCTATCTCTAGTAACTCCGGCCGTTTCATCAACTATCGCCTGTCTCATTCCTACAAGACGATTAAAAAGGGTAGACTTTCCAACATTTGGCCTACCAACTATTGCTAAAAGACTCATTTTATAATAAATTTTATTTTCCTGTATTCACTACTCCACAATTACTGCAAGCATCTGAGGAATCAGGGGAACACATTCCTAATGAATGCTGTTTATCTCCAAATATCTTATCTGAATCATCTTTGACACAACTTAATCCCTTATCTAATAAAGCCTCGTTTGCCCCAATATCTGATTGCGGAAATTTACCATTCTTTTTAAACAGTATAGTAACACTCATTGCCAGCAAAGCAGAACCTAACAAGATGACTGCCGCTAATAATTCTTTCATAACTTAACTCCTGTTAATAAGCTTAAAATATAAACTCTGTGCTTATAGGTTCATAATTATGTACCTTCCTTATTATCTTAGCAAAAGTTGCAGACATTGAAACAACTTTTATCTTAGATTTATCCTTGCTTGGATCGCTAGAAAGAGGTATTGTATCTGTTACAAACACATGGGTTAATGATGAATTCTTAATATTATCATAAGCCTTTCCCGACAAGACAGCATGAGTAGCACAAGCCATTACACTATTTGCTCCTTTTCCCATCAATACATCTGCAGCCTTACACAAAGTTCCTGCCGTATCAATTAGGTCATCAATTATCACAATATCCTTACCTTCCACATCTCCAATGGCTGTTATAGAAGCAACTACGTTTGCCCTTTCCCTTGATTTATGACAGATAATTACTGGACAAGCCAACTCTTTAGCATAAGCATTAGCCCTTTTAGCCCCTCCCATATCCGGTGCGGCTATGGCTAAATTCTTCAAGTTCAAAGACTTGATATATGGAATAAATACTCTACTAGCATATATATGATCTACTGGAAAATCAAAAAAGCCCTGTATCTGATCAGCATGTAAATCACATGTCATTACCCTGTCAGCTCCAGCGGCTTTAAGCAAATTTGCCACCAATTTAGCTCCAATAGATACTCTTGGCTTATCTTTTCTATCCTGTCTAGCCCAACCAAAATAAGGCATAACAGCAATCACCTTATCAGCGGAAGCTCTCTTTGCAGCATCTATTGCAAGTAGTAATTCCATAAGATTGTCTGAAGAAGGAAAGGTAGATTGTATAATAAATACCGTAGCACCCCTTACACTTTGATTAAATGAAGGCTGAAATTCGCCATCACTAAATTGACTAACCTCATATTCGCCCAATTTTAATACATCACTACCAATTGGACCCAGAGAATTAATTTCATTGACTACTTTTGCTGCAAAGTTTTCTGAAGCCCTGCATGCAAACAATTCCATTCTATGTTCGTTTTGCATATTCTTAAAGCTAATTCCTATTTAATTGTTTGTAAAACACTTTCTATATAATTCAAAACTTCCTCCTTACCCAAAGATGTTTCCGAAGATGTCTTAAAACAAGGCGGCAATTCTTCCCAATATTCTAAAAGTTGCTTTTTCGACTTTTCTATCTGCCTATCCAATGCAACAGGCCCAAGTTTATCACCCTTAGTAAATATTATTGCAAAAGGTATAGCATTAGCACCCAATTCATTAATAAAATCAAGATCTATCTTCTGAACATCATGGCGAGAATCAATAAGGACAAATAACATTATCATTTCCTTAGAGAAATTTAAATAATCCTTAATAATCTTTTGAAGTTTATCCTTTTCTTTTAAAGGCATTTTCGCATAGCCATAACCTGGAAGATCCACAAGATACCATTCACTATTAATCATAAAATGATTAACTAATTGAGTTTTACCAGGTGTTGAAGAAGTCTTTGCCAACTTTTTCTGATTGCATAACATATTGATAAGAGAAGATTTACCCACATTAGATCTACCTATAAAGGCAAACTCAGGCAACTTTAAAGCAGGTCTTTCCTTAACTCTAGTACTACTACCAGCAAATTTTGCTTCTGTAACATTCATCTCTTTCTAATTTTGCTCCGCAAAGATAAGCATTTTTTATAAGACTTAAAGCTTCTTTGGTATTGTTATAGTAAAACAAGCACCATTTAAATCAAAAGATTTGGAATATTTTATTTCTCCACCACAGACATCAATAATATTACGACAAATTGCCAGTCCCAGACCACTTCCTCCATTTTTTGTCGTAAAATTAGGTGTAAACAATCTAGGCTGATTATCCTCACTAACTCCTGGTCCATTATCTTCAAAGACAACTTCATAAAAAGCATCTTTCATACTATTTCTAACTGAAAGTCTAACCATTCCTAATGTCATACCATAATTTGTAATAGCCTGAACAGCATTTGTCAGCATATTAACAAATACCCTATTTAACTGAGGTTTTGGCCCCATAACTATTGCACTCTCCAATCCTATATATTCAAACTTAATATTATCATGCTCATCAAACAAGGAAATATTATCTTCTGCCATCTTTCTTAAATCTATCTCCACAAACTCCTCACTATATAGTTTTGCAAAATTACTAAAATCGTTAGCCGTATCACTTAATTGATCTATACTAGAGATAATTACGGGTAAAATTGCGTCAAACTTTTCTTCCCAAGCTTCTGTTTTATTATTCTTAAGACGTATTATCCTTTGTATCTGCAACTTAATTGGCGTAAGAGGTGTTTTAATCTCATGTGCCACCTGCCTTGCCATCTCTCGCCAAGCCTTATCACGCTCTGCAACGGCTAACCTTTCTGTACTTTCAGCTAAAGCATCTACCATATCATTATATGAATGCACCAAGGAAGATAATTCATCCTCTCTTTCATAATGTATATGCTCCAATGCCCTCGTCTTTGCTGCATTCATTTTATCACCCATATCCAAAAGTGGAATAAACATCTTATCGACTATCTTTGTAGTTAAGGCTCTAGATGATATTAGCAATAAAAAAAACAATGTAAGGATAAAAAACATATGCGTTGCTGCATCTCTACTAAAGTTCAACCTATCATCAGTATAAGGAGCTGACATTATGGCAATTAGTCTACCTTTTGTATTAAAAATAGGTGCATACATACAATAGTATTTTTTACCTTGTATAATTTCTTCATTAATAAAAAATCTTCTATTACCATACACAAGTTGCTTATATGCTTCATGATCTATCCTAGCACCTAATAACATCGTTTCAAATATCTTAGGATATGTTGATTGATATATCTTTCCAGAAGGAGAATACAGATTAATATCTATTTTTGCATAGTGAGAAATATCCCTTAATAAGTCATCTATTTTCAAATCATAAAAATCATCAAAAGAATCATAATCCCTAGTTCCTGCCTCAACCAATGACTGCAAAATATTAATCTTTGATATCATCAAGTTTCTGACATTAGTGTTATTTTTCTTATACACAAAAATAACTGAGATTATAGCTAACAATATCAAAGTACTAAGTAGAGAAAAGAATAATACAGAATTAATTCTAGAACGATAATAGTTCTTAGAAAACACTTTTTTTCTCTTTATTGAAAATACACTTATACTAATGTACAAAAAGAAGGTCAAAACACAGAGAGACATAGCATACTGCATAAAATCTGTTTTCTGCCTTGAAATTATAATTGTATCCCTATCAGATATCCTATTTACAAAATGAAGATAATCATTCACTTCTATTGCATTATTATCTAAACTCTCAACCTCTGGTAATAAAATAGTGGAATAAGCATATTCTCCTCTAAAGGCAACTAAATTATGATTTAGATATTTTGCAAAAGAATATCTTTCTGGAAGATTTATCTTTGATGAGGAATTATCTTTCAATAAAGAAGCATAAGACATTAAAGAATTATCATATTTTGCATCAATAGCAATAAGTATACTGACAAAATCTTTATCGTTAGTAGGATAAACGAACATTGCTGTATATCGAGCCATTCCTGTGGGCCCTTGACTATAATAAAATGAAGAGTTCTTTGCGATCTCTTTTGCCTCAACAATTCTCTCTTGAAAAAATTTTATCAAATAGTCATTATTAGGATTGTTATACAAATACACAGAAACCTCATAATCCTGTGATAATGAGGATATATAATTCTCTAATATTCTACTTTTAACCAGTTTATAATCTTTGGGATCATTCAACAATCTTGATATCACCCCGTCTTGAGCTATTAAAGTTTCAATATTTCTTAACTGCAATTCAAACGCAATATCTCTATTTATTGCCATCTCATTGGCCCATATATTTGCACTGCTCTTTTCGCGTTCTAAGGTCCAAATACCCGATAATAAAACCAATATAAATGCAGATATTAAGGCAAAAACCATCCTTGCTATACCAGACAACAAGTTAAAGAACTTATAAGTTGATTTGTAAAAAAGCACTCTTATAATCTGAAGTATCAATGCAATAGCAATAAATAAACTTATGTATGATAGATATACAAGAATTGTATGTGCATCTATTTGTTCTATCTGATATAAATCAACATTAATATTTGAATTTAAAATTACGGACTTAAATGTAATATAAATATAGCTACACAAAGAGCATAAAATAAGCACACTAAATATAGCAACAACTATGTTTATGCTTCTTGATTTCTTTCTTGATAAAAATTTATAAATTTCAAATCTAGATATATAAATATAGAGGACAAAACAGAAGATAGACGCATTTATTATCAATAAGGCGGCCAATGAATAATAAATTGATCCCCAGGCATATACAGAAGGAGAAAATACCAATGAACTAGAAGCAAGTGCACGACCCGCTATATAAAAGAAAAATAGTATAAAGAATACTAATATCAAGGCTAATAATGAGGCATGCAAACTCCTATATGTCGTAAGATAAAAAATAACAACTAATACTATAATTATAAGAGCCAACCAAACTATTGAGGGTATGGTAATTAAAGGCTTTAAGAAAGTATCTTCTTGAATAAGTTTCATAACTGGTTTCCCATAGACATATACAGGAATACCCGTAGAATAAGATATGGGATATATCTGAAAAGGTTCCGATATGTCCAAAAGAGGATTTATTCCATTGGAAACATTATTCAGTTCTATGTGCTTAATTTCTAAGGCTGCCAAGATTCTGCAGTTCTTATTATCAACCTTCTCTTTTATAAGATACCAACTACTGCCTATATTATAATATCTCCAAGTACTATCTGCCAACATCAAAGGTGAAAAACGACTATTAAGAGAATTCTTAAGGACATTAGGTCTTGTAACATCGTCATCTAAAGAGGGAAACTGATTAATCCATGATTGCAAACTATCTTTGCAGTATCTATAAATAAGCATATCCTTAGGAAAGTCATCATATGACAACCAAGAATTATGATCTCCATCTATGGCCTGCTGCATAAAGGAATCCAAAAGAAGAAGTCTTTCTTCTAATTTCTTAGATAATTCTTGAGCCTTACTTTCACCATAATCAAAACTATAATTACTCATAAAAAGTATGGCAAGGAATAGTGCGATAGCTAAAATTATAGATAGCCATAATCTAATGCCTATCTGAGCAAAAAATGATATAACCCTACTTAAAACGCTCTTATTCATGATGATATGGTTCTCCCCTTAAAATAGTAAAAGCCCTGTATAATTGTTCTATAAATATCAATCTTACTAACTGATGAGAAAATGTCATATTAGACAATGATAACTTATAATTAGCTCTTTTATACACTTTTTCAGAGAAGCCATAGGCTCCACCTATCACAAAAATTATATCTTTTGAGCTATAATTAAGTCTTGTTTCTATAAAACTTGCAAACTCTATTGATCTAAACTGCTTGGCTTTCTCATCTAAAAGTATTAACTCCTCATTTGATTTCAGCTGATCAAGAATCAATAATGCTTCCTTTTCTTTTATCTGTTCCTTAGAAAGAGAAGAGACATTTTTCAACTCAGGAATTTCCAATACTGTAAAAGGCACATAATGTACCAGTCGGGAAGTATACATAGATAAACCTTCCTTTATCCAAGAAAAATCAGTCTTCCCTACCGTTATCAATTTTATCTTCATTCTAATACATTCTAGACAAATATAAGAGTGTGGCTCGGTATTTGCAATAAAATAATACATTAAGTTAAGTAAAACATATATATAAATGAGATTTATAAAAATATTATTTCTTTGTTGTGTTTTTGTAACTGGTATTAGTAGTGCCCGGACAGATAATAGCCTAAACAGTAATAGTATTTTTAAACCAATTGCAAAATATATACAACAAGCTGACGTAGAGAAGCTTTCTACTTGGTTTGACAATAATCTTGAACTGATTATGCTCTCTAAGGTGAATAATTGTAGTAAAGAACAATCAAAGCAAATACTTAAATCTTTTTTCAACTCATATAAGCCAAGAAATTTTAACATTACACATACGGCTGGTCAAGATAATATTAAATATGCCTTAGGCTCTTTAGATACAGGTTCAAAGAAATTCAATATTATGATAGTAATGACTCTTAAGGAAGACCAAGGCCATAAAATTAAAATCATAAAGATTGCAAAAAAGATTGTATAAGACAAAAGGGTTATAGACTGTTCTACAACCCTTTATTATTTTGTGATAGCTATTTATAGAATAAACTTAAAGCAGTTCTATTTTCTATCTAAGTCTTTTCAAAACACTTAAAGATTATACCCTCTGTCCATAAGAGCGTTCAGTAGTATTTACTGTTATTACATCTCCTTGATTAATAAACAATGGTACCATAATCTTTGCACCAGTCTCTAATGTACATTCTTTTAAAGCACTGGTAGAAGCCGTATTTCCCTTAACAGCAGGCTCTGCGTATGTAACCTCTAATGTTACGTATGTAGGTAACTCACAGGTAAGACATCTCTCCTCTGGTTCTAAAACGAACATCATCTCAACATGCTGTCCTTCTTTCATTAGATCAGAATTTTCTACGACATCGTGTGGAAGATGTATTTGTTCAAATGTTTCTTCATGCATAAAGTTAAAACCATCTTCATCTCCATACAAAAATTGATAAGGACGCCTTTCTACGGTAATAGTCTCAATTTTTGCACCTGCGGTAAAAGTATTTTCCAAAATACGTCCATTTTCCAAATTACGTAACTTTGTCTTTACGAAAGCTGGTCCTTTTCCAGGTTTAACATGTTGAAACCATACAATCATACATGGCTTACCATTAAACTCCAGGTAAAGGCCATTTTTAAAATCAGCTGTTGTTGCCATATTATTTTATTAAATTCTTAATCTATTATATCTTACAAATTTATATATTTATATACTAAGTTGCAAAATTTTCTTTTCTACTGCCTCTAACAACCATTTAGGCGTAGAAGTTGCACCACATACTCCTACAAAATCTCCGTCTCTAAACCATTTACTATCTATTTCATCATCACCGCCTAACATATAAGTGCGAGGATTTACTTTTTTACACAAATCATATAATACCTTACCATTTGAACTTTCTTTCCCTGATACAAACATTATAATACTATGACTTTTGGCAAAGGCTTGTAAAACTTCATGACGATTAGAAACTTGAGAACACACTGTATCATGTATAAGTAAGAGTTTCTTTTCTATAATTTCTTCCTGACTAATATCCAAAACAGACATCATTGCTTCCCTTATTTTATCACATATACAAGCGTACTCAGTTGGAGATTTAGTAGTTTGTGAAAAGATTTCTATTGGCTTATCCAAACGTATACTTGCATTTACGATAGCCTCTTCCAACATTTGCATATTTGATATGACTAAGGCATCAGAATTTACCTGTCCCATTAAACCTAAAACCTCTGCATGCCCCACCTTTCCGAATATAATAAGCTGCCCACCTACTGCTTTCAGCCTTTCATATGCCATTCTAATGTCTTTTTGCAATCTCAAGACTACAGGGCAGGTAAAATCAACTATATTTAAACCAGCTTTTTCTGCCTTCTCATATGTAGTTGGTGGCTCTCCATGGGCCCTTATAAAGACTGTATCATTTTTAGACATTTGAGATATATCTTGAACAGAAACTGTTGCAAGTCCCTTATGAGAAAGTCTTTCCAACTCTGCTTCATTGTGAACAATAGAGCCTAAAGAATATAGTCTATCTGCTTTTTTAAGATGCTTCTCAGCACCTGCAATAGCCCTAATCACGCCCCCACAAAAACCGGATTTTTTATCTATTTCTACTTTTAAATTCATGAAATAACTTATTTTCTAAAACCCATTCCAACCATTGAAGTTGTTGCTGTAAAGTGAGATAAGAATTATCCAAGACAATAGCATCGTCAGCCTGTCTCAAAGGCGAGATTTCTCTATGAGAATCAATATAATCCCTATTTTTAAGATTAGACAAAACTTCTTCCATATTAGTCTTATTTCCTCTTGCCAACATCTCTTCATAACGCCTTTTAGCCCTAATATAATCAGAAGCCCTCATGAATACCTTAAGCTGAGCCTGAGGGAATACTGTTGTTCCTATATCCCTACCATCCATCACTATGCCTCCATCATTTGCAAAATGCCTCAAACTAGTATCAACATACTTTCTAACACATGAAAGTTCTGCAATAGGACTTACGATATTTGATACTCTAAGAGTTCTTATTTCTTCTTCTACGCAGAGTTCTCCAATATATGTAAAGGTCTCTCCATCAATATTTTTAAAATGTACCTCAAGTTTTTGCAAGGCGAGTTCTAGATTTTTCACATCAATCTGATTATCATCAGATACAAAGTGATTATCTAAAGCGTATAGACTTACAGCCCTATATATAGCTCCAGAATCTATATATTTTAACTTTAAGTGCTGTGCAATTAGCTTTGCAAATGTACTCTTACCTGTGGACGAATAACCATCTATCGCTATTATAATCTTTGATATATCCATAATTTATGCTCATTTTAGTTATGAGAGTAGAAGCAAATTTACAAAATTTTACAAAACTATTATTAGATTTATTTATCTTTGTCAATTGAGCAACATTTTAATTTTAATATTATGAGAATCCTTGTTATAGATGATGAAAGAGCCATACGTAACTCTTTAAAAGAAATATTAATAGATGAAGGTTATGATGTAGAAGTAGCTGAAGATGGAGAAAAAGCCCTTAGCATCGTTAATAAGGAAAAATTTGATGTTATATTCTGTGACATAAAAATGCCTAATATGGAAGGCACTGAAGTCTTAGAAAAGATGATTGAAGAAGGCATTGATGCAGCTATCGTGATGATATCAGGACATGGTGATATAGAAACAGCTGTTGACTGTATAAAAAAAGGAGCTTTCGATTTTATTCAAAAACCCTTAGACTTAAACAGAATTCTTATTACTATAAAGAATGCAAGCGAGAAAGTTACTCTCCTAAAAGATAATAACAACCTAAAAAAGAAAATCTATGGGCAAGAGATGATAGGAGAATCCGAGGCTATATGTAAGATTAAAGAAATAATTCAAAAAGTAGCTCCGACTGATGCACGAGTGCTTATAACAGGAAGCAACGGAACAGGTAAAGAGCTTGTAGCCAGAAGTTTACACTCATATAGTGACAGAAGCAAACTACCACTCATAGAAGTTAATTGTGCTGCCATTCCATCTGAACTTATAGAAAGTGAACTTTTTGGACATGAAAAAGGTGCTTTTACTTCTGCAGTAAAACAGCATAAAGGCAAATTTGAGCAAGCTGATGGGGGGACACTATTCTTAGATGAAATAGGTGATATGAGTCTTGCAGCCCAAGCAAAGGTACTAAGAGTTTTACAAGAAAAAAGACTTACTAGAGTAGGCAGTGATAAAGATATAACTGTCAATGTAAGAGTAATTGCTGCCACTAATAAGAATCTAAAAGAAGAAATAAAAAAAGGTAACTTTAGAGAAGACCTTTATCATAGATTAAGTGTTATCCTAATTAAAGTTCCATCTCTAGATGAAAGAAAAGAAGATATACCTCTTCTTATTGATTATTTTATAAAACAAATCTGTGCTGAAGCAGGACAGCCAATGAGAGAGATTGAAGACAAGGCAATAACTATGCTTCAAGAAAGATCTTGGCAAGGTAATATAAGAGAGCTTCGCAATGTTATAGAGAGACTTATCATCTTAGGAGGAAAAACTATATCCACAGATGATATTGCAAACTATGTAGGCAACTAAGGTTGCTCATACTCTTTTTTAGCACGCTCTACCGATACAGATTTTCTTAAAACAAAACCTGAGCCTAAATATTTTGTTCTTACATCTTCATCTGATGCCAAAGCTTCTGGTGTACCAGATTGCAAGATATTGCCTTCATATAACAAATAGGCTCTATCTGTTATAGCAAGAGTTTCTCCTACATTATGGTCAGTAATAATTACTCCGATATTTTTATATTTTAATTTTGCTATAATATATTGAATATCTTCTACGGCTATGGGGTCAACTCCTGCAAAGGGTTCATCAAGAAGAATAAACTTAGGGTCTATTGCCAATGCCCTAGCTATCTCACAACGTCTTTTTTCTCCACCTGACAGCTGAATACCAAGACTTTTACGAACCTTTGATAGATTAAATTCGTCTATAAGGGCCTCTAATCTATCATACATTTGAGTTTTAGACATATTAGACATCTGCATTACAGATAATATATTATCCTCCACTGACATTTTCCTAAATACAGATGCTTCTTGAGATAAATAGCCTAAGCCTTTTTTTGCACGCTTATACATAGGTAATGAAGTAATATCCTCATCATCAAGATATATCCTACCTGCATTTGGAACAATCTGTCCTGTTATCATATAAAAACTTGTTGTCTTACCTGCACCATTAGGTCCAAGAAAGCCTACAATTTCCCCTTGCTCAACTTCCATAGACACACCTTTAACGACAGTTCTTATGCCGTACTTCTTTACCAAATTTTCACAACGCAACTTCATAATCTTTAAGCTATTATATATCTAAATTTAAATCTTCCACCAATTCCTTTACATTAGGATTATTATTCATCATATGAGCACCTCTTTCTTTTTGTGTCATATGTTTATGAACTACTTCAGTCGTTGGCATTAGATCAACTAACAAACTTATTTTAGTAGTTCTAAGTAGCTCGCATAATCTTGTTTGCAATTCCCTCAACAAATTTTCTCTCAGCCACTGCTGCTGAGCTTGATTAGATACCAAGAATACGATTCGCTTATGGTCTTCCGCCAAATCAATCTGCAATATAGACTCAGCAATAGCCGTTGCAAGTCTAGGTCTTGAGGCATATGCTCCAGCTAATTCCTTCCATTTCAGTCGAATCTCCTCATCATCAGGTATCCTATCCTCCATCTGAACATTTACAGTATCCTGAACTTTTTTATCTTCAGCTATATTATTTAAAGAGATTGTAGACTTTAAAGGGCGACGGCCTCTCTTTGCTTTTTCTTGCACAGGACTCCCCTCACTTACTGGCTTTTCTTCATTATTGCCTATAAGTTCCGATTTATTAAGAGAAGCAGTATTTGCTTCAGTACCACTTGATAAAGTTTGATTATTAGACTCTTGAGGTTTTTGCTCAATATTTTTTTCTGATGCCTTATGCTCCTGCATATCACCCTCAAGTCTGTGATTATCAGAACTTTTCTCATTTAGCTGTGCAGAGTTTCTATCCGTGCTAGAAACTTCCTCTTTCTTTAAAACAGCTATACTCTCTTGCTTAGGTGCTTGTACTATAAAACATAGCTTTATCAATGCAAATTCAATCGCCAATCTTGGATTGACACTATGCTTATAGCTTGATTCACAGCTTGCACATATATTGAGGGCCTCATATATAAATGCCAAAGATAGTCCTGAAGCCTGCTGTATATACCTCTGCTTCAAGGATTGTGGCAAATCCATAAGAACCTGTGATTCAGCGGTCTTAGCGACTAACAGATTCCTAAAATGTGTACTTAATGCTGATACAAAGTATAAAGAATTAAAGCCCTTAGACAAAACCTCATTGAAGACCAATAAGGCCTTGGCATAATCAGAACTAAGAAAATAATCTACAAGACGAAAACTATATTCATAATCTAAAACATTTAGATTTCTCAATACGGCATCGTAACTTATATTCTCACCACAAAAAGCAACTGTCTGATCAAAAATAGTCAAGGCATCTCTCATAGCCCCATCAGATTTCATCGCTATAATATGCAAAGACTCATCATCTATTGTTATAGACTCTTTTTCTGCTATATTTCTTAAATTCAATACTATATCACTTACTGTAATACGCTTAAAATCAAATGTCTGACATCTAGATAGTATTGTAGCAGGGATTTTATGCTTTTCAGTAGTCGCAAGTATGAAAATTGCATAGGCAGGAGGTTCTTCCAAGGTCTTCAAAAAAGCATTGAAAGCTGCAGTAGACAACATATGTACCTCATCAACTATATACACGCTATACTTACCCACTTGAGGAGGTATATACACCTGCTCTATTAGCGTTTTAATCTCATCTACGCTGTTATTAGAGGCTGCATCCATTTCATGAATACAATAAGAACGTCCCTCATTAAAAGAAACACAGGATTCACAATGTCCGCAAGGTTCATTCTTTTCATTAAGATTTTGACAATTAATGGTTTTTGCAAAAATACGTGCTGCACTAGTCTTTCCCACACCTCTGGGACCACAAAACAAATAAGCATGAGCTAGTTTGTCCCTAGATATCGAGTTTTTCAAAGTCTGTGCAATATTGTCTTGCCCAATAAGCGATTCAAATGAATCTGGTCTATATTTTCTTGCCGAAACGATGTATTCTGCCATTATAAATTCTTTATGCTAAACAAACAAATGTACATATTAATTTTTGTAACTTTGCATTTATGAAACGTATTTTATCAATAATCATCATATTATTAATATCCTTACAGGCTTTTTCCCAAATAAAAATCCTGACTAAAGGAGAGAAGTTAAGAGACTTCCCAATGCGACAAACAAAGGTTGTATTGAGTGGAAATCCCTTTTTAGACAGATGTATTAAAGAAGCTGTAAAGAATACATGGCTGATATCCCCATTTGAATTTTGTAGCAAAGAAGACTTTGAAATTCTAAAAACAAGAGATGATTATTATTTTATGATTAGCACTATCCTCAAACATTGTTTTGAAAGCAAGCATGATATATTAGCTCTTAAAATAGTTAAAGGCGGTAGTGGAGATAAAATAGACAAGATGCTGGAAGTCGTAGAATTTCCTATATGTTCGAAGAGTAAAATAAGCACACGCTTAGAAAACTACCTACCTGCTATTGTTAATATAATGCAAAATTATATTAAACAATCTTTATACAGTACTTTTTCCAACATACATTCTAAATCTTTAAGCAAGGCAAGGGGAAAGCCTATCTATTTAGCTAAAAGTGATTTAGCCTTTGATTTGGACAATATTAATCTTGATAAATTTACAAAGAAAAATATATTCATAGTAGATGATACTAGTGCAGACAGCCATTTTATCAACAGAGAGAATGCACTAGTAAGTTATTGCATCAATTCTGCTGACTTTAATGGCAGACATATTTGTTATAAGATGCTTTTTGATGCAAAAACTCATGAATTATATTACTTAAAAAAATATAATTGCAAGCAGAGGGCAGGTTTTACTAAGTATGATCTTTTCAAGATGAGGTTTTTAAGATGATAATAGGAGAAAGTAAGAGTGGACTAAGATATGCTATTAAGAGGTCCAATTCATCTGTTGCATATTGTGCTATCACAATAAGATGTGGAACAAGAGATGAGTCAAACTTTCACAATGGCATTACCCATTTCGCAGAGCACACAATATTCAAGGGCAGCAAGGATAAAAGTGCCCGTATTATAAATAACTATCTAGATAAACTTGGAGGAGAGCTGAATGCCTATACCACTAAAGAAGAGCTTGTAATATATGCTACTGTTCTTAAGGAGGATATTAAAAAGGCTGAAAGTCTCCTGCTAGAGCTTGCTAGTAGCCCTAGTTTCCCCAAAAAAGAGATTGAGGTAGAAAAGACTGTGGTAATTGATGAGATAAAGTCCTATCAAGACAATCCTAGCGAAGATATAATAGACAGATTTGAGGAACTAATCTTTGGCTGCCACCCATTGGGTAAAACTATTCTTGGGGACAGCAAGAGTGTTGCTGCTATAAGTAGCCAAGAATTAATAGACTTTGCAAGGCTTCATTTTACAGCTAACAATATGGTTTTTAGCCTTGTATGTAATATAGATGAAAAGAGGGCAGAAAAAGAACTTATTAAATTAATCGACAGTTTTTTTCCACAAGGCAATGAGGTAAAGGCTTATGACAGAGTGCTTTCTCCCGTAGTATATAGTCCCTTTAATAAGGTTGTTAAAAAGGACAATAATGAGGCTCTGGCTATAATAGGCAACTTTGCCCCCTCTTTATATGATGAAAAGGGAAGAATTGCTACTGCACTTTTATGCAATATATTAGGAGGTCCTGCCTCAAATTCTATGCTAAATAAGGTATTAAGGGAGAAACACGGCTGGGTATACAATGTCGAAGCAAACTATACTCCATATAGTGATACGGGACTATTTAGCATTTTCTTTGGCTGCGATAAAAACAATATAGAACAATGCAGTAAAAAGGTATATAGCATACTCAATAATCTAAAAAAGACAAAGCTTAGCGACAGGCAATTAAATGCAGCAAAAAAGCAACTTAAGGGGCAACTTGCAATATCTGCTGATAACAATGAGTATCAATGTCTTAACATGGGCAAATCCCTGCTTTCTCTGAATAAGATAGCTGATGACAAAGATCTTTTTGAAAAGATAGATGCCATAGAGGCGGAGAATTTACAAGTTATTGCTAATACTATTTTTACAGACATGTCTAGTCTTACATATATTTAATATGAAAACAAAAGAAAATCAATATATAGAGAATTTTAGTTCTAAAGAGACAGAGGCTTTAAGATGGCTTGTTAGACAAACAAATATCAGGACAAACTATCCAAGAATGCTATCAGGACAGGTTCAAGGCCAACTTTTAACTATGCTAGTAAGATTAACTAGGGCTAAAAACATATTAGAAATAGGTGCATTTACAGGATACTCGTCTATTTGCCTTGCTTATGGCCTTGAAAATGATGGGCATATTGATTCTTTAGAAATAAATGATGAATTGGCAGATCTAATTTATGAAGCACAAGAGCGTGCTGGTGTAAAGGACAAAATAATTGTGCATTTTGGAGATGCTTTAGACAATATCAATAAGCTAGACACTTGCTATGACTTAGTATTCATAGATGCCAATAAAAGAGAATATATAGACTATTACAAGGCTGTTTTTGATAAAGTTCGCAAGGGTGGTCTTATTATTGCTGACGATGTGCTATGGTCTGGAAAAGTTTACGCTGACAAAATAGACCAAGACAAACAAACTCAGGGGATTATGCAGTTTAATGAGATGATAGCTAATGACCCTCGTGTAGATGTAGTTATATTGCCACTACGTGATGGAATAAGTCTAATACGCAAAAAGTAATAATGTCAGAATCTGCTAAATTATACTAATCTTTATATAAATTGAAATATTAGGTATTACTCTTTCTACACTTAGACGAACTCTTAAGACTTTCATTGCCATTAGAGCTCTTCAAATATGATAACTCTCTGCACTTGACTTTATTTATAATAAAGACTGTAACATATTTATTAGTGCCAATGATTAGACTGAATTATATATAGCTTAGACTTGATTTTATTGACGGCACTATATTTTTTTTGTGTAAATGGTAAATACGGGATTAAGCATAGAGTGTTGTACTGATAAGAGTATATTAATCAAGGATTTACTATGATAATTTAAGACATAAGCATATGTAGGTAATTTGTATAAGCCTGTGAACATATTTCACAATAGTAGATAGACTGTGTAATAAGATTTAAATTTTGAGATTTGTGCATAAATTATGGATATAAATTTTGAGATTTGTGCAGTAAAACTTATATTCGTATTTATTTTTCACTGTAATATGATATTTAAAAGAAAAATCTACGAGGAATTATTAGAATGGAAGAACACTGATAAGGGAAGTAC
>JARIAS010000034.1 GCA_029257745.1 Candidatus Cryptobacteroides sp. | reverse complement strand
ACTAAACGCTTGAAATATAATGGAATCTTATGCCTGATCAATTCTCCACTACTACTCACACCATCATATCCAACAGAAGCTGTAACTACACCCTCTTTATAAGCAAATAATAAATCCTGTTGTTGCGCTATATCAGAATTTTGGGTAAAATGTGCCTGTTGTTCAAAATAGTCAAAACCAGATTGACGACCATGAATATATGCATATAAATGATAACCTTCATCAGGAGCACCAAACCAAGAAAAACCACCTCCATCATCAGATATAACACTCCATCCTCCATCAACATTAGCATCTTTTTGCAATCTTATAGAAGCCACCCAAGAACTACTTCTATGTATCCTTAAATTAAAACTTTGTAAGGCATCTGCTGTAAGGATATTTGATCTAGATGCAGGAGTAGCATTTAAGACAGGTGATATTTTTGCTGTCCTTGTCTTCCCCTCTAAAACAGGTTGCACTTCAAAAACCAACTTCTTCTTAGAAGGAATAGGTGCAACATCCCCATGCTTACAAGAGATAAATAAAAAAAGGAAACTAAGCAATACAGCTATATATGTAAATGGTCTCATCATATCATTTGTCTAATTATCTCATCACCCAAACACAAAAAGATAGAAAATCCTAATAGAATTTCCTGCCTACTTATAAATGTAAATTAAGGCTAGAAAGTACTTCAAACAAGTATATTAAGTAAATAGTTTGCAAATATAATAACTCAATCTTAATACACCAAATTTTAGCCTAAAAACATATAAATAAGGCCATATAGACAGTATACTATTTAATATACGGCAACATAAGCTTAGAAATGAATACTATGAAGTAAATCATCTACTAGTATAATGTCAGAGATCTTCATTTTAGGACTTAAAGCTTTTTTTGCCTTAAATTTTATAATGAATAAAGGCAGATCCCCTGATAATTTTGATTGTTCTCCTATATTAACAAATGTTGGATACAAAGATTTCTTTCCATTCTTATGTAATCTATCATAAGTAAGATTTTCCATATCCTTCATATTAAGAGGCTGCACTGAAAGGAATTGATATTCATCATCACTGTATTCCAAAGCAAAACTTAAGGCATTTACTGCATTTAATGAAACTCCCTCAACAAGAAGTTCTACGGTCTCTCCTGCTTTATAATGTTTCTTATTATACTTTAACTTAAGTTCTCCTGATAATTTTGCACTTCCTGATCCTGATACAGCTTGTCCTAACTGTGTAGCTACCACAGATATATCATAAGCATCTATTAAACCATTATTATTAATATCTCCTTTACTGATATAACCTTCAAAATCAGAATCTCCCCTACGCAGACCTGTATAATTAATATAAGATGTCAAATCATTCTCATCAATCTTTGAATCATTATTAATATCTCCTTGCAAATAGGATTCTGTACCTGCTACCTTGAATATATATAATTCTCTACCAGAGCCATAATAACCAACTGCCTCTTTTACATACAATTTCACAAAACGTGCAGTTACTTTTTCCTTAAAAATAAACTCCTTGGTATCAGAGTTTCTCTTCCAGTCAAAACTTCCAGCATCTATCCAATTTTCATTATCCATACTATATGACACGCTTCCTCTAAGTAAAGTTCCATTACCAGCATCAAGACGTGGAAGATACCAAAATTTATCTAAAGTATTTACAGTATGCAGATCCACTACAATCTCAAATGGCACTGCTCTTACTCCGTATTTAGTATGCCAAATATCTCCTGACTCTGCAAAATCGACAAAACGATGTGCACCAAAACCTTCTTGATTAGCAACACTTGTCTTAACACTAGCACCCTTTATTGCTAATTCCAAAGGATTAGGTCGTGTCCTTGCAGATAACTCAGTCCATGCAGAAAATCCATCTCCATTGACTGCACGCACTTTGAATGTATAATCTTTATCTGCTTGCAAATCACTAAACGTCAATGCAGTATCTCGTATTGTAGAGTATAACATAGCATTAAATTCCACTTCATAATAATCTGCATTTGCCTGCAAATCCCAACTAGGTTTAATAGAATATGCTTCAACATTATCCTTATATATTCTTGCAGCAGGTGCTACTAAGCCTCCTTTACTATGCACATTAGCTTCTTGCTTATCCAAGTGGAATCCCTTGACAAATAATTCAATTGTGGTTGCACTCACATCAAGTTTCTTTGCTAGTCTAACTATTATTTGTGGATTTTTTACAATCACCTGATTAGCAAATTTACTATCCTTGCTTGCATATTGATTAAGATTTGGAGACTTATCATAAAAATACAAATTCTCACCTTTCTCCAAAGCTTCCCTACTTGACACTTGTGAAAGCTTTACAGACTTACCATTAACCTTAGCATATACCTTTTTAGGTACATCACTACTATTTATACGTAGTTCTGTCTGTTTTTCTTTAATCATAGAGTCAAAATCTCCTTCTGTTGGACTGATTTTAACATATAGATTTGACTTATCATCAAGACGGGATTCTATAAGTGTAGTAACATAATGACCTCTACGATAAGCTTCACTTATACCATCATCATCATACTCCATAAAAGAAGATTGTCCATATGGATATAACTCATAAATACGCAATGATTTATCAATCTGAGATGGATTATTATTGGCCTTATTCATTGGAATAATAGCCCCCATTCTAACAAATACAGGCAACTTCCATATAGGCATTTCAATATTATTTAATACCCTATTTCCCTCATACATTTCACCTGAAAAATAATCAATCCACTTACCTTCAGGCAAATATATGCCGTCTCTTATATCATTACCTTCTTTATCAGATTTAGTATTCTGATATATAGGTGCAACCAAGAAATCCTTTCCATACATATACTGATACCTTGTAGCAATACCATATGTATAGTCATTAGGATAGTCTAAAAACATTGCACGCATAAGAGGCTTGCCATCAACTGCTTTCTTTGCATACGTATAAGAATAAGGTAATAATTCAGACTTCAATTTTAAATACATACGATTTATAGAAGCAGCAGGCTCACCTAAGGCAAAAGGATACTTTTCATTAGAACCCCAGCCATCCATATTTAACTGCATTGGAGTAAAGGTCTTCCATTGAAAATCTCGTATATTTATAATAGGCTGTCTTCCGCCAAAAATGCCATCCATATCTGAGGTAATATTTGGCTGTCCCGAAAGTCCAGAACCTATATATGTAGGGATATGAAAACGTATGTACTCCCAGTCGCCACCACTCTGATCTCCTGACCATATAGAAGCATAGCGTTGAGTGCCTGCCCAGCCATCAAGTGAGATAATAAAAGGTCTAGCTTCATTGCCATAATATGGCATTATATGAGCGACATCTGCAACGCCATTTAAGCCAAAAGAATATCCTGCTCCAACCCATGCTACATCGGTCTTCAAAACACGCACTCCGGCATCACGCACTTCTTTTACAATATCCCTCTGCAACAAGGCACTTATTCCCTCTTTTGGATGCAAGTCAGACTGTGTCCATAAACCTATTTCCACACCCTTACTCCTAGCATAATCACCAAAACTTTTAAGGTTAGCGATATTGCCGTCTAATGTTTCTGTTTGTCCATAACCAGCACCATAACCATCATTTGGAAGTATCCAACCAAGAGGCATATCATTAGCCTCATAACGATCTATTACAGCCCTAGCAGAAAATTGGTAATTATTTTTCTCGCCATTTAAAGACTCCTTAACTCCTCCATTATCCTTTTGACTTTCCCTATACCTTTTTCCATCTTCAAATAATATACCCTTAGCATCTTCTTTCCAATAATCCCTATTATAAGCATTTAAATGTCCCTCATAAAAGGCAAACTTTGGCAATAATACGGGATTACCTGTAAGTTGATAGTAGTCGTTAAGCAAAGCAACTGCACCTTCATCTATCATATAGAACATATCTATATATGAACTATCGTGAGTAAGGGTAACAACATTATTATTGTTTGCATCGAAGTCATACATTCCCTTTTTAAATGTATAGAACATTACAGCATAGCCCTTTGTAGACCAATAAAAAGGACTTGGTGAAGCTACTCCACCATCTGTCCAACTATTCTGATTTTCTATATATATCTTTTTACCTCTATGAGAGAAACGACCATTTTGCACTCCTCCGCCATAAAAATACTCACCAGAATGAGCCTTTAGACTTATAGAAAATCTTTCCTTATCCAACAAAATAGGTGCGACCTCCTCTACCACCATATCACCTGTTCGTAAATCCTTGATACTCATCAAGTAATTAGACTTATTCCACTGCACACATATGTTCTTGCTTGATACACTATAATATGTGTCGTTTTCTTGTAAAGACAATTTCGATAGTTCTCTACGTGCTTGAGGAACAAGTATCTGTGCCTCTGGCTTAGCTTCTGGATCTCTTACTATCCCTCCACTATCATCCCTAAATAAGCGAAATATATTTTCCCCATAAAAGTCTATGGTTACAATAGAACTGTTAGATAATAACAACTCTACTGAAGTAGCATTTAACTGCCTTAAACCGATAGGTCGAATTGACTCCTGCTTATCCACAGCTTCTACATCTCGACTGGACTTTGCTCGCATATTAGGAACAAAAATAAACAGATTTACTATCAATGCCGTTACCGCAATTATACAGGCTCTGCAAAATGTATTTCTTTTCATATATCTTATGTTTTTATTTTATCTTTTTCGGACTGGCAAAGATAAGAAATTATTTTATTTACTCACAGACATTTGCTCTTTAATAAAATGTGCTAAAGTATTACGATTTACTTTGCATATTTGTGCAATTTTCCTCTTTGGAATATCACTTCCAACAGTTCTAGTCTTAAATTTTATATAATAAAGATATATGAAATAAGATAAATTAACTATAAGTTGCCATATATTAGTAAGATAAAAATGGAGCTATATCCTAAATATGCTCTGCATTTGCATAGAAGCTAGAAGATCAAACTTCCTTTAACAAAAAAATGTCTTAACTCCTTAGAATTAAGACATTTAGAGTATTTAACCATATTAATCTGAATCTCTCATAGGGAAAATAGCAAAGCCATAGTTAAGATACCTAGGTGCCATTACAGATAAATTACCATATGTATCATAATTACTATTATATAGTGCTGCTCCTACAAATCTCCAGTTAGATCCTCCTTCAGATGGTACAGAGATAAACGACGACCATATAGAACCTTCACTTTTACCTCCTTTTTTTACATATCCTTCTATGTTGCCTGTTTCTGGATTCAAATAACCTATTCCTGGATTAACCTCCCATATCCTTACTTTATTTCTTTCTAGGTATGTAGGATTAGGTACCACATAACCAGCAGGTGATGGGTCATAAACAGTCTTTATAGGAGTGGAACGCCAACCGTACATACCCTTATCTTTAGGGCTTACTTTATATTCTTTTACATTTATATTCTTTGTGCTATATAAATTAGAACGAGCCCACTCTATAGAATTAAGTCTTCCCTTATCGTTATCATTATTCCAATAATTATACCAATACTCCTTAGCTATCTTCCTATCCCCTATCCTAAAATAAGTAGGATACTGTATTGTATAGTAATAATCTCCACCTGATCCATGAGTACCTCTTTCTACTATTGAATGCACATCAGTGCCTTTAGCTGGGAAAGGATCTTTACGTCCGCCTTGGTAATAAGTAGCACGCCCCTCATTACTTCTCTCCCATTTAGGCTTTTGCCTAATCTTAGCATAAAGAGTCTTACCAGTCTCATTTTGAGTAAAACGCATGTACACATTTCTCTTAGGATATAACTTTCCCTCATCATCTTTCCAACCTAATGGATATGGGAAATAATTACCATTATCAGCCAATATAATTTCATCGTAAATATTATTAGGCATAATCCAAAGATGCCAAGACCAAACAATTACACTTCCAGATTTAGCTGCAATAAGGGATGAACCTTGCTCTATACGATCCTTATCTACATGAAATAAAATATATGAATGACCGTCAATCTTTTTAATCTTTATTTGTTCTATATAAGATTCTTTGGAATCCCCCCATAACTCAGTACCAGAATCTACTGTTATAGAATTATCTTCTACAATCCAAGGACCTTCAATATTTTTACCATCATGTCTTATAAAATTTTCAAGCCACATTTCAGGACTAATATTTCTTTCACTTCCTGGAGATTTGGCCTTGTAAGACCTTTCATTTATAGCATCATTCTTTATTGCATTACCATAAACAAGGGGTATCATATACCAGCCTGGGGCAGTAATCATATAGCAATTAGCTGTATTTCTAACCTTAGTAGTCTCATTACTTTTTGTGTATCTATATGAAAGGTCTATAGGCTTGTCCCTTGTGCCTCTTTCAGTTACAGTCCTAAGATATTTGGTAGCAGTGTTAGTTTCTGTTTGTGCATAAAAAGAAAATGGACCATTAGGCCTATACTCTCCAATAGAATACCCCCCAGAAGGTAAACCTGCAGTAAAAGATGGTGCAGAGTCTTCCCAATCCTTTCCATTTGTGGAATAAGACACCTTCCATGGTGCTGCATTCTTTACGATAACACGAGAAGTAGAAGTATACTTTATATTCATATAACTCTTCAAAACCATATTTAGGGCAGGTCTATCTATAACACCCTCTGAAGGTATATCATCAATTACGGCAGCATCATCTCTATTAATTAAGTTCTCTAAATCATCATCTAAAGGAATATCATTAATAAGAACTTCAAATTCGGGCTCCTTTACAAGCTTGGTATTAGATAGCTTATAAGTCACAATCTTCCCTTTAACCCAAGGTTTCACATTAGCTAAGGATACGCTCAAAGTAACATCATGTGGTAAACCATCATCATCTAATAACTGATATGTTATATCCATAGAGCTTTTATCTGAAAAAGCCTGTGGCAAAACATAAAATAAAGGCGATTTTGTATCCATATTTGCAGGATACAAAGCTTTCCCCATATTTTCTTTTAAGCCATCTATTACTATAGGATTTGAAGATAAATCATATTCAACAGTTACATCATCCCCATAATCTTTCCATTGCAAATCACTAAAATCATATTTTGCAGATTTCTTAATATTCTTAAAAACTATCTTTGTTATTTTTCCTTTTAACAAAGTATTATTCTCCGGATACTTATTATATTTAGGTAAGTTATTGGCATATGTCTTAAAGATATTTGACTCAAATCTCAAACCTGTTAATACATGCTGAAAACTTAAAGAGACATTTGCGTTTTTAACACTATTACTAGGAGTAATTGGCCCAGTTGAAGCAAATAATAAGTCTTTAACATTCGCAGTAGACAAAGTTACATCTAATTTAGTTGCATCGTCAGACAAAGCATATTGTTTACTATTTGCAATAGCAAAAAAACGCACTTTTTTACTAGAATTAGGCCATAATATATTAGTTTTATATATATTTCCACTTGCCTTATCAAGATAGATACCATGTATAAATCTTTCAGCATTTGATGAAAATTCTTGATTAGAATCCCATTTATAACCATATACCTTTATTCCATTAATGCTATTATCAATAGATGATGAAGCACGTGTAGACGGACTGTTTAAAACTAATGGATTGGACTCTTCAATTTCCATAACATATATAGAGTCTTTCAATAAATCATTGTAAGAAGAAAGAATCTCTTTGTGCCAACTATCTATCTGCTCTACGTTACTAACAGAGCCCGTTTTCGTAATAAATGGCTTAGGTGCCCTAGATACAATAAAGAAGACCTTATCACTAAGTCCTTCTTCTAATTGTGTTTTATTACAAGCTATGCAAAATAATATGATAGAAAAAAATAATATTAATTTACTCATAATCTATAAATACATTTAAAAAAAATCTACCAACTAACAAAATTGTAACTTATTTACAAGAAAACGTTGGTAGATAATTATATTTATACAAATTACAAGCTATAATAATTATAGCTTGTAAATATTATAATTTAATAGTTATTCTACTACTAAATATTGCGGAGAGGACGAGATTCGAACTCGTGGTACGCGGTTAAGCGTACGGCGGTTTAGCAAACCGCTGGTTTCAGCCACTCACCCACCTCTCCAAATGCACATAAATGCACACT
>JARIAS010000032.1 GCA_029257745.1 Candidatus Cryptobacteroides sp. | reverse complement strand
AAAAAAGTTTGTATAAGAGTATAATTATGATTATCTTTGTCGCCCCTATATAGTGTAGGGATCGCAATTATTTTTTATTATTAACCAAAAAATCAAGATAGTGGACACACAAAGCTACAAAACAGTATCCCTTAATAAGGCAACTGTAAAGAAAGAGTGGGTCGTAATTGATGCTACTGATTTGGCACTAGGTCGTCTAGCTGCTAGGGTTTCTCTTGTTCTTCGTGGCAAGACTAAACCAGGATTTACTCCTCACGTTGATTGTGGTGATAATGTTATCGTTATTAACGCAGAGAAGATTATCCTTACTGGTAAAAAGATGACTAATCGTGTATACACTCGCTATACTGGATACCCAGGTGGCCAGCGTTTTACAACTCCAGCAGAAATTTTACAAAAAAGACCTACAGAATTGATCAGGAGAGCAGTGAGAGGTATGCTCCCTAAGACACGTCTTGGTGATAAGATTCTTGGTAACCTTCATATTTATGCAGGTCCTGAGCATCCTCATCAAGCACAATCTCCGAAAGCAATTAAGTTGAATGAAATCTAAACAGAGCAAATGGAAAGTATTATAAACGCCCTTGGAAGACGTAAATCGGCGGTGGCTCGTGTTTATGTGAAAGCTGGAAAAGGTGAGATCTTAATTAATGGACGTGACCTTAAAGATTATTTCAAAGAGGAAACACTTCAGTATATTGTAGAGCAGCCTTTTGAAGTTACAGGTACAGCAGGAATGTTTGACGTAAAGGTAAACCTTGTAGGAGGTGGAATCAAAGGTCAAGCAGAGGCTTTAAGATTAGGTATTTCTCGTGCATTATGCGAGGCTAATAAAGAAGCTTATCGTCCTGCATTAAAAGCAGCAGGATTTTTAACTCGTGACCCTAGAGAGGTTGAGAGAAAGAAACCTGGTCAGCCTGGTGCACGTAGACGCTTCCAATTCAGTAAACGTTAGTTTACAGCTGATTTATTGCACAGTGCGGTATATAATTGGTATGACCTTATTTTTAGCTACTTACCAATTGCCGTGACTGCGAAAAATTTTGAAGACCTATAAGATAGTTACTTCAGATTGATGAAAAGCCCAATAGGTTTAGGTATGCCTAAAGGGAAAGTAAAAACAAAAAATTACATTAATAAAAATGCCAAGAACAAATTTCCAAGATTTACTCGAAGCAGGTGCACACTTTGGTCACCTAGCGAGGAAGTGGAATCCTAAAATGGCTCCTTATATCTTTATCGAAAGGAATGGAATCCACATTATTGACTTGCACAAGAGTATAATAAAGATAGATGAGGCAGCACAAGTTATGAAAGAATTTGCACGTTCAGGACGCAAAATTCTTTTTGTTGCCACTAAAAAACAGGCAAAAGATGTAGTTGCAGAGAAGGCAGCTTCTGTAAATATGCCATATGTTACAGAAAGATGGCCAGGTGGTATGCTTACCAACTTCCCAACTATTCGCAAAGCCGTTAAGAAAATGAATACCATCGACAAGATGAAAGAAGATGGTACTTTTGACAAACTTGCTAAGCGTGAAAGACTACAAGTTGATCGTCAAAGAGAAAAACTAGAGAAGAACCTAGGTTCAATTAGAGATATGAGCCGTCTTCCATCAGCACTATTTGTTGTTGATGTTCAGAAAGAAGCTAATGCTGTAAAGGAAGCTAATCGTCTAAATATTCCGGTTATCGCTATGGTTGATACATGTTGCGATCCAAGTCCGATTGATTATGTGATTCCCGCAAATGATGATGCTACAAAGTCTGTTGAATATATCGTAGATGTACTTTGCAAGGCAATACAAGAGGGATTAGCTGACAGAAAATTAGAGAAGGAGAAAGAAGCAGCAAATGAGCAAAAAGAGGCTCCTGCTACAAAGAAACTTCGCTCTCGTAAGAGTAAAGCAACTGCAGAAGCTGAGGTAAAAGATGCTCCAGCACAGCCTGAAGTTAAGTCAGAAGAAACTGTTACTGAATAAGCTAAATTAATAAGATTATGGAGATTACAGCTAAAGACGTAATGAAATTACGTAAGATGACAAGTGCAGGTATGATGGACTGCAAGAATGCGTTAATGGAGGCAGAGGGTGATTTTGATAAGGCTGTTGAAATTATACGTGAAAAAGGTAAATTAGTTGCTGCAAAAAGAGCAGATCGTGAGACTTCTGAGGGTGCAGTAGAGGTGAGAATCAAAGATGGCAAAGCTATCCTTGTATGCCTTGGTTGCGAGACAGATTTCGTATCTGCAACTGATGATTTTAAAGCACTTGCAAACGAGATTGCAGAGGCTGCTATTGCTAATTTCCCTGAGGATATTGAGGCTCTTAAGGCAGCTAAATGTTCTAATGGACATACAGTTGAGGAAGAAATATCTGCTCAAACAGGTAAGACAGGTGAGAAACATGTTCTTGCATGCTATGAGAAGATTGAGGCAGAATATATTTCTCAATATGTACACCACAATGGTAAGTTAGGTGCTATAGTTGGATTTAATACAGCAGTATCTGAGACAGTTGGTAAGAATGTTGCACAACAGGTGGCAGCAATGAATCCTGTCTCAATAAGTGAGGCTGATTGCCCTAAAGAAACTGTTGAGAAGGAACTTGCAATGTATAAGCAACAAATTGCAGAAGACCCAAAAATGGCAGGAAAGCCTGCTGAGATGCTAGATAATATAGCAAAGGGTAAATTGAAAAAATTCTTTAAAGAGTCTACTCTTGAGGAGCAAGACTTTGTATGGGATAATAAAGTTTCTGTAAAAGCATATATTCAAGCAGATAACAAGGATGCAAAGGTTCTTTCAATGAAGAGATATTCACTAAGCGACTAATTTTTTAGTAATACTGATTATAAATGCTATCTAAATCTAGGTAGCATTTTTTTTGTTAAAATAGGTAGTCTATTATTTGCAATCGCTTGTATAAATATATACTAAATCAATACTCATTATAGCCTTAAATAGTATATAGTATAAGAAATAGTATAGTTTTATATAAATTTAATGCCTTTATTTAGATTTTGGCATAGTATTTGATACTATATAATTAAAGTTTTTTCATAGGTTAAGTTTTAGGTTAGAAAGTTAGGGTCATGTCGTGAGACAAGACCCTAACGTTATTTTTATACCTATGAAGGTCTGAAAAAATATAAAATAAATAAAAAATGTAAAAATTAATCGTTTTACCCTATTGGATATATTTGGAATATATATATATATATATATATATCTTTGTATTAGTAATATGTTTTAAGTTTTAGGTTAGTAAAGAGTGTTTTATGTTGAGAAATATATACATTCTATATATGTCAATATATTTTTAATATGTTTGATAATGGTAAACAAGTAAAATTATAAGTAAGGAAAAAAGGATAGATGTGAATCTATCCTTTTTTATCCTTGATTATTTTAACACAGAAAATATTATAGTACTGTGTCAATCAGAGTCTTAATATATACATAATGAGCATGTTTTTCTCCACTAGAGAAAAGAGCCCTTCTGCTAGCCCAGCATCTAATTTTCTTTAAAAGTTTAAGCTTGTATATAGCACTATTGTCAGATAGGTTCACCGCTACTTTGCTTTGGAAAGGAAATTTATTTGAGCCAAACATTGCATCATGCGAGCTGCAAATATCTGTATCAAGATTTAATTCAGAGTTTAAGATATCTTCGTCTATACTTTCAATATTTAGTCCTTTTAGATTTTTCTTTCCTGAGCCAGCGACACTTCCTAATAAGTCAATAACAAATCTTCTTTGTAATGTCATAGTGATGTTATTAACTTTTGCCTGCTTGAATATAAACTTATATAGATCTTTGCTATAATCTTTATAGGTGTATGCGTCTTTGTTATCATATGTCTGGCTCAATAGTACTTTTTCTGATACTCTACTATTTAAATTTACTGCGAGTAGGTATGCTAGTAAGTCTGTACTAGGTGTGTGTAAAGCTAATCTATTTGTTATATCTTTGTCGTTTAACCAGTTACTATTACTTAACTGATTAATCACCCATTTAAGAGCCTTTCTTTGAGTCTTTTTATTTACAAATGCAATAGGCTCTCCAGCTGTACCATCCTTAACTTCTGTAAGATATATACCTCCAACTTCAGATAATGCAAAGTTTAGGTATCTGCTAAATTGGTTTACTATATTTCTGTAAATTTCAGCTTTGTACAATCTTTCAGGGTCATTGTCTATCCAATTATTAAGATTCTTTAGTATGTATTTTAAGTTTTTAATACCATAGTCCCCACTCTTTATATGATCATCTGAAAGGTCTTCTGTATTAGCTCGTGGATCATATAGCCCATATTGTGCAATCTGTTGAGCACCATATCTGTAATAAGGATCTCCTGCATGTTCATCTATGATTTTTTCAGCAATTTTTGCTTCTTCCCATTTATCTTTTGCATTAGGAACAGGTTTGTATAGCCATTCTATTGCATACATATCATAAATTCCAAGGTCTGGAGGTAATAGTTTAACATCCTTGTCTTCTGCTTGTGCAACATAGTTAAATCTTGCATAGTCCATGATAGATGGGGTAATACCAACATTGTGAGTAAAACTTGCACTTCTTAGAGAGTCTACTGGCACAGCTGCTGATGCACCCATATTATGCATTAAGCCAAGTGTGTGACCAACTTCGTGTGTTAAGACATAAACCAAGCATTCTTCTAATAATTCTTTAGGTAATTTCTTTGTTCTAACCCTTGGGTCTACTTGTGCTGTTTGAACAAATCTCCAGTTATTTACGAGTTTAATAACATCATGATATACAAGTACTGATGCGTTTAGGATTTCACCTGTAACAGGATTAGTCCAGCTAGGTCCCATCGCATTCATTGTTGCAGTAGGAATATATCTTATACAGTTGTATTTAAGGTTGTCTGGATCAAATTCTGGATCTTCTTCTGCACTAGGAAAGTCTTTGGCTACCATTACATTTTTTAATCCAATTCTTTCAAATGCTTTGTTCCAAGCAAGAACACCTTTTTTGATAGCAGGCTTCCAGTCATTAGGAAAAGAATCATCAATATACCATACAATAGGCTTAACAACTTCTACAAGTTCACCTTTCTCCCATGCCTTCATATCTTTAGGTTGAAGATCCCATCTTTGTGCAAGTCTATAACTTGAAAGACCATCTTCTTTTAAAGAAAGATCTATTCTAGAGTCTGAAGGGAAAATACCAATACGGGAGTCTTGTATGCGTTCTCTCATAGTGCTTTCTGGAAGTAGGTAGAAAGAGATAGTGCTACTTAGGGTACCAATCTCTCCTGAAGGCATTTTTCTTCCTAAAAAGAAAGAAGCAAATGATGCGTTTTGTGTAAAGCTAATTGAGGCATTATCCTTAAATGCTTTTATTTTATCGTAATAAAAAGACTTATCTGATGCTGCCTGAAAATCAACTTTTTCATCTTTAGGCTTCAAATCAGATATTATGCTACTAGCATCAAAATAAACTTCAGAGCTATCAGGACTAACAGCTAGTACATCTAGTCTTTTATATGTTGTTGGTCTATAATTTCTTTCAAGGGCAAGTTGCATTTCTTTATCATCTGAAAATGCGGTAGTATTAGGACTTAAAAATGATATTATTGAGTCCTGAATAGATATTTCAAGATATTTAGGCTCATTGTTTTTGTAACCTATTTCTGCATATTTAGGATTGCTTACCTTAGTAAATACTGATGATGCGAGGAATTTTCTTCCTGACATCTTTTTAGGTATAGAAAAATATATCTTATTATTTTCAGTTCTATATATGCTTATAAAATCGCCTTTAGCTGATTCTACAAAATTTTTAACGAGATTCGTATACTTAGTATCTTGTTTAGGCAGACTATCTTTTACCTCTTCCTTTTCTTCTTTTGTGGCGTCTTTTTTAGCTTTCTTTACGCTTTTTTCTTTTCTGTTTTTCTTGTCTGGGCTATATTTATTGATAGCCATAGATGATATCCCACCTACAAGATAAAAGCATAGTGCAAGGACAATGAATTTTAATGCTTTACTTTTCATTTGTTAAAATTATTAATTTGTCAATTATTACATAATAAAGACTGTTATTCCCAATAACAGCCTTTATTGTATTTATTACTCCTCTACCAAATTTATGCCAAGAATTTTTACATCAGTATATGGCCTATCTCTTTGGTCTACTTTTACCTTGGCTATTTTGTCTATAACATCAAGACCCTCAATAGTTTCACCAAATACAGTATAAGCTCCATCTAATTGTTTACATGTGCTAGCATCTTGTACTAAATAAAATTGAGAGCCCGAGGATTCTCGTTTAGGATTAGATATATCTCCTCTTCTTGCTGCTGCTAATGCCCCTTTAATATGTTTGTATTCAGGGAAGAACTCTGCAGGTATAGTGTAGTCTGGACCTCCTGTACCATATAGTTTTGATTTTGTAGGATCTTTACTTAATGGATCTCCTCCTTGTATCATAAAGCCATCTATTACCCTATGAAATAAGGTGTTGTCATAAAATCCTGAAAGAGCTAGTTTTGCAAAGTTCTCTCTGTGAAGCTTTGTGTTTTTATAAAGTTTTACTTTAATAATTCCCATAGATGTCTGTATCTCAAATACAGGTTCTTCTGATAATGTTTTTAATTGATCTTCTAACATAGTTGAGTTGTTTACACTGATTGAGTCTGTCGTATTACTTGCAGATTTATTAGTTTTCTTGTTATTTTGAAAACAAGAATTTAAAAATACTATTGAAAGTATATTCAGTAGCAATAAAATGGCAATTTTCTTCATAAAATATAATTATTATCCTGCAAAGATAGTTGAAATATCATAGTTTTGTTTATTTTTGTACTCTTTGATTAGACTAATAACTATTAAATAAGAAAAAAATGAAGTTTAAATTAATCAGTATTTCTTTGATTGTTATGTCTGTTCTAACAGCATTTTCTTTCAAGGATAAGGAAATTCCAGTAGAAATTATTCCACAACCTAATCATTTACAAGTACATAAAGGTGATTTTAAGGTAGCAGGAGCAGTGTTTAGCTATACTCCTAATGAATTGGAGGCAAGAACAATTTTAGCTATTAATTCTTTTGCTAGTCAGATTTCATTGGTAACAGGTCAGCAAAATAGAGTAGAAACAGATGGAAGTGCAAAAGATAAAGGTTTTGTATTTCAGGTAAATTCTTCTTTAGGAAAGGAAGAATATACTATTAATATTGATTCTGACAAAGCTTTGATTCAGGCATCTGCTTTTCAAGGTTTCTTTTATGCTATACAATCTCTAGCTCAGATGTTGCCAGTAGAGTATTTTGCAGCAGAGAAAAATACAAAAGTAGATTGGCTTTTACCTCAGGTAGAGATAAAAGATGCACCACGTTTCGCATATAGAGGTATGATGTTAGATGTGTCAAGGCATTTTTACACCGTAGATCAGGTGAAAAAAGTCCTTGATATTATGGCTATGCACAAGCTAAATAGATTCCATTGGCATCTTACTGAGGACCAGGGTTGGAGAATAGAGATAAAGAGGTATCCCAAATTAACAGAAATAGGAGCATATAGAGATAGTTCTATTTTAGGACCTTGGAGAGGTGATAAGAGTAGGTATGATGGTAAGAGATATGGTGGATTTTATACACAAGAACAGATAAAAGAGGTTGTTGCGTACGCATATGATAGAGGTATTACAATTATCCCTGAGATTGATTTACCAGGTCATATGGTTGCAGCTTTAGCGTCTTATCCAGAACTTGGTTGTACAAAAGGCCCTTATAATGTTAGAGTAGGCTGGGGTATAGCTAATGAAGTTCTATGTCCAGGAAAAGAAACAACTTTTGATTTTATAGAAGGAGTATTGACTGAGGTTATGGATTTATTCCCATCTAAGTATATTCACGTTGGAGGGGACGAGTGTCCTAAAGTAGAATGGGCAAAATGTCCAGATTGTCAGAAGAGAATAAAGGACTTAGGAATAAAATCTGATGAACATCACTCAAAGGAAGCTTATTTGCAGAACTATGTCACAGCTAGGGTTCAAAAGTTTTTAAATGAGCATGGACGTAGTCTTATAGGTTGGGATGAGATTCTTGAAGGAAATTTGGCAGAGGGTGCTACTGTGATGAGTTGGAGAGGCGTTAAAGGTGGAGTTGAAGCTGCAAAGAGAGGCTTTGATGTGATTATGTCCCCTAATACATATATGTATTTTGACTATTATCAGGGTAAGGATTATAAGAAAGAGCCTTTAGCAATTGGTGGTTTCTTGCCAGTAGAGAGAGTTTATTCTTATGAACCTTATGATGGTATTCCTGATGAAGCTCATAAGCATATTTTAGGTGTTCAAGCTAATATATGGACAGAGTACATAGCTAAAGAAAAACATCTAGATTATATGTATTTACCACGTATTGATGCCTTAAGTTCTGTACAATGGTGTGATAGGGGAACTAAAGACTTTGCTAGATTTAAGCAAAGTGTTCATAGGATGTTCCAAAGATATGATGCCTTAGGTTATTCTTATTCTAAGGTTATAGATGGAATTTATGGATTGGAAGGCGTATCTGGTGGTACAAATTAGTATATTAAATAATACTTTATATAAGGTGCTGATAAAAAAATCAGCACCTTTTTTATTCTTGCTACATGTTATTGGAGAAAGGATCTAGTCTTATTGCTCTATATAGTTTATTCTTGTTATGTAATTGCCCTCTAACTGTGCAAGCATAGAATACATTACACACAGGTCCTTTTTAAGACAGTCTAAAAGAATCTCTGTGCACAAGTGTATACTTGTTTGAGATTTCTTACAATATATGTTATTGGTGCTTTCGCAGGATAAATGATGAGAAAATGAATGTGATTTTCTAATTTTTAAAGGATATAGATATTATTATTGACTTCTATACTAAGTTGTGTGAGAATGTTTAAATCAGAAAAAGGGCTATTATATTGAAAAGATTTCTATTTATTAGGCTAATTATTAGTAAATAATGAGACCTGCAATTGCTGCAAATACTAATATTAACAAGGGATTGATTTTGAATTTTAATGAGGCAATTAGGCTTACAGCTAATAGTGCAAAACTCTTCCAGTCCACAAAATTTTCTTTTAGGATATTTATGTTAAGATGCGAAAATAATATTTTCCCATCCCAGTGTATATCAAATATCATAATTACTGCGGCTGATCCTATTAGGCCTATTACACATGGCTTAAGGTAATCCATTATTGTGTTAAAGTGCTTATTGCTTTTTGCTTTGTTATAAAAGAATACTAAAATAAGGATTATTATAAATGAGGGTAAGATGACAGCTAATGACGTGAGTATAGCAGAAATTATACAAATAAACTCATTTGCACCATTCGTCTTTAATACTTCATACCCAACGTAGGTGGCAGAATTTACGCCAATTGGTCCAGGTGTCATCTGTGATATTGCAATAATATCTGTAAATTGACTATTATTTAACCATTGGTGTTTAACTACTATTTCTGCCTGTATTAGTGAAATCATGGCAAAACCTCCTCCAAAAGTGAATATGCCTATAATGAAAAAGGTGAAGAAAAGTTGAAGTATTAGTACTAAATCACTCATTTAGAGAAGCTTTTGTATAGTCCAATTAAAATGATTATGCAGAGTATATAGATTGGTGATATTTTAAATATACATACTGATATTAATGTGCCAATACTTATTAAGTATTTGAAAATACTGTCATTGTTTTTTTTAGCCATTGTGACCATAGGTATGACAATTAGTGCAGCAACAACAGGTCGTAATCCTTTAAATATCTTAATTACATATATATTATTTTGGAAGGATTGAAAGAATAAGGCAACAAGAATAATGGAGATAAGAGAGGGGAGTATTGCTGCAAATGTGGCAACAAGGCTTCCTTTTAGACCTCTCAGTTTGTGCCCTGCAAATATGGATATATTTACAGCTAATACACCAGGTGCTGATTGTGAAAGAGCTATTATATTAGGCATCTCTTGTTCGTCTATCCATTTTCGCTTCAGCATGGCATCTTCTATTAGAGGTATCATTGCGTAGCCTCCTCCTACTGTAAATGCTCCAATTTTTAGAAAGACCCAAAATATCTCGAGTAGACCAGCCTTTCTTACTATAATATCCATATATAAACCTTGTATTTATGACAAATTTAATGATATATGAGAAAATAAATAAAAAATAATGAAAAAAAGTTGTAGAAAAATTTGCAGGATAATAAAAAGTGTCTATCTTTGCAATCCGTTCACGAAACAAGCACGCTGCGAGGCTGCGAAGTTAAGAGTGAAAAGGAAAGAGAGTTCATTGAAAATACTGAAGGAAGTACAAGAAAGCAAGTACCGAAACTAGAAAAAATAGATCGAGAGCGTTAA
>JARIAS010000026.1 GCA_029257745.1 Candidatus Cryptobacteroides sp. | reverse complement strand
ACAATTATTTTTATCCTGTGCATATGATTTTATTGTGCTTAGTAAGGTAATAAATAATAGCAAAGCAAAAGATCTAATTACTCTCAAAAACGGCAATATTATTATTTGTAGGTTTATATAAGTGATTAATATAAAGTGGTGATGCCATAAAGATAATATATAGCGATAAATAGGTATTTAGTAGAATTGGATATTTAGTATAATAAATTATTAAAATATGATTTTTTGATTGATATATTTTATAATCTTTTCTCCTTAATATAAGTGGAGTATTATCACATTTGCTCTTTTATAATGTGGGATGAAGATTAAATAAAATCAATATAATGTGGATACAAAGTAAAACTATATAGGGAATAAATTTTAGATATAGAGTAATATGCAATAATATAAAAGTTTATTCAGTTAATGTTATAGCCTGATATGCATATAATGGATGAAGCGAAAAAAGTATAGTATTTTACTATTAATAAAAAATAATTACTTATTTTTGTGGAACATTAAAAGTATTAGGAATAATTTTTTTAAGTTCTGCTAAGTTTATTGTAAAACGATATTAACATTTGGAAATTTGAAAATGGCATAATAGTTTGTGGTAAGCATCAGTAGTAATGTTTAGAGATAGTGATATTATAGCATTTAATAAGCTGTTAGGACTGAAATAAAATCTTTATTACTCTTTATGCATTACAAAAATAGAATTGTAGTGAATAGAGTGAAAAGGAAGGCAGAAGAATAACTAAAATAGGAATATAGTAACATAAAATAATAATATACCATAATGAGAAAAATACTAATTACAATCATCGCCTTGTTTACAATGTTTGTGGCGGCTACAACAGTTAATGCTCAAAATAAAGAGATTGATTCAAAAACTCAAAATGTAAAAGAACATAAGGACGTTAAGTTTTGGGGTATACCATTCGGGACTTCAAAGAATAAGGTAAAAGAGTTAATGCTCTCAAAAAAAGGGACTAAGGAATATTTATCTGGTTTAGATAGTAATAAAAATCACTTAACATTTTTTAACACTCCTAATTTTGCTGGATTTAATACATCCATGGTCATGTGTTGGTTTACAAATAGAGATGAGTTTGCAAAAGGTGCTATTTCTTTAAAACCATCATCTGAGCAAGAAATATTCAGTTTGTATTCTTCACTAAAAGACCTTCTCATAAGAAAATATGGTAAACCTACAAGTGATTATTCCTTTTTCAAAAGTCCCTACGAAAATGGAGACGGCTTTGAAATTACTGCTATTAAGTCTAATAAATGCATGTATGCTGCTTTTTGGACTATTAATGAAGGTGATGATGCTATTGAGGTTTCTATTTCAATACTCTCGTCTGTAGAAGTTGCAGTTATGTATAATCATAAACTTTTAGATAAAAAGATGGAAGACGATAACAAGAATGATGCAATGAGTGATATATAATCATTGTAGATTATAGCAAAATACACAAAACCTTGCATATGTTTGAAGTGTTCAAACTTTAAGATTTTAAGTAAAAAAGCTCTCAAAACTATTTGAGAGCTTTTTATATAGGTCACAGTCAAGAGTGAAGAATAGATTAGTATTATAATAGCATTGTTTAACAAAGGTAGCTTTTATTGGTGGTGTCTTATTAAGTCCTTTAAATTTAGCTTTTTAACATAAACCATTGAACTAATATACATAGAGCTAAAAATAGCATTAATATGAAAATAGATATTGAAACTATTAGTTATATCCTTAAATATATAATAAAATAGATATTATTATAAATGTCTATGACATAATGAAGTCTGTAAAAGCATTTTAAGAGTTATGTAAAGCAAAATATCAATAAAAACTATTGTTAAAATTTGGATATATATTCGTGCTTAATTTCTTAAAAAATAGTTATTTATGAAAATAGACGAAAATTCTCAAATTCCTAAAGGACAAGATTTTGCGCCTTTTTTATCTCATTTTATAAAATCTAATGATATCAATGTTAGGAAATATGCTAAAGCATTACATTGCTATATTTATACACTTAAACGTTTGGCAGAGGGAAAAACTTTACCTACAGAAAGAGCATATGCAGAATTTTCTATTTCTTTTATTATCATCTCAAATAAAAACTTTAGTAGTTACGAAAAATTAGATCCTAAAGAAAGGAATGAGATAGTAAATAGATTCATTAAAGGAGGAGGTACAGCACTAAGTATTGGTGGCATGATTGCACTATTGTCTACATTAGGAGTTACTGGTCTAAGTGCGGCAGGTATCACTTCTGGATTAGCTGCAATAGGTTCTATTATTGGTAGAGGTATGTTAGGAGGTATTGGAATAATGATGGCTGTTCCTGTAGTTGCATTCATAGGATTAAGTTGGTTGTTAAAATCTAAAGAATCAGAGCCATCATGGCTTAACAGTTTTGAAGATTCATCTGATCCTAAATGGGAGCAATTACCCTATAATTCCTATCGAAATAAATAGAAGAAAACTAAATATAGCAAAGAAATATTATCAGACCTAATAAAGTTAATGAGTTGAATTAACTTTATTAGGTTTAATTATTGTATGTTACAATATTTGAAAATATTTTCTTCTCACAAGCTATTCTTTATTTTGAATAAGTTCCTTATCTATGCAATCAATAATGGAGAATATCTTATCCTTAGCATCTATATAAGTACTATTATTATAAGAACCTTTATATATCTTAGAGTCCTTGTCAAATTCTAAATTCAAATCATAACTAGGTAAAAAAGATAAGCATTTTTCTGTAGAATTATAATCCCCTCTTAAGGATAAATAGAGACTAAATGATTTTTCTTTACAAACAACCTCTATAGCAATATTAGTATTATTTACTTTTTCAATAGCAACGCATCCATAAGATCGGTCTCTATAGTACCAAACATACCAATTTGGATAATTAGTTAATTGTTCTGAACTATAATAACTATCATTTCTCCAACAAGCACCTAGTTCGTAAAGGAGATGGGCATTACTTACAGAAAATGGTTGAGCATATTTTTTCTTATAAAGTATCCAATTATAAGTTCCTTCATTATTAAAATATTCCTTATCAGGCCAAAACCTATATGTTTTTAGTTACAATACTCAATTAAATAGGACTTCTTTGCAAATTCTGAAAAACTTTTCTCTATAGGATAAGCATCAATCATATTTTCATAAATAGTATCTAAATTATCTTATGAAAGTAATTCATCAAATAGTTTCTTAAACTTATTATTATTCTCACTTATGATTTGCTTCCAATCTGACCAATCCCAACCCATAGAATAGTTTTTCAATGGATAATTTTCCAACTCTCTTGTGAATAGTACCCTACGGAATAAATCTATATTATAATCACACTCTCCAACAAAAATCTTATCAAATAAGGAAGTATATTTATTAAATAAATCTAAATCAAATACCTCATTATCATAAGTCCAACATACAAATAAATCAATATCTCCAGACCAAATTTTGTGAGACTTGACCTCATTAGTTGCTTGAAAAGCCCAAAATGCTTCCTCAATCTTATCTCCATCTTTACGACTTTTTATGATTCTGATTTTTCGTTTCTCTCCTTCTGTAAGTAATGTCTTACTAATACGAGCTTCATCTTTAAGAATATCTAAGATATCTTTATAATTAGCAAATAGTATTGCATCATAAAGGAGCTCTGAAACACTTTTAGAAACATTTTCAAGACGAGCTAAATTTGTTATAAAATGATAGAATCTCTTTTCCTCTCTACTACCTTTATTATTATGTTTTTTGAGATATAGAAGTATAGGTAAGAGTTTAAATGTATCAATTAAACTAAGTTTATCTTTTGGATAAAGCCATTCAGGAGGAAACTCTGATTGATATAAAGATTTATAATGATCATCATAAATATACTTTAAGACCTCCCATATATTTACTATCTCAGAAAAATCAAGCTTTTCATAGGGAAATACCAAACCTTCTGTATCAAGTATTGTTTTAAATAAATCTTTATCCTCATCTTCTACTGCATATATCAACGATACCCAACGAAGAAATTCTTTAAATCCTACTTTCCCTGTTTCATTATCTCCTCTTTTTTTCCAGAACCAATGCTCTATTTTTTCCCATTGTTCAGTCTTTTTATTATCATCACCAACGACTAAAGGTTTTAGATTTTCTGATGCTGATAATGGCTCTCCTGTAGTATTGATGAGCACGAATGTTTCT
>JARIAS010000021.1 GCA_029257745.1 Candidatus Cryptobacteroides sp. | reverse complement strand
CTTGGTTCCAGTTTTGAGCCGGTATAAGCTGACTGCTATACGTGCATTTAAAAAGAAGTCCACTTAGTACTACTTTTATCTTCATAGCATCAAAGTCTTCTCTTTGCATATAGGCATATAAGGAATTATTATCGATCTTGAACATATCAATAGACAGTTCAGATAGCTCTGCTTCAACAATTTCAGCTTTTTCTTCGTTAAAATCCTCTATATCTATGCGTATTTCTATGTAGTCTTGGCTATTCATTTTTTGTATGTATAAGATTTAATATTAGTGAACATTCTCAAACTAAATATTTGAGACTTTCGGCCTCAAAGTTATCTTCCTTTTCAACGGATTATGGATTACAACATTTCATAAGTATAATTGCTCCTTCTCAGATATAGCTTTTACGGCAAATACTATAAAAAATAAGGAAGGCTTATTCTGCCATCCTTATTCTCAATTTATAATACTAAACTATTGTTCATCTTCTAATTGCATTCTTTGAACATAGATAGCTTTTTGAATTTTCTCTCTTTTTTGTACAGAAGGTTTAATAAAATTCTTTCTAGCACGTAGCTCTCTAATAGCACCTGTCTTTTCAAACTTTCTCTTAAATCTTTTAAGAGCTCTTTCAATATTTTCTCCTTCTTTGATTGGAACTATAATCATAATTTATACCACCTCCTTTTTACAAGATTGCAAATATACATAGTATTATTTTATTATCCAAATACAGATAGAGTATTTCTATATTGAATCTGCAATTGAATTTACATGTTCAATTAGTTATTTGTTTTATTGTTCAATAAATTTATAAATAATAAATCCCCCTTGTTTTTTTTTGTCTTTATCAGCTGTAAAAATAGATCGCTTGGCAGCATCAATAGCCGTATTCCTTAGACACTTATCTTTTGATGAATCTTCTTCTCTAATGCTAGTAGATATTACTCTTCCTGATGAATTTACTGTTATTAGAACTGTGACAAGTCCCGCACCAAAACATTTATATGCAGGTATGTGTAAATATCTTGCTTTTCTATTATCTAACTGATATGATACTACAGATGGTCCTGAATATTCTTTGCTTTTTTCTTTTTTCTTAGACTTATATATTTTTACTTCATTATCTGATATTTCTTCTTTTTGACCATCTTTAAGCCTTTTTTTTAAGTCTTCTGCATCTTGGTATAATTTTGAAGCGTCCTCATTATTAATCTCTTTAGCTAAGCTAGCTAGGTCTACTGCAATGTTTTTGATGGAACTATGTGATGATGAGGCTAAGGCTTTGTTTATTTTTTTTTCAATCTCCTTTTCAAGAGCTTTTTTCTCCTCTATAAGTTTGTTTTTTTCTTTTTCTAGTTCAAGTTTGTTTTGTTGGCTAAAATCTATAATGAAGCTACTGTTTGCCTGAATTTCTTTTTGTATTTGAATAAGTAGCAGGAATATAATCACAATTATATGAATAAGAACTGTGATATATAAACCTGCCTTATCTTCGCTTTTAATGTTATAATATAGTCTTTTAAGACTTTTCATTTACCTGTTTGTTCACTATAATAGAATTCTCTCTTAGCAAGTAAGTATTGTAAGAAAGTTATTCGATAATATCGTTGTAATATAGAAAGAGCTATTCATTAAATGAGTAGCTCTATTCACATGTATTCTTATCAGCTACTAGTATTAGCTGAGAGATAAATATAGTTATTTATTTACCCCTTGGCTATTTATTCTTAGTAAGATATTTTTCAATCGTTGCAGATATAACATCTATTGCAACTTGATTATGCCCACCTTGTGGTATTATTATGTCAGCATACTTTTTGCTAGGCTCAATAAATTGAAGATACATAGGCTTGACAGTTTTAGTATATCTTTCTATAACTGTACTAACCGTTTTACCCCTTTCTAATATGTCCCTTGACATTACTCGCATAAGCCTGTCGTCGTCATCTGCATCCACAAATAACTTAATATCCATTTGTCTTCTTAATTCTTCACAAGTAAATATAAGTATGCCTTCTATAATAATAACATCAGCAGGCTCCACTGTGATAGTTTCTGTTTTAGAACGAGAGCAACTTACATAGGAATAGACAGGTTGCTGTATGGTATTACCTGCTTTAATTTCACGAAGTTGGCAACAAAGTAGATCAAAATCAATAGAGTCAGGATGGTCAAAGTTAATTTGTTGCCTTTCCTCCATAGATAAATGACTAGAATCTTTGTAGTAGCAGTCCTGTGGAATCACAACCACCTTCTCTTTAAGCTGACTTACAATAGATTGAACAACTGTTGTCTTGCCAGAGCCAGAGCCTCCAGCTATTCCTATAATTAACATATAATATAATTTTATTAAAATTCTGCGTTTTTGGGTGTTCTTGGGAATGGTATAACATCTCTAATATTGCTCATACCAGTTACGAATAGCAAGAGCCTTTCAAAGCCTAATCCAAAGCCACTATGAGGCACACTTCCAAATCTTCTTGTATCAATGTACCATTCTAGGTTTTTCCTATTCATATTAAGTTCTGTAATTCTTGCCTCTAATTTCTCCAATGATGCCTCCCTTTCAGAACCTCCTACAATTTCTCCAATTTTAGGGACTAGAATATCCATACCTCTCACAGTCTTTCCGTCATCATTTAGCTTCATATAGAAAGCCTTAATATCTTTAGGGAAATCAATAAGTATTACAGGCTTGCCAAAATGTGTCTCTACAAGGTATCTTTCATGTTCACTTTGTAAGTCTGTGCCCCAGTGTACAGGATATTCAAATTTATGGCCTTCTGCAATAGCCTTCTCTAGAATTTCAATTCCTTCTGTGTAACTAAGTCTGACGAACTCTGTATTTAATACTTGCTCAAGTCTTTCAATCAAGCTGTTATCATACTTATCATTTAGGAATTGTAAATCGTCCTTGCAATTGTCCAGAGCATATTTAACAAGATATTTGACAAATTCTTCAGAAAGCTGCATATTGTCATTAATATCATAGAAAGCCATTTCAGGCTCTATCATCCAGAACTCTGCAAGGTGTCTAGGAGTATTTGAGTTTTCTGCTCTAAATGTAGGACCAAAAGTATATATTTCTCCTACTGCAGTTGCTCCTAATTCTCCCTCAAGCTGTCCACTAACTGTAAGACTTGTTTTTTTACCAAAGAAATCTTTAGAATAGTCTATTTTATTTTTATGAGTAGGAACATTGCTTAAATCCATTGTTGTTACCTGAAACATATCTCCTGCACCCTCTGCATCAGACTCTGTTATGATAGGCGTATGCAGATAAACAAAGCCTTTGTCATTGAAAAATTTATGAATAGCGAAAGCCATTGAATGTCTTATTCTCAATATAGCCCCAAAAGTATTAGTCCTTAGTCTCATATGTGCAACGGTCCTAAGGTATTCAAGAGAGGTATCCTTTTTTTGAATAGGGTAACGCATAGGGTCACAAGCTCCGTATAATTCTATATCTTCAGCTTGCACCTCTACTAGTTGTTCGCTACCAGTAGAGCTTACTAGCTTGCCTTTTACTGCTATACTTGCACCTGTACCAATGGCAGTTATTAAGTCTTTATCAAATTGTTCAGCATTAACTACTATCTGAATATTATTTATAGTAGAACCATCATTAAGAGCGATAAACTTTAGTTGTTTATTACCTCTTTTAGTTCTTACCCAGCCTTTGACAAGTACTTCTTCTCCAGCCTTGCCATTAAGTAAATCTTTTATTTTACTCCTTTTTAGCCCTTCCATAGCTATATTATATTGACAATGTTAATAATCTTAAAATCCTTTATAGGAATTTACATTATGCAAATATATAAATTATAGGCCTAATGACAAAGGCGATAATAAAAGAAAAGACCGTATAATATTTCATTATACGGTCTTTTCCTTGTTTTTAAGATTTTTATTCTTGTTTTCTTGCATTGTACATAATCTTCAATGCAGAACAACGTCTTAATTCTTGTTTAATATCTGTTACAATACCCATACGAACATTCTCATCTGCCTTTATAGATACTGTCATAAATTGACGATCTGCCTCACTCATCGCATCACGTTGAGCTGCAATAAAGTCTCTAATATCATCAACAGTTTTGAATGAATCGTTAAGTTGTATACGTGCATCTGTACCGAACTTCGATTGGTAACTAATAGTTGGTGAACCAACATTGATGTATGCAGCTAGGTCTTTTCTTTCAAGTTTTGCAACTTCACTTGCTTCAGGTAACTTGATACTAACCTTAACTTCATTTTCTCTCATCTGTGTTGTTACCATAAAGAAGAATAGGAACATAAACACGATGTCGGAACTTGTGCCGATTTCGGGCATTTCTTTTTTGCCGCTTCTTTTAAATGTTGCCATTATTTTCCTCCTTTATTTTTTACCAACGTCCTTAGGCTCAGCCTCTGAGATATTTTGAGGAACAGCTTTCTTGGTTATTCCTTGTTGCTCGTCAGTGAGTTTTAGATAAGGCTTACCAAAGTATTGCATAGCAAAGGCATCTCTTAGCTCATTTACAGCCTTTACTAGCTCATTTTGTACTGCAATATATGCTTTGTAGCTAGTACCACGGTCATTCTGTAGAGAGATTACACCTTTTGATACAGGGAAATCTTTGCGGAAACCCTCGATATCCTTTAGCTCCTTTTCAGGAAGTTTTGGATCTTCAGAAGGGTTCTGTAAGAATTCTTTTACCTTATCCTTAAGTTGACTAATGTCTATCGCCTCATTACCAGCAAATATCCTGTCGGCCGAGTTGATTTTAACCACTATAATGTTACGACGATTTACCTTTTGATCTTCAACCTTTTGATTTTTATCAGGCATAGGAGGAAGACGTCGTTGTAAACCTGAGTCTTGATCCATAGTTGATACCATCAAGAAGTAACAAAGTAATAGGAAGGCAATGTCTGCAGTGGATTGAGTATTTAAACCCGGTGTTTTTCTGTTAGACATAAGCTGATTATTTACGAATTATACTTATAACTTCACCAATTAAAATTGAAATTATTGCAGCACCACCGAGAATATATACAAGGCTTAGTAATGTCTCTGTAAGTTTAAGCTCAGTTACATCTGGTTGAACTCCCATATAACCTACAAGAGGGGAGCCTGTTGATGTAAAATATGCTACTGCAACTACTGCTGCTATAATGATTATACCCAGTCCTGATTTTACAAGACTTTTAGGGTTACTCATAAGATTAAGCAATACACCTAATATTACTAGAGCGATAGAGGCTGTAAATAAGCCATATGCCCATTGTAGTATTACATCTACACCAAGATTGCCATTCTGTTCAAAAGCTCCCATGAAGCCCCAAACAGTGATTGCAACACTGATGATTGCTATAATCCAGAATAATGATTTTGCAATTATTTTGTACATGTTATACTATTCTTAAAAGTCTTATTTCTTAAAT
>JARIAS010000002.1 GCA_029257745.1 Candidatus Cryptobacteroides sp. | reverse complement strand
AAAAAATATTCTTTTCATTTTAATTAAAGTTTAGGCACTAATATTGAATTTAGCGCAAATTTTCAAATATATACTTATCCTAAAACAAGTCTTAGGAGACTTACTCTGTAGTAAGACTTTATGAACTTTCACAAGCAAAGTTAAGAATTATTATCATTTAAGCAATTAATTTTTCACTTTTTTAAGTTTTATATAAATTTATACATATAAAAACCTTATTATCAAGATATTAATACCCTAATAATAAAGCTTATAATTATAAATCCAAATAATAACATATATAAAAAAATGTTACAATCTCATAGCAAATACATACGATATTACACATTTTTTAATATTAACACTTTCAGATTATAAGTTCACATCTAACTAGTGCATAAAAAATGTCCTATTTTGATAAATAGGACATTTTAATCAGAAGATACTTTAATTTATTAATAAATCAATCCTCTATTAGGCCTAGTTAATATCGACACCATTTCTTTTTTATTTGAAATATTATCATGCAGTATAGTATCTATCTTTTCAGGTGCCAATAAAACATCATTGCTCAAATGATGATTATTTGATAGATCCAAGTATGATATATTCTCATAATTAAAATCTAAATCATTAAGGTCATTATATGACAGATTTATCTTTTGTACAGGAATGCCTATCTCAAAAAAAGTTAAGTCGTTATGGCTTACATTAATATCCCTTAACTTATATTCTCTATATAATTCCGCACTATCTTCATATTTATGATTAAAATCCATATCAAGAACAAGTCTAAATGTTGATTTTAACAAATTGTATGACAAATCCAATGAATAAAGCTCTTTTGGAATACAATCTACTGACATTGAAGCAATTGCATTATGAGATAAATCTAAATGCCTTATACCCAAACTTGACATATCAGGGATATTCTTTATCTTATTAGAAGATAAATTAAGGCTCTCCAAACCCTTAGGCAAATAAGACACTACTATTGTATCCAACTCATTAGAAGAGAGATCCAAAGACTTTATTGTATAAGATGATAAGTCGGGGAACGAGCTAAGCTCTGAGTTTGACAAATCACATTTATCCATTATTGCGTCCTGCGATAAGGCCTGCAATTGTGCCAACTTTGAAGATGATGCTACTAAAGCAGAACCTGAGGCTTGTCCATTATTTGTATGACAAGATATAAATGCACCTAAGAATAGTGCTAAAAATAATAACTGCTGTCTCATGTTTTTTCAAGTTTAGTGTTTATATATACTATGCAGTAATATCTTTGCTAGTAAGATTTTAATAAATAATACCACGGGTATGCAAAGATACCATCTCTTTATCATTGGCTATATTATTATGAATAAGAGTATCTATCCTTTTAGGTGCCAATAAAACATCATTTAGCAAACGGGCATTATTTGATATATCCAAATATTCTATATTAGCATAATTAAAATCTAAGTTATCAAGATTATTATGCGATGCCAATATCTTTCTTATAGGAAAGGCTATTTCCATATAAGTCAAATCATTATGACTTATATTAATTTCTCTGATTTTATACATACTATATAGTATCCTTCTTTCTTTAGATGAAAGCTTACGTTCACCATCAATAAGTAGACTATACTTGCCTTTTAACAAATTGTATGATAAATCCAATGAATAAAGCTCTTTTGGAATGCAATCTACTGACATTGAAGCAATTGCATTATGAGATAAATCTAAATGCCTTATACCCAAACTTGACATATCAGGGATATTCTTTATCTTATTAGAAGATAAATTAAGGCTCTCCAAGCCCTTAGGCAAATAAGACACTATTATTGTATCCAACTCATTAGAAGAGAGATCCAAAGACTTTATTGTATAAGACGATAAGTCAGGGAATGAGCTAAGCTCTGAGTTTGACAAATCACATTTATCCATTATTGCGTCCTGCGATAAGGCCTGCAATTGTGCCAACTTTGAAGATGATGCTACTGAAGCAGAACCTGAGGCTTGTCCATTATTTGTATGACAAGACATAAATGCACCTAAGAATAGTGCTAAAAATAATAACTGCTGTTTCATGTTTTTCAGGTTTTAGTATTATTAAAAGGCTATGTTAAACTTTAAATGTGTAAGTTTTCTTGCAAATATATAAGTTATTTTCTTATAAGATACTAATTATCATGTAATTTATAAGTTTTCAAATATAAAAAAAATCTATTTTAACAAAAAATATCTCTTTTTTTGTCAGCTTACTAAAAAAATACCCTTAAAACATTATCCTTATTAATATTTTCCTATCTCACAGTGAATTTATTATTCATCTTAATTTTGTATCTTTGTAAATTAGTCATAAAGCATTTCATTTTTAAATCACACTCATGCTTAAAGAAACAGAACTAAACAAGGAGATTAAAAGCCTTTTTGATAATATATTATTTAGCTCAGAGCCAAAGGGACTATATGATCCACTTGCCTATACCATAGCACTTGGAGGAAAAAGACTGAGACCTCAGCTATGCTTACTATGCTATTCTATATATAAGGACAAACTGGACGAGAGCATCTTAAGCCCCGCCACTGGATTAGAAGTTTTTCATAGCTTCACATTAATACATGATGACATTATGGATAAATCACCACTAAGAAGGGGGCAGGAAACTATATGGAAAAAGTGGGACTCTGATACTGCCATACTATCCGGTGATGTAATGTGCATAGATAGTTTTAAAAGAGTAAGCAAGGCACCTAATGAGGTTCTAGATAAGGTTCTAAGTTTATTCTGTCAAACGACTGCACAAGTATGTGAAGGACAACAGTATGACAAAGAATTTGAGAGCAAAGATGAGGTAAGTTTAGAGCAATATCTCAATATGATAGGTCTTAAAACTGCTGTACTTTTAGCATGTTCTGCTAAAATGGGAGCAATAATAGGAGGAGCTAAAGAAGAAGAATGCCAAGCCCTATACGACTATGCCTATAATATGGGACTAGCATTTCAGATAGCCGATGATTATCTTGACTGCTATGGCAATGAAAAGATTTTTGGAAAACCTATTGGAGGAGATATTGTTCATAACAAAAAGTCTTGGCTAACAATACAAGCCCTGCAAAAGGCTAAGGGAGAGACATTGAACAGACTAAGTTCTGCTATGAGATTAGGCATTGAAAGCGAAGAGGATAGAATGAAAAAAATAAGCATTATCAAAGATATATACAAGCATCTTGATATTGCGAAAGAAGCACAGGAAGAAATTATAAAATTAACACAAAAGGCTAAGGATATAGTCCAAAAAGTATACTCAGATGATATAGCTTTGGAGCTTTGTCGCTTTGCAGACAAGCTTATAGGACGAACAAAATAGTCTATTAAAAAGAACATGAAAAGAACAGATCTTGAAATAATGGCACCTGCAGGCAATTTTGAATGCCTACACGCAGCCATACAGGGAGGAGCAAACTCTATTTATTTTGGCATTGGAGATTTAAATATGCGTTCTCATTCTGCAAATAATTTCCAAGCGAGCGATCTTAAAGAGATAGTAAGAATATGCAGTGAACATAATGTAAAAACATATCTGACTCTAAATATCGTACTATATGGTGAAGATATTAAGGCTATGAAAGAAGCCTTGAAAGAGGCTAAAGAGGCAGGTGTATCAGCCGTAATTGCATCAGATATGGCAGCCATCATGTCTGCAAGAGAAATAGATATGGAAGTGCACATCTCTACTCAACTGAATGTATCTAATATTGAAGCACTTAAATTCTATGCTCAATTTGCAGACGTGATAGTACTTGCAAGAGAACTTAATTTGCATCAAGTAAAAGAAATCTATGATGCAATCATAGAGCAAGATATAAGAGGTCCTAGAGGAGAATTAGTGAAAATTGAAATGTTTGCACATGGAGCCCTTTGCATGGCAATATCAGGCAAATGCTATCTAAGTCTTAATACCTATGGTAAATCTGCAAACAGGGGATCCTGCTATCAGCAATGACGCAGAGTGTACAAGGTGGAAGATAAAGAGACAGGTACTGAGTTTGATATTGACAATAAGTATATTATGTCACCTAAAGACCTCTGTACAATTGATTTTATGGATAAAATCATCGCTTCAGGTGTAAAGGTTTTTAAAATTGAAGGTAGAGCAAGGGCAGCAGAATATGTTAAACGTTGTGCATCTTGTTATAGCAGGGCCGCACAGGCAGTCTGCGATGGCACATATACACAGGATTTAGCCAAGGAACTTAAAAACGAACTTTCTGAAGTATTCAATCGTGGCTTTTGGGATGGCTACTACCAAGGTGCTAAGCTTGGCGAGTGGAGCAAGGTCTATGGAAGTGAGGCGACACGCAAAAAAGTATATAGTGGCAAAGTGACTAATTGGTTTGATAAAATCAGTGTTGCAGAAATACTTGTAGAATCAGCTAGTCTAAAACTTGGGCAAGATATAATTGTATTGGGCAGTAAAACAGGTGTTGTGGAAAAGAAAATAGATGAGCTTAGAGTGGACTTAGAAAAAGCCGAAGAATGCACAAAAGGTCAATATTGTTCAATAGCATTCCCGGGAGAGAATCTAAGACGTGGAGACAAAGTATATATCTGGGAAGAAGTAGCTAGAAAAAAAATATAAGCCCCTAAAAATAAGAGCTTATATAATTATATACTATTCAGTATTAAACTACTCAAGGTCTATCATTTTGGCCTTGAGTGCTTTTTTTAGCTGATTATCAAATCTCAAGTTATGTCTTACAGCCTGAGGACGATAATGGTATCTTGCGATAATCTCTGACTCCAACAAAGGACGTATATCAGACTTATACTTCATAAGTGCATCTCTCTTAGATCTATCCACAGACTTTGATATAGTAGATAAAGAAGACTTTAAGCTATCATACAGACCTTCAGCCTTTAATTTTTTCACCAAATCATCATAAATAGCTTGTGCTTCACTACGATACATAAAATCTTTCTTCTCTGCAAATTTCACAAAGTCCTCATATTCCTTATCACTTAGATGAAAATCTTCCTCTTTAGATATTTCGCTATGAGATTTAACATATTGTAAAGGATAGTCTCCTATAATATTCTTATAAGCCAAGCTTATTACTGTTGGACTTAATGAGTCTGAAGCAATTATCACATCAGGAGTAATACCTCCACCATCTCTAACAATTCTTCCACCTTTTGTTCTAAACTCATTTGTCAGAGAGTCTGGAATATGTTTTACGCTACCGTCTTTATCCCTCTTTGCGTAATCGATTGCCTGTACGCACCTACCACTTGGGGTATAATATTTAGCGATTGTTACTTTCAATCTACCATTATATGGTAGGGGTCTAACTCCCTGAACCAAGCCCTTGCCGTAAGTCCTTGTACCTATAATAGTAGCCCTATCCAAATCTTGTAAAGCTCCTGAAACAATCTCTGAAGCAGATGCAGAACCACCATTAACCAAGACTATGATTGGTATCTTAGTATCCAAAGGCTCTGTCCTTGTCCTATATTCCATAGTTGCAGATGGATTCTTACCTTTTGCAGTAACGACCAAACTATTTTTAGGAATAAACAGAGATAAAATCTTAACAGCCTCATCCAACAAGCCACCTCCGTTCCCCCTAAGGTCTATAACAAGCTTTTTCATGCCCTGAGATTTCAATTTAAGAAAAGCCTCCTTAAATTCTGAAGACACATTTGTGGTAAAACCACTCTGACCTATATACCCAGTTGTGTCATTTAACATCCCTACACACTCAATAGATGATATATGTACCATCTCTCTTGTAAGAACTACATCTTCTATCTTATTGCTTCTCACTTTCTTAACCTTCATATGAAGTTTATCTCCCGGACGGCCTTTCATCATATCAGTACATTGTTTAGCATCTAAGCCCTTTGTACTTTTACCCTCAATTTCCAAAACCACATCACCAGCAGTTAGTCCTGCTCTAGATGCAGGGGTATCCCTATAAGGCTCATTTATAATAAGATAATCTTCTTTACTTGGCTTATAAATAACAGCTCCTACACCCCCATAAGTTCTATTAATCATCATATTCCAAGACTCAGAATCTTCTGCAGGAATATACACTGTATAAGGGTCTAAGTTTGCTAACATTGCATCTAAGCCAACTTTCTCCATTCTATCTACTGGCAGAGAATCCACATAATTAAAATTCAATTCTCTCAGCACTGCATTATTGATTTCCAACCACTTAGCCATATTAAAAGATTTGCTTTGAGCCAAAGCATAATAAGGCATAATCAAACAGCACAATGCTAATATTAAATAACTTTTCTTCATATTAATATTATTTTATATCCTAAATAAAAACAATTAATATGCCTAAAATATAAAAGGCACAATAATTAATCTCTACAAATTAAAATATTTTATTGTAAAAAACTATATAAAACAGAAAATACTTTAGCTGTAAGTATCAAATTTAATTAAATCAACTAACTTTGCACAGATTATTGTAGTTCATAATAATCTTAAATTTATCATTTAATGAAATTAGTATTTGCAACTGCCAATAAGGCAAAGTTAAAAGAAGCATCTGAAATATTAGGCGACAATTATGAGATTGTGAGCCTTGAAGATATGGGGATTACCGAAGATATTATAGAGAATGGTACAAACCTAAAAGAAAACTCCCTCATAAAGGCCAATTATCTCTATCAACGATATGCTGTAAACTGCTTTGCAGATGATACAGGACTTGAAATTGATATACTGGGTGGAGCACCAGGCGTATATTCTGCAAGATACGCATCAATGGATAGGCCTAGTCCAGATGATAATATGGATAAAGCCCTTCGTGAGATGAGCAGACGTATTAGCGAAGCTAAATGTGCCACTGAACTAGGTCTTTCTATGAAGATAAACAGAAAGGCTAGATTTAAGACAGTTATAACTCTAATTATAAACGGAGAATATCACTTATTTGAAGGTCTTGTAGAAGGCAGCATTGCAATAGCAAAATCTGGTAGCAAGGGTTTTGGATATGACCCGATTTTCATACCTGATTATATCCCTGACACTCAAGGCAATCTCATAGAAAACAAGCTAAGGCTTACTATGTCAGAGTTATCTCCTAACGACAAAAATCTTATATCACATAGAGGAAGAGCTATAAGAAAAATGGCTGAATACATACATTCCCTATAAAATGAAGGATAATATTGAACTTATCGTATTAAATACAAGCCCCCTAAAAGACAATGCGATTATACTGCATTGCCTTAGCAATCAATATGGAAGACAAGCCCTTGTCCTTAAGTTTAGTAAAAGACAAAATAAGGCAGGCTTAAGACCCTTAAATATACTTGAGGCTGATATATACAAAAATAACAAGTCAAAATTATGGACTGCCAGTAATATTAGCTACAAATACAAACTAAATGATATTGAGAATAATATATCCAAAACTGCCATTTCCCTTTTTATAGCAGAAGTCCTTTTCAAGAGTTTAAAAGAAGGTGTCTTAGAAGACTATCTATATAATTGGTGTATTAAGCAAATACTTACTCTTGATAAGCTAGAAAGCAACTTCCATAATTTTCACATACTCTTTCTACTAAATTATTGTAGTATACTAGGTTTTATGCCAAATATACAAGATATAAGTCCCTTTACTAAAAATAATGAAGCTCTTGCAGAAAAATTTCTTACACAAAGTTTTGAAGAATGCCTGTTAATAGATCTAAGTGGAGAACAAAGAAATACCCTCTGCGAAGATATTCTAAAATACATAGAATACCACACAGAGAGTCGTATAAATATAAAATCTCTTTCTATTCTTAGAGAGTTATTTGCTTAGTTACTAAGTAGTAACCTTAGTGCAGTCTTTAAATAAAGCCTAAATGCTTTTACTTTGATTTTCGTTTTGATGCTTTCTTACTTGCAGCAATGGCAGCTTTTATCTTTTCCTTTCTGGCCTTAGCATTGGCACCTTTCTGCGGAGTCTTACTATTTTGCTCTGCTATAAGGTCTTCATTATAAAGAGAATAATCCAGAAGTCTTTGCTCTACATTTGCAGATTTTACAACTATCTTTATACTATCTCCAAGCCTAAACATCTTCTTACTGCTACGACCTATTACCCTAAAGTTCTGCTGGTCAAACTCATAATAATCTCCCTCAATATCTCTAAGAGCTATCATACCCTCTATCTTTGTAGGCTCTATCTCAACATAAATACCCCAATCTGATAGTCCTGAAATATGTCCGTCAAATACTCTACCCTCCTTATCTTTCATATACTCCACTAACTTATACTTAATGCTATCTCGCTCTGCATTTACAGCCACCAACTCTCTTTCAGAGGCATATTTACACTGAGATGTATAATAATCCTTATTTTGGGATTTCTCACCATCTAGATACATAGCTAAAAGGCGATGAACCATAGTATCAGGATAACGCCTAATAGGCGATGTGAAGTGGGTATAAAATTTAAATGCCAAGCCATAATGACCTATATTATCAGTAGAATAACAAGCCTTTGCCATAGAACGTAGAGCTAACATCTCAATAGAGGCAAACTCAGGTTTATCTTTTGCCTTTGTTAAAAGAGCATTTAAATCCTTCGCAATCTTTGCTGAAGAGCCCTCACCTAGCTCTGTTTTATAGCCAAAATTACCAGCAAATTCCTTTAAACCCTGTAATTTTTCAATATTTGGCTCATCGTGTATTCTAAATACAAATGTTTTAGCCTTCTTACTTGCCCTTGCATTCATTTTTCCTTCTGTGCATATAAATTCTGCAACAGCCCTATTGGCTAATAGCATAAACTCTTCTATTAACCAGTTTGCCTCCTTAGAGATTTTTTGATACACAGATATAGGACGTCCACGCTCATCAACTTCAACCTTCATTTCAGGACGTTCAAAACTTATTGCACCTAGACTAAATCTCTTGTTTCTTAAGATTTGTGCCAAATCCCATAAAATCAAGATAGCCTCTTTTGTATTTCGTGGTATAATACAGCCCTCAGTAGCTCCTGAGCCCATTACCGCACCAGCATCTATTGCTTTTCTTTTCTTTGCAGCAGATTGTGATGCTTCCAATATAGGATCTTTCACAGGAGCATGAAGTCCATCCGTACCACCTCGCAACTGCATTTCTAATGCTGCACTTCCATTATCAATCACCTGCTGTGCAGTTTCATAAGCAAATCTATAATCTGACTTTATAACAGTTCTACCAAACCAATATTTTTCAATCTTAGCCTTTGGTGTAAGTTCAAACACTGCTGAAAAACATAACTTTTCTTCATTTGGCCTTAAAGAACAAAGCCTATTGGATAATTTTTCAGGTAACATTGGTATAGTTCTATCAACAAGATAAACTGAAGTTCCCCTGCTTTGAGCCTCTTTATCCAATATAGAGTCAGGCCTAACATAATAAGAAACATCAGCAATATGTACACCAACTTCATAATTACCATTATCCAAATGTTTAAAAGAAAGGGCATCATCAAAATCCTTTGCATCCACAGGGTCTATGGTAAATGTGAGAGTATCCCTAAAGTCACGCCTCTTTTTAATCTCCTCTGCTTCTATCTTTTCAGAAAACACTTCTGCAGCCTTTTCTACTTCTTCATCAAATCTATAAGGCAGACCATATTCTGCAAGTATTGCATGAATTTCTGTTTCATTTTCACCAGCTTCCCCCAATACATCTACAATATGCCCATGAGGATTAACATCATTCCTCTCCCAAGCATCAACAAGCACTGCAACCTTTAATCCTTTTTTTGCCACCAAGTTTTGATTGTTTCCCTCCTTATACTCATAAAGTCCAACAACCTTGTAGGTATCCTTATCAATCTTTGTCAAGGCACCTAAACAATCATTTTCCTTAGAAAATTTAGACAAAGACCGTCCTCCTAATAGCTCATGATTATCATCTACTATATCAACAGATATATCATAAGGCATAAATTTATTTTGCATTAAGACCCAAGCCTGATTGCCTACAATATGCAAAATACCAACAAAAGGCTTAGGAGACCTGCTTATAATCTCAAGCACTTCTCCCTCTCTCTTTTTAGAAGCTCTAGATGCTGAACGCACCTTTACCCTTACAATATCCCCATTTAATGCCCCACGCATCTTATTGGCACTCACAAATATATCTTCATCTTCACCATCTATAATAATAAAGGCATAACCCTCCCTAGTCATTTGCACTCTACCTTCAAATTCAGGTAAAACTTTTCTTATATTTTTATTATCAGCCTTTCTAGAAGGCTTTGAATTGGATCTTCTCCCCATATTCACTTATTTTTTATTATTCATTTCTTCCGTACAAATAACTATATTTGCAAATGCAAAGCTAAGAAATAATCACTGATTAATGTTCTCTTTGACAAATAAATATGTTATATTAGGTGCAAACTAATAACAAACATAGAACTTCTTTGACTTATAAGTTTTTATATTAGCATCATAAGAAGTTTTATTTGCACACAAATTCTAAACCAGCTAGTATTATATTATGAGTAAGCTATATACATTAAAATTTAAGCCAATCCTTAAATCTATTGTATGGGGTGGAGAGAAAATAGCTAAATACAAGAATATATCTACAAATATTCATAACATAGGCGAAAGTTGGGAAATCTCTGGATTAGAAGGTAATGAATCTATTGTAACAAATGGAGAATATGCAGGAGAAAGTATAAACTCTCTCGTTAGTAAATTTAAAGAAGACCTTGTAGGTAAAGCAGTTTATAATAAAACAGGTGATCAGTTCCCCCTACTTATAAAATTTATCGACGCACACTCTGACCTTTCCATACAGGTGCATCCTAACGATGAAATGGCAAAAAGTAAACATAAAGGAGCCAAGGGAAAGACTGAAATGTGGTATGTAATGGATAGCGATAAAGACGCTCATATATTCGCAGGTTTTAAAGAAAATTTGAATAAGGACTCTTATGTTAAAAGGGTTGAAGATAAAAGCATATCATCAGCAATACAGAGATATAATGTTAAAAATGGAGATGTTTTTTTCCTTCCTGCAGGCACAGTGCATACAATATGTGCAGGTTGTTTTATTGTAGAGATACAACAAAGTTCAGATATTACATATAGAATCTATGATTATGGAAGATTAGGTTTTGACGGGAAAGAAAGGGAATTACACACTGATTTAGCAAAAGAAGCAATAGACTTTACAATCCATAATGATTATAAGAAAGAATATAGCCCTATAAGCAATAAACTCAATACTCTAATAGATTGTCCCTACTTTACTAGTTCATTGCTAGAGTTAGATAAAGAATTTACTCAAGATCTTAGCCAAATTGATTCTTTTGAGATACTAATCTGTCTAGAATCAGAGGCTATAATACAAGAAAGAGGCAAAGAAGATATACATATAAAACAGGGAGAGACTGTCCTAATCCCTGCTTGTTGCCAAGCTATTAATATACAACCTAAGGGAAAAGTAAAACTTATTAGCTGTATAATCAGATAAAACAGCTTAATAATTAATCATTCAATAAATATTCCTAGCTAATTTATTCCCTTACACATTAATACAAATAACGATAGGCATTCTTTTGATAAATAAAAAGAATGCCTATTGCCGTATATAAATTATATTATTGACTTTTTATTGATTAGTCTTTACATACTTATCAGAAGCATCTATAAGTACAAATTGTAATTTACCATCATAAGTAGTTAATATACCACTTAATGATAAGCTTTTACTTCCATCAGCAACTTCCTCAGGTATCTTTGTATCTACAAAACGTGCAAAACTACTTGTATTTACACCTATCTCAACTCCGTCAGAGCTAAAATATTGATTAAAAGGGAATACGCTTACAATAGACATATTTTCAATTATTGTCCTCTTGACATTCTTATCCATATTCCTCACATTATCAAAATTCCCCGCATTTAAAAGCTCTAGCAGATGCGGCTTAGATAAAGCCCAAGTATCTATTCCATAATTATTATTAGAAAGAAAGACTCTTTCATCTTTAGACTTTGTCTCAGAATAATTAATTATAGCGAAAATCTTTTTACTATATCTTAAATTTGGTATTCTAACATAACGGCCAAGATTCTTTTCATCTTTCAGACTCTCTCCACTCAATTCCAAAGCTTCAGGCATTTCAGCCCTCTCACCCTTTAAGATATGCTCATCAATAATAGAAGACAAGTCCATATAAGCAGTCTCATATTGAACCTCATCACTCTTATAGCCAAGCTGTATCATACCCTTATCGCCTCCCAACGTAAGTCCACAACATTTAACAAAAAGCCATTGACCTAACTTATATTCATTATAAAGCCCTGTTTTGCCAATTTTCAACTCTATTGCTCCACTTTCATCTTGAATATAAAGACTCTTATAGAAATTACCATCTTTATCAGATGATATCACCTGACCTTTTATAACTATCTCCTCATTAATATTTAGTGCTGTACCTTTTTTATACATAGCCTTTAATTCAGCGATAGACTTATTTACCTCTATCTTAGCACTTTCCTCCACCTTATAATCCCTATAAGCAAAAGTTGTAACAGGCTCCCATTCTGTGCAGGCAACAAAGCAATAGACAAGTATAAATATTGTATATATCCTTTTCATCTTAAAATCTAAAATAAATATTTAACATATAATTAAATCCTGCCATATAAAAATACTTTGGATCAAACTTATAGAACCTCTCATTCTTTTTTGTCTTATTTATAAGACGACTTTGCTCAAAACCACCTGTTCTTACATCTTTATTATTTAAGAGATTTTTTGCATTAAATGAGCAGCCTATCATATATTTATAATTAATATACCAAGATTTTCCTACACTGAGATCCAACAAGAAAGCAGGCTTAAACTCCTCTTGAGATGCCATATATTCGATTTCTTCGATTGTTGTTGTCTTGTCCTTGCCTGCACTTGCCATATCTGTACGTTGCAATGGATTCATAGACAAATAACTCTTGGCAAAATAGTTAAGGTTAAGGTCTACAAACCAATAATTCTTATTCCACTTAAGACCGAGACTAGCTGCTACTTGTGGACTGCCTGCAACATAATGTTGCTGACTTGTTCCATCTGACTTTGGATGACTCATCCAATAAGACAATTTCTGATTATCAATAAGAATTGCAGAGCTATTATCAAGAGTCTGAGTAACATACGGATTAGAAGTATATATATATCTACCTAAACTTAATGCACCTTGTAAAGACAGATTGTTAATAGGACTTGGTATCAGGAAGCCAAGCTCCATACCCATATGTCTCTGATTAATACCTGTCATTGCAAAATTTGTGAATGAGCGTTGAGAATCGTCATAAAAACTCATCACATCTGTCTGATTTGTAATATCAGTATAAAATACTGAAGCCCTTATGTTATAATTATTATTCCTATAATTATAGTTCAAATCTGTACTAAATATATTAACATTCCTAAGTCCCTCTATAATAGAATTTCTAGTTCTTGGCGAGATAAAAGCCTTATTGAATGTTGGGGCTTTACTTATATAAGCTATATTAGCATATAAACGATGACCTCTATTAAAGTTATATGCCATATTTAATTTTGCTGTATAAGTAAAAAATCTTGACACTTTTGACTTTCCAAAAGAACTAATAATATCTCCTTTATAGTCTTTAATTGGTTCTATGTAATTGTTATTTCTATCTTTTAGATAATTATATTCTCTATCCAAGCCCACAAAAAGACCTTTTCTTGTCAATCCCTCTCTCCAAAAAGAATTATAACCTAAGCTAAATGCACCAACAAGATCCAAACCCGAATAATGGTATTCTAGACTATTCCAATAGTCAAAGTTCATTACATGTGCATAATAATCATATCCAAATTTATCCCCTCTCTTAAGCCTTTTAGCATGTCCATGCTCAAGGTAATAATCCAAATTGTTTTGAAGCTTAATAGGATCAGATGCAAAATCTCTTTCTGCAAACTGATCTATATCCACATAATACCTACCACCTAAAAGATCATTTACCTTTTTATAAAATTCTGTTCTATTAACCTTTGCATTTATACCAGAATTTAATTTTAGATAATTATTTATTCTCCAATTGGTATTTAGGGCAAAATTCAAATCCTGTTGATCCTGACGCCTTTCTTCTATGATATATTTTGAGCGTGAACAAGAGCCCACCTTATTATTCTTATTAACATTGTAAATTCTATCCCAATCTATATGCGTATACTTTGGATCATTATGTATCCATGATTCATAAACAATATTATATTTATCAATAGAAGACTTACCTAGATCTTCATTTTCATTATAAAAATAGCTAGGTAGGTTACGATAATAATCGGGACGTGGATCAGGTGCATCATACCAGTCTAATGCTGTGTAAGCATTTTTTCCAAATCTATATAATATAGTAGCAGTAGCACTAAATTTATGACTTGGACTAAAATCATACTTAAGCACTGCAATAGGCTCATGATTTATTCTTACTTTAGCATTACGTACTTTTCCATTTTGATAACCCCAGTTAGAATTATACATATTGTCTCCTACTAAATCATAGACCTCTTGGGTAGAAGCATTTTGTGCCCCTCTTTCTCCCGGAGAAGCCATAAATATAAAACCTAGTCTGTGTTGTGGGTTAAAAATCTTTTCTGCAGAAAAATAATATGCGAAAGAACGATAATAAACTCCTTTCACCCAATCATTTCCCCCCAATCGTGCTGAGGCACTAAATGAATATGACCAACCATTATCCAATATACCTGAAGAATAAGTAGCCATCAATCGCAAACGATAATAAAGGCTATTAGTTAACACACTAGAACTAAAGCCCTTACGCACATTCGATGCCATAGCATCTATATTAGTAAGCCCATTATATCCACCTATTCCATAACTAGCAGTCTCCAAGGATAAAGAACTTTGCTTAGTCCTAGTGGCATCGTTAAGACCAGACCAAAGAGAATATGGGCTATAAGAATTAACCGCATCATTCATCTTTATACCAGCAAGATAAACGTCCTGACTTTCATTAGCATAACCACGTGGACGGAATCTTACTGAAGAAAAGTTAAAAGCTGCTATATTATTAAACACATCATTGGAATTGTACAAAACGACAGGACTATCTTGGACTCCTGCTTCCTCTGTATCCAACTCATTCTCTTCATTATCTATCTGCCTTACAGCCTTACTTGTCATACCGATATTAAACAAGTTTCTCTGTTTAGAATCTGACACCAAAACATTTACCTCAACAGGAAGATAAGAGTCAGAAGTAATTCTCAACCTATACAAGCCATCTGCTAAGTCTGTAATTATAAACTTACCAGTTTTTTCTGTATATATACTTGTCAACTCCTTGCCATCTTTATATATAGTTAACTTGGCATCGGATATAGCTGTACGATCAGCCCTATTAATCATCACACCCTTTATAGCTCCACTGTGCTTTTGAGCTAATAGTCCAAAAGACAGGAAGAAAAGGCTCATAACTATAATAATCTTTTTGTAAGCCATAAATTTTATGATTTTATCTTTAACTTTATATATGTAGGGAAATGGTCACTATAACCTCCTATATAATTACCTCTAGAAAAAGTTCTAAATGGCACTCCCTGCTCATTAACTATAAATGATGGTTTAAAAACTCTGCCATAATACTTATTCTTTACAATTGGAACTATCTCCAATAGGCCTTTTTGAGTTGAACTAAGTGCCTTATTTACCATTATTATATCAAAGATATTCCAAGTACCTCTATACTCTAAAGAGCCATATCCAGCCTTATACATTGACAAGAATGGATCAAAAAAGTCTATATTGCTCTGCTCTGCTATAGTTTCCTTGCCATGGAGATATTTCACCATACTTTCATCATCAGGATTATCATTCATATCTCCCATAAGAATAATTTTAATTCCCTTATATTCAGACATTAAACGAAGAGCCTCTTTATACATAATTTCTGCTGCCCTAGGACGAAGATCGGCACCCTTTCCTCCTAAACGTGAAGGGAAGTGGCCTACGAAAAATGCAAACATTTCACCATTCAAGCGTCCTCTAACTTCTAATATATCCCTAGTTTTAAATGCCTCCTTTTCTTCTTGACTCCAAGCTGAAAAATCTATTGTAGGACTATCAAAATTAAATGGAAGTATCTTTGTATCAAGCACTTCAAACTGATCCGGTCTATATAATAAAGCAACATCTATACCCCTCTTATCCGGGCTATCATAATGTACAATCTGATAATTTGCTGACAAAATATCCTTTTCACATACAAGGTCTTCCAATACATGTCTATTTTCTATTTCTGCAAGTCCCATAACTGTTGGGAATTTTCTATTATCATCAGCAATTGCACGTATCACACTTGCCATATTTGCAAGCTTCTGCTTGTACCTGTTTTCTGTCCAAAGATTTTTACCATCAGGAAGATAATCCCCATCTATCTTACCTTCATCGTGATATGTATCAAAAAGATTCTCTAAATTATAAAAGGATATTATATAATCCTTTTTTCTATTGCCAGCAGATATAGTTGCGACAAATAGTAGAGAACATAATAACACTAAAGCTATCTTCTTCATAAATTATTGATTAATAGTTTTTTAAAGCCCACCAACTAACATTCTTAGGATTCTGAGTCTTAACTTTCTTCGTCCTTTCTGCTCCAATCTTATCACTTAAATTGACGAATAACTTCATACCTATCTTCCTCTCAAGTTCATCAATTGACATTGCCATAGAAGATTTTAACCTCATACTCCTATATGATGAATTAGTAAAGTGGTCAAAATAAAATGCAATTCCTGTATATCCCCCAAAGCCAACAGTAGAAGACTTGGCATAGCGTAATATTGCCTTATAATAAGCCACCGGCACAGGCACTCTCTTCCCTGAAGCGTCTATTGCTGTCTCCGTATATCCATCTAAGATACAACCAGTTACCACATATAATGTATCAGACTTATTTGACCAAGTACGCACTTTTTCCTCTAATATTTTCCACAGACCCTGATTAAGGTCAGCATCTTGTGGAGTCATATTTGTGCCATAAAAAGTCTGTTCATTAGCCTCTCTTGTAAAAGTTCTATCTGCCGATGGCAACTGATGCCCCCTGTCATAACGCCCTCCACTCAAAGAACGTCCTCGATAGCCTCTACCCATATCTTGTTGCTGTCTATATGGCAGATTAGGGTCAAAATGTCCCCAAGCATTTGTCCTCTTTCCCTGTCCCGTATACATTCTACAAAGCGGATAAGCTACCCACAAAGAAGTATATCTGTCCTTATCGTAGAAATATGAATAATTTCTATAAGACTTTCCCCTATAAGGCACCTTATGAAAATAAAACTTATAGCGACTATCATTTGTTGCAGGAAGTTCTAACCAATGAGGAACATTAGCTGCAGACAAATTTACATCTGCATTTGAGTCTGATGAACCAGAACCTGTGTTAGGATTTGAAGCATTGTTGGAGTCTGATGAACCAGAATCATCGCTAGGACTAAAAGCTTTTTTCTTAAAGTCTTGAAGAATAGTAAAGCTATATGGCACACTCGATGATGCCGTATGTATCATTACCACAGACTTACGAGGCCTTGCTTCGGTATTTTCTGACATTTTTAACTTAATAATCAGATTACCACTGCCTATAGGCTCGCTAGCTTTAATCCAGTTGGCAGGAGCACCATTCATATCATTAATATCAACACTCCATTCTGTATTAGATCGAATATTAAGATCTATGGACTGATCCTCACCGGAAAAAGCATACTTATCTATTTTAACCTCCAAATATTCTTGTTTTGCATTATTACATGCTATGAGGAGAAAAGCTGATAACGCTAAACCTGTTATCAGCTCTCTTAATATTCTATATATTTTCACTTATTACTTTGTTTTTAATCCAAATACTACAACTCTTCCCTTCTTAGGATCTTTAGTTAGAATAGACAGCTTCACCTCTTGAGTAGGAACTGCTCCAAGTAAGTCTTCTAGATTTACAGTGTATTTAGCAGAAGCATCTACTGTTAAATTTAGAGCACTCTTTGCACTACTACCATTTCCTCTATCTTTTTCCTCTTTTTTGTTACCACGTATAGCTTCATTATCATTAACATCAAAGGATACTTCCTTACTACCAGAAACAACCCACACCTTTGTAGGATTCTTATCCCATGCCAGGGCATAAAAGCTAAGAGTATGAGCCCCTGCAGGAATTGTCACATCAGCAGTGCCTACTGCTTTTCCAGTTCCTAACTTGAAGCCTTTAACTACAGTGTTATTAATATTAAGGAAAAATTCATAGTACTTATTCTCACGAGATCCCTCAAAAACAACTGTACTAGCATATTCAGATTCTGCTTGTGTATCATTTGAGTTATCACCAGAACCATTATTTGTATTATCAGTATTATCAGTACCATTATTTGTATTATCAGTATTATCATTACCATTATCAGGATTCTCTGGTGTAGGTGTTACAGGAGCAGAAGGACTTACTTCTCCATTAACCTTAATAAGTATATCATCTATTCTTATTTCGTCCATATTAATAATCTCTACTGTATATGAGGTATTAGGCTTTACAGTAAGATTCTTAGAAGTTAGCAAATTCCACCCTCCTGCAGGAGCTAAATCAAATTCTATCTTTTGTCCCTCATTTTGACCATCTTCCTTCAAGAGCAAACTAATATACTCTGGCTTAAACAAATTTTCCTTTGTCTTAAAATCATAATAAGAAAGCCCCATAGATATAGCCATTTCTGTACTTGTACCTACATTAAGTCCAGCCATTGAAAAATGATTTTTCTTATCAACACCTGCTTTAGGTTTAGATAAAAACAAATTATTACCTCCCGAAGCATTCGAAT